>JBHHXT010000082.1:0-19561 GCA_046757165.1 bacterium | reverse complement strand
TGCTGAAATGAAGAATTTTTATGTAATCTCAGACGCAGAAACGTACCTGATAGGAAAATGGACTGTCAAAAGAAATCAAAAGATTGATTGAAGCCCGCCCCGTCAGCAAAGCGGTATGATGTGGCGGCTACAGACAGAAGGAGGTAAAAACAATGACCCGCAGAAATCTGAACAGCCTTCCTGGAAAGGTCTCCATACGCACGACAGGTCGCCAACTGTGGATGAGACCCTTGTGTTCAGGACTCTTATTGTTGATTTTGTTTTTCACGACGGCGTTCGCATCATCTTCCAATTTTGCGGCTTATCCTGAGAACCGAATCGTCTTGATGCAAGAGATTCTCGACCGGACCTCTTTGAAACAATGGCAGAAGGAAATCACCAAGGCGCTCGCGTCCCTGTCCATCGAAGAAGCCGTAAAACTCGAATTCAGGATCAACACCATCTCAACAACATCAGGACTCAAACGATCCGTTGGCACGACAAACTTGACGACCCTTTTCATTCAGAAAGAGAGAAAGATGTGGCAGGATGTTTGGCTGCACGGTATCGAAAGACTTTACAAAGGATACGATCATTTAGTCAAAGAAGAGTATACACAAGCCCTGAATGAATTGGGCGGGGTTGGCAAGATTGTGCCGCAACAGATCACTAGAAAAGTTCTGGCCGAGTTGACGAACATTCCGCCCGAGCTTGGCGGCCCGGATTACATAAAGGCCAGTATTGATGAGATTATCGATGGTGGGTATTACTGGGTTGACTGTCCGGGATGCCCCTCCTATTCAAACCAGGAAATACAACCCGGGATCGATGGCTATCTCAAGAAGATCAAGAATTACAAAATCAATGTCTCCGCAGACGTCATCAATCAGTATAACCAGCGCGTCGATCATTTCAATGGGTTCAATGTAGAGATGCTGCGGGCAGAAGCGTACCGGGGCCTGGGTGATTTCAGAGCGGCTGAGCAGATCTACAGGAGATTACTCTTCCCCAAACCAGATCGATTTGGAGAGAGGTTTGCGCCTTTTCAATTGAGTGACGCAGAAAGGAAACTGATTCGCATCCGGCGCGCGACCAATTTTTTGGCCTGGGGAGACCATTTCTTCAGAAGCGCTCACGGACTTATTCCGCAAGACCAGCAGGCCAGCCTCGACAGTGCAAAGGTGAAATACCAGTCAGCGGTGGATCAGTTTCCCGCCGCACTTTTCGCACTCATTGAAAACGACAAGCTTCACATTGATAGCAGAATTGCCCGCGCCAATCAGTTAGATGAACAACTGCTGAGTGAATTATCGGGGATGCCGACTGGCGGCGGCTCCTGGGGCATGCAATCCGATCAGCCTTCAGGCGGCGGCGTCTGGGGCCAGGCAACCAATCCTCTGGTGATCGAGGCCGTTTCCCATGCCAAAATGCAGATGTTCAAAATCGACAAACATCTCAATTACTTGGGCTATACTGAGGGGTACGTGCCGGCGCAACGTTACGCGTTCCTGTTCAATCGGGCCAAAGAATACGCCAACCTGGCCATCCAGACCGAGCTGCGTTACATTCAGTTCAAGAAAGAAGCAGAAGATCAAGAGTACCAGGTGCGCCTGTTGCAGCAAGAGTCGCAAATCGCTGGTTATCCGGCCCAAATGGCGCGGCTTCGACAAAAAATAGCCGAAGATCGCATCAGTCAGGCGACCCTCAGACTCAATGCCATTGACAAACAGATCCACGACCTGAGAAACCCGGGCTTCTTCGGCCAGTTCTTTGGGGCAATCAAGATGTTCGCCGGGGTTGCGGCCGCGCCGTTTTCTGGCGGAAGCAGTCTGGCGATTACCGCCAGCATGGGAACCACCTTCGGCTCCTGGATGGCCGGACAGATCAGCAATGAAATGAGCACTGACAGCAAGATCGCGGCCTTGCTTCGCCAGCAACAGGCGGTTCGGTTTGATAAATCAATGGCGACCAAACAGGCCGTTATTGCAGGTCTCGAAGAGTCGATCGCCCGAATCAAACAGGACTTTGTCTACGAAAATATGCGCTACCTGGAAACCAAAGAGCTCACGCGAGAACTTTACTTC
Organism: bacterium; assembly: GCA_046757165.1. Taxonomy (GTDB): domain Bacteria; phylum Zhuqueibacterota; class Zhuqueibacteria; order Oceanimicrobiales; family Oceanimicrobiaceae; genus JBHHXT01. Next base: position 17,498 of record JBHHXT010000082.1, on the reverse strand, counting down.
AACCTGGCCAAATCGCTCAAGCGCATTAAACAAACCTATCTGGATGCAGGTATCCGAACCGCCTATCTGACCGAACGAGCGCTGGCCTTTGAATCTGACCGGCCCGATTTGCAGTTTGTGAAATTCGACTACGGCCGCGCCGAGCTCAAGAATCTCATGGCGGGCGATTTTCTCCTTCAGGATCTGCTGATGATGGAGTACGACCGCACGCTGTCGCTGAAGCAACGCAACCACGTCAAGCACGTCATCTCGCTGCGGCAAAAATATCCCATTCAGTTCGTCCAATTCCTCCATAGCGGGGAGATGATTTTCGCCACCGAGCTTTATGACTTTGACAAGGCCTATCCGGGAACTTATCAACGAAGACTGCGGCGGGTCGAGCTCGCCATTCAAGGTTTGGTTGGCCCGGAAGGGTTCAAGGGCAGCCTGACGAACTTCGGGACGTTCATCGTGCGCACCAAAGATGGCACGCTCGGAACATCGACTGCCCGGCTGCTTCCAACTGAAGCAAAGCTCAACCAGGCTTACCGGGAGATGATCACCAGGGGTCTCTCTTCGGTGGAAGTGGGTGGCGTGCACGCCTATCAACTGCCCTCAGCGAGACTGGTGTTGTCGAAGTACGACCTGCGCCGGGATGGGGTGATCTTTCCCGCAGAAGTCGAAGTCCGTGAAACCTTCGAGGACTTCGGCCTGGGGGGGGTCTGGAAACTCGAGCTTCCCAAAAACTTGAACGACGTCGATTACCGCACCATTGCCGACGTCCAGGTCATTCTCTATTTTGACGCCTTCTATGATGCGGAGCTGGAAAACAAAGTCAAGACCCTGGTTCAGAAGTATGAGCACGAGCTCACCAACGGCAAGCCATTGGATCGGGTCGCCATGTTTTCATTGCGTCATCATTTCCCGGACGAGTTTTTTGGCATTTCAGGAGGCGCCGTGGCGTTCGAGTTGCTGCATGGGGATTTCCCGCTTTATGCTGAAAACAAGAAAGTCAAAAAGGTGATCGTGCAGGCGGTGGACAAAGATGGCCGTGGCCTGCAAGGAATCGGGATGACCATTACGCACACCGGCTCGTCCGGGCTGACCATCAATGCGCTCACGGGTGCGGACGGCTTCAGCAGCGATCCGACCAAAATGAGCGATCTGCCGCTTTCTGACCAGGTCGCGATAACCGGGGCCTGGAACATCAAGCTGACAAATACCGCACAGGCGAGTCAGGTCGCCGATCTCATCGTTTTTATTCAATATGAATTCGAAGAGAAGAGCACCTAGCCTGGAAAATTCATGAACCACGAAGAGCACGAAGAAAAACAGAGTAAAGAGTTCACCCATAAGTAATCTTAACTTATTGAATTTACACATATTAAGTTTCATATCTGATTTGTTCGTAGCATTGCTGTTGGTAACTTCCTTCGTGAACTTCGTGCGCTTCGTGGTAAAAAAAGTTTTTGAGATCAAGTTGATGTAAGTGTTTGTCTCTATTCCTGTTATTAAAATTCTTTTTCAGAGATCGTTCGCCATGAAAAATCGCATCATCACTACCTGTCTTTTGGCCGCGGTATTCGCGGCGCCAGTCCGGGTGCTGTTCCCTGCCCCATCGAAAAATAAGTCTGGCGCGGCCCCGCAGGTCTTGAGTCTGCCCAGCGGTGGCGGCGGCGTCCGCGGCTTAGGAGAAACATTCGTCCCGGATCTCAACAGCGGCACCGGGTCGTATGCCGTGCCGCTCTCAGTGCCTGCCGGGCGAAACGGGTTCGGCCCCGCCCTGGTGCTCAATTATTCCACCGGCTGGGGCAACACCGCTTTCGGTCTGGGATGGACGATTGCTGTGGGTCAGATTAGCCGCTCCACCGGCAACGGAGTTCCGGATTATGATGATGACAAAGACACGTTCACCTACAACGGCACCGAGCTGGTGCCCATTGGCAGCGGCCGGTACCGTCCCCGCAACGAGGGACTCTTCGCGCGCATCATTCACCGGAAAAGTGCCGGTCCGCAGGTCGGGGATTGGTGGGAAGTGTGGACTCAAGACGGGACACGCTACTATTTCGGTGATCGAGAGGCCAGTCGCATCGAAAAAAATGGCAGAATCCTGAGCTGGCTGCTGACACGGGCCGCGGACCGTAAGGGCAACCAGATTTCGTACCACTATTGGGGTACGGGCGGGAGCAATCTCTATTTGGCAAGCATTGAATATGCGATTTACGCCGTGGATTTCGCCTACGAGGCCCGGCCCGATTCTTTCACCCACTACCGCGCTGGCTTCGGCGTTGAGACCAGCCTGCGCTGCCGGGAGGTCCTCGTCCGGCTCAATATTCCGTCGGAGAATCGTTCCGACCGCATCCGGCGGTATGCGTTAGCGTACCGCCAGAGTCCTGACGCCTCCATTTCCCTGCTCTCGAGAATCACCCAGTACGGCATCGACGACAGCGCCAGCCTGCCGCCACTCGACTTGACCTATAGCGAATTCGATCCTGCCGGCTCCTTTCGGCGCATGCAGACCGGTCGCGGCGGGCCACCGCAACCGCTTTTCGATCCGGACTATGAGCTGACCGACGTGAATGCCGATGGTTTGGCGGATGTGCTGTACACCTCCCCCACAGGTCACTTCACCTGGCTCAACTACGGCGAGGACCGGTGGGGGCCGGCACAGCGCGTACGGCGCTCTCCCCAGGGCGTCCAGTTGCGTGACGACGGGGTGCTGCTGGCGGACATGGATGGCGACGGCCGCAGTGATCTGCTGTTCAGCCAGGGGACTTCCCCCGGCTACTGGCGCAACTACGGAGATCGGGAATGGACGGAGTTCGTCCGCTATCGTCGACTGCCTGGCTTCTCCTTCCAAGACCCGAACGTCCGGCTGGTGGATGTCAACGGTGATGGCCTGACAGACGTGATTCGCACCGACCGGCGCTATTTCACTTTCTGGCTCAATCTGGAGGGGAAAGCCTGGGCACATCCTGTCTCCCGCCGCGCCAGCGCGATTTTCGGCGAGGAGCCGGGCACGTTCTTCTCCTATGACTTGCCCGATGGCGATGCCCGCCTGGCCGACATGAACGGCGACGGACTCCAGGATCTGGTCAGCGTGCACAACGGCCACATCCGCTACTGGGCCCATCGGGGCTACCTGCGGTTTGTGCCCGTGGTGCGCATGAAAGGCACGCCCCGGCTGCCCATGAAGCGCTTTCAGCGCCGCCGCTTTCTCACCGGCGATCTCAACGGCGACGGCTTCGCGGATCTGGTCTATGTCGATGCCACACGCGTCTACTACTGGTTCAACCTGCACGGCGAGAGCTGGGGGCCGAGGCGCGAACTGAAATCCTCACCCTACGCGCGGGGCGACGCCGACGTTCGCCTGGCCGACATGAACGGCAACGGCTCCCGTGATCTGGTGTGGAGCACGCCGGTGCGCCGCAGCGATCGCACCAACTACCGCTATTTCGACTTTGTCGGAACGGACCGCTACCCCAACCTGCTGATCCGAATCGACAACAACATGGGACTCACCACCGAGATCAAATACAAACCGGTGATCCAGGATTATCTGGCGGCCAGAAAGTCGGGCCGGCCCTGGGAGATGAAGCTACCCATCGCGGTCAAGGTCGTGGCGCAACTCAGGCTCATCGACAAGATCAGCAATAATGAAGTAGTTTCGACCTACACCTACCACGACGGTTATTACAACGGGCGGGACAAGCAATTCTGCGGCTTCCAATATGCCGAGTCGCGCGCGCTGGGGGATACTGGTTCTCCGGACGAGCTGGTAAAAGAATACTACGATGTGGGCTACAATGAGCGCACGGACCGCTGGCATGCCGAACAGAAGCGCTCCATGCGAGGTCTGCTGCTGCGGCAGGAAGTCTACGGCCTGGATGGCTCGCCCCTGCAAGACAAGCCGTATCAGGTTGTGCGCAACCGCTGGCAAAGTGTCGCCATTGACACCGTTGAGGCAGAGGATTCCCTGGGAAGAATGCGGAAGCGCTACGTTTTCTTCCCCTATCTGGCCGGTACCCTGACGAGTACCTACGAAAGAACCGACACCCCCCGGCACACGGCCGTGGTGTACGAATACGATCTGAAGCACGGCAACCGGATTAAGTTAATCAACTACGGTGAGGTCGCCGGGTGGCAGGACAACCAGGACGTTCCCGCTGACACCCCAGGGGATGACAAAAAGATATCCGAAACACAGTATGCCGTGAACGACAACCCGGGTGACTACATCGTGGTGCCCTGGAAAACCAGAGAGACCGATGGCAACGGAAGCGTACTCGGCGAGGTGGAAAACTACTATGACGGCAAAGCATACGTGGGGTTGGGGCCTGGCCAGGTCACGGATGGAAAACTACATCGTGTGCGGCAGCGCATCCTTACCCCGCAAATCTGGCAGCAGGCTTATGGGGATGTGAACTACAGCCAATTCTCTGACCTCCCAATCAATGAATGGATGGATGCGGCGCGATATGAGTACGGCAAGTACGGTCTCGTGAAAACGTTCAAGGGCCCGATGGGGAACAAGGCGCTCTCGGTGGACTACGACTCGTACGATATTTTCCCGGTGAAGGTGAAAAATACACTCGGTCACGTCATTGCAGCAAAATACGATTATGTTGCCGGCAGTATGACAGAACACACCGACCCCAACGGGGCAACCACCCTCTATCGCTTTGACAAACTCGGTCTCGTGCAACGGGTCATCCGCCCCGGAGACAGTGAGGACTATCCGACACAATGGTACGTTTACACCCTCGATATTTATCGCAAGCAGCTTGCCGCGGGTCACGCCAACCCTTCGCCGCCTTACGTGACTACCTGGCTGCGAGAACGGCCACCGAAACCGGAGCAAATGGTGAGCAAGCGCTCGAGTCCGGGCAACCCAACCTCCGAAAAAGACACCTACGTCACCCGCATGTTTTTCGATGGCCTGGGTCGAGCCGTGCAGACGCGCGCTGAGGCCAGGGATGGCAAAGTCCGGGTCAGCGGCTGGACCGAGTACAACGCCCGGGGCAAGCCCAAAAAGCAGTATTTGCCCTTCTACTCGACGGGATTCGACTATGTCCCCGGAGAAAAATCTCCCCGTCCTGGCGAGAAAAACATCTCGGCCAAACTCTATTACGATCCCCTGGGGCATCTGGTCAAGACCCTCAATCCCAATGGCACATTCAGCCAGGTCAAGCACCAGCCCTGGCAGGCGGACACCTATGATGAGGAAGATGTACGGACCGCCGGCCTGCATTATGGCACTCCAAGGAAGACGTTTCAGGATGCCTTCGGACGCTTGATCAAGGTCGTGGAGTACGCCAGCAACGCGAACAAACCCATTGCAACCCAGTATCGCTACGACCTCAACGGCAATCTCGTCGAGATCACCGATGCAACGGGCAAAGCCGCCAACAAACGTCACATCACGTACGATCTGATGGGCCGTAAGATGCGGTCTTATGAGCCCAATACCGGTACCCGGGTCTATTTTTACGACCCAAATGGAAATCTCATTTATCGAAGGGACAACAAACGCCAGTGGATCAAATACGAGTATGATAAGCTGAACCGTTTGACAAAAAAATACTATCTGGGCAGTGGCTCGAATAAGCCAGTGGTGAAGAACAGCTATGACTCCGGCGCGGGCAAGAACCTCATCGGTCGTCTGGCCAAAGTCGAAGACCGCTCCGGAAAGATAGAGTACAGTTATGACCAGCGCGGTCGCATCCAATGGAAAAAACGACAGCTCAAGGGTCTGAAGGGGAAGTTCATGACCCGTTACCGGTACGACTCCATGGACCGCTTGAGCCAGACAATCTGTCCGAATTCCAAACAGACTGCCGTGATTTACAAATATGACGAGAGCAATCGGTTGCACAGCATCCCGGGCTATGTAACAGAAATCACTCACAATGCCAGGGGGCAGCGGCAGAGCATCCTGTATGCGAATGGCGTCCGCACCGACTACCGTTACGACCCGCAGACCTTCTGGCTGGACACCCTCCAGACCACCAGCAAAGGAGGCAAGGCTGGCGATCTTCAGTACCTGGTCTATCGTTATGACAAAGTCGGAAACATTCTGGGCATTGAGGACAAAACCACGTCCCCTGCCAAACAAACCTACCAGTACGATGCGCTCTACCAGCTTGTTCGGGCTCAGAGTCAGGGTGCGGTCAGTTACAACATCGCCTACGGCTACGACAACATCGGAAACATGATTCAAAAGAGCGATCTGGCTCCAGGCATTTTGAAGTACGATACCGAAGGCAGGCCGCATACGCTGGACAGCTATGGCAGCGTTACTCTGACTTACGACAACAATGGCAATCTGGAGAAGACGTCGGAGATGAAGTTATCCTGGGATTATGAGGACCGTTTAGTGAGGGCAGAGAAGAATGACGGGACCGTGGCGACGTATGGATACGATCCGACTGGGGTCCGGACGATGAAGCGGGTGAAGAAGGGCGGTAAAGTTCATACTGTTTACTACGTGGACAAAGTGCTTGAAATCAGAGATGGGCAGGAATTTCTCTATGTTTTTGACGATCAGACGCGGGTGGCGCGCGTGGACGCGAAAGGACAGGCAACACATCTCCATGCCGATCACTTGGGAAGCATCACTTTTCTGACCACACCATACGGCAAAAAAGAGGAGACCGGGTTGAGGTACGGTCCTTATGGCCGGATATTGGCGGCACAGGGAGCCGGAAATGTGAAGTACGGATTCAACGGCAAGGAAATTGACGATGAGACCGGCTTCCATTATTATGGCGCACGATACTATGATGCTCAACGGGTTTCCTGGACTTCTGCCGACCCCATGATGTTAACAAGTACGGGTGGTGTTTTGGACCTCCGGCGCTTGAATCTTTACACCTATGTTGTCAACAATCCAATCGTTTTTGTTGACCCGACCGGGGAAGAACCTGAAATCTCATCAAGAATAGACCAATCGGTCAAAATAGTAAAGGCAATTGACGCCTTTCGAGAGCGCGATCCCCGCAAGCGTGCGATCAAGCTCGGACAGAGTGTCCTGGAAAATATTCCGGAAGAAGGCCTGAGCAGAAGAGCGCGGCTCATGCTGAAGGTCGGCGCGCTGGTCGGCAAGGCAGCCGAAGAAAAGGTGAAGGGGCGTTCCGTCGGTGCCTCTGTAGAAGCTGTTTTGACGCAGGAAGCCGGGGCGGCTGTATTCAAAAGGGCAACCACGAGGTTGGTCGGCGCGCCTGCTGCAGTCGCAACAGAAACGGCAACATTTCTGGCAGAAAAGTCCGGTGCGTCAAAGTGGAGCCTGGGTAAAGCGTTCAAAAAGGGCCCGGGAGCTTTTGTTGTCGTGCTGTTGTATCAGGCCGGCAAGGGAGCCGAAATAACGGCGTCGAAGTCGTGGGAAGGCGCTAAGATGCTCTTTAATCCGCCGCAATACAGGAAAAAGTGGGAAATGCAACAGCGATATCGTGCTCAGCGCCGGAGAACCTTAAGAGAAAACGACGTTATCGACAGGATTCGGAGCGGGCAGATCGACCTGAACGATCCGGCGAATATCCATTATTTATACGCATCTTCGCCGCGGATACGAGCCTGGGCGCGGCTGGCGAAGCATGGAGCAAGATGAAAACAGGGTCACTAAAACGTTGAAACGTGATCTGAAACACGGAAAGATTGGAACAATGCATGGCGAGGAAGAAAAATGAGAAACAAATTTTTTTTTAGAGGGCTCTTACTTTTTTTGCTCTTGATGTCATCGGGACAATTGGCCTGGGGCCAGATTCCCCAGACCATCAGCTACCAGGGGGTCTTGACCGATGCAGAGGGTAACCGGGTGCAGGACGGCAATTACCAGATCAATTTCAATCTCTACGAAACGGCCGCAGGGGGCGCGGGGATTTGGTTCGAGCGACAGTTGGTTTCAGTCAGCGATGGGCTATTCAATGTGATCCTGGGGAGCGTGAATCCGCTGAATCTCCTGTTTGATAGGCCATACTGGCTCGGGATTTCGATCGGCTCCGGGCAGGTGCAGGAGCTCACCCCACGTATTCAGCTTACCGCCTCGCCCTATAGTTTGAATGCGCAGGCGATCGTTGATAATGCTGTCACCAGCAGCAAAATCGCCGATGGGGCGGTGACCCTATCGAAGATCGATACAACCGGAGCCTCTGTGGGCCAGGTCCTGAGCTTTACGCGCGCAGGAGTCCGGTGGGACACTCCCCCATCCGGGGGTGGGTTAACGCTGCCCTTTTCTGGAACGTCCTTTGAGGAGAGTGACGCCTTCTCGGTTCAGCATGAAGGCGCCAACGGTGGGGCGGGATACTTCGGTATTACGGGGATCAACAGCAGCTCCGCGCTTTTGGGCGAAACCTTTGGGACTGGCTCAGCCGGGCTTTTCCGGATCGACAGCACGCCGTTGGTGGAGGTGACCGGCAACTTCAACGCCAGCAATGCCTGCGAGGCCATCACCAACGGCACGGGCCGGGCCGCCTACTTTCGCATCGACCAACCGATCAACAGCAGCCCGGCGCTCGAAACTCAAACGAACGGCACCGGCCCCGCAGGACGATTCAACATCAACAATGAAACCAGTACCATTGGGGCTGTCCAGGCGATCTCCTCTGCCTTCAACGGCACCGGCGTGACGGGTATCGCCCGCAATGGCCCGGTTGCCTGGGGCGTGTACGGCGAAACCAATGACGGAATCGGTGTAAGAGGTGTCAGCAGTGAGGGTATTGGTGTAAATGGTATCAGTACAAACAGCTACGGTGTGTTCGGGTCTACTGCGGCAGGTGGTGGTGTAGAAGCTGGTGTCTATGGTTTTTCCAGCGGCATCGGGGGTACCGGTGTGATCGGAGAAGCGAATAGTGGGACTCACCCCGCTCCATATGGCGTATGGGGCAAAAGTACCGATGGCTATGCCGGTTTTTTTAGCGGTGACGTCCAGGTGACAGGCAATCTAACCAAGGCAAGTGGAGCCTTCAAAATCGACCATCCGCTGGATCCTCAGAACAAGTACCTGTACCACTCCTTCGTCGAGTCGCCGGATATGATGAATATTTACAACGGCAATATCATCCTCGATGCCGCCGGTGAAGCCCGTGTGGAGCTGCCAGAGTGGTTTGAGGCCTTGAACCGCGACTTCCGTTATCAGCTTACCGCCATCGGCGCTCCGGGGCCGGATCTTTACATTGCCCAGGAAATCATGGGCAACCGGTTTAGGATTGCCGGCGGTCAGCCGGGCATGAAAGTGTCCTGGCAGGTCACCGGTATTCGTCAGGATGCGTTCGCGAACGCCCACCGCATGCCAGTAGAAGAAGAAAAACCGGCCTATGAGCGTGGGTACTACCTACATCCCGAATTGTACGGTCAGCGCGAGGAAAGGAGTATCGAATGGGCTCGCGACCCGGAAGGGATGCGCAAGATGCAGGAAAGACGGCAGAAACTCTTACAGCAAGGGAAGGGAAAAAGGGCGCAGCCGTAGCCAAAGCGATGAATTGAGTGACATAGCAGGGAGCAGGGGAGCAGAGTCGTTCACGCTTTTGCGATACCCACGCCGAACATGGTTTTGGATGACAGTAAACCGGGTGTCCCAACCACCCCACAAGCTGAAGCTTGAACACCGACCGCCCCAATTCCGGAGCTCACATCAGCGTGTTTACTTGGAAGCGTGTTTTCCCTTCGGGTTCGATTCAATCCAGGCGCGTTGATTAGAGCATTGCGAAAAACCTAACAGCCTACAGTCTAAACACCTGAAAGGAGAATACGAATGATTGATACCAACAAAAGATTAATCCTGCTCGTTTTTGCCATTGGGCTAACATTCCATCAAAGGGCAGAAGCACAATTTGAAATTCCCAAACGTGTGCTTGGCAGCGGAGGGGAAACGGCGTCCGACAGCCGTTTTCGGATCGTCGGTACGGTGGGTCAGCCTGTGATTGGTGCGGTGAGCAATTCCGCCAACATCCATCAGGCGGGATTCTGGTATGATGCCATCGAGCTGGTCACCAGCGTGGACCAGGTCCCTTCGGAAACCATTCCGACAGAATTCCAGTTGGCGCAGAATTATCCCAATCCGTTCAATCCGACCACGACCATTGAGTTTGCGCTGCCCGGACCTTCGCAGGTCACGCTCGAGCTCTTCGACCTGCTCGGGAGAAAAGTCGCCCTGCTGGTGGATGAAGCTCTGCCGCCCGGCGAATTCAAAGTGCTGTTCGATGCCAGTGGCCTGGCCAGCGGCGTGTATTTGTACCGGCTCAGGGCAGAGGGATTTGTCCGAACGAGAAAGCTGACGCTGCTCAAATAGAGTGGCATTCGACCCAGGAAGGGAAGGCCGGGACGGTCCCGACATCCTTGGGGATTAGACGAAGCGTATCCGGAGCCGCACCGGCTACCTTCCAGCGACGTCAGCGATCGGCCATTCCCCCGAAGCGAGTTAGCGGTTTTCTCAACCGGACGATACTCCTACAGCACAGCCTTATGAATGCCTCCCCCTGTCACTGACAAAGAACGCCTCTATTTCTCTTAAGCTGCCGCTTTTTGTCTTGACTTGTCCCAAGTTTTTCGGTAAGCCCCTGCACGTTGTTTGCTTGACAAAGTATTCTACATTCATTATCTTCAGAAATTATGCCAAGCAGAGCGCCCAAGATCGTAATCAGGTCCGAAGACAGGCCGGCCAAAACTCTTCAGGATTCATATATTCCGATTCTTGACGCATTGTTATTGTAACCGAATCCAATTTTTTCTCACCCATTCACACAAGAACAAGCATGCAGTTTTCACTACGGAAAGCGCTTCTCCCCTCAGTCGGTATTTTGATCGTTCTACTATTACTTCTTCCAAAGTTGAAATCTCCGACTGAGGACGGCAAGTCCACTGATCTAGCGTTTGGAAATTCAGCTCTTCCTGTTACGGTCCATGTGGTCAAGCCGGAGAAACTAAACAACAAGATTTTTAGCACGGGTACCATTCTCGCCAACGAAGAAGTGGAGCTCAAAAGTGAAATTTCCGGTCGAATTACGGAGATACACTTGAATGAGGGAGCCAGAGTGAGTTCTGGCGAATTGCTTGTCAAGATCAATGATACGGAGCTGCAAGCACAATTGCTGAAGGCGCACTACCAAAAGAAACTAGCTGAGGACAAGGAAGAGCGCGGCCGTAAACAATTAGAAATCGAAGCGATCAGTCAAGAGGATTATGATGTTATCTTGAATGAGCTCAATACAGAAAAGGCTGAAATTCAACTCATCAAGGCCCAAATCGACAAGACTGAAATTAGGGCGCCATTTGACGGCGTAGTCGGCTTAAGACATGTCAGCAAAGGCAGCTACATCTCCCCAAACACGAAGATTGCCAATTTGTTGGATATCAACCCGGTCAAAATTGATTTTGTGATACCTGAAAAATATGTCAATTTGGTGCAGCCGGGAGATAAAATCGCTTTTAAGATTCAGGGGTTCGATGAACAATTTGAGGGAGCGGTCTATGCCATTGAACCGAGGATTGATCCGGCGACGAGAACCTTGCGGTTACGGGCCATAAGCCCCAACAAAGAGGGCAAAGTTCTTCCGGGCGCCTTTGCTGAGGTGAAACTGGTTTTAGATGAAATCACGGATGCTTTAATGATCCCTACCGCTGCCTTGGTCCCCGAGTTAAGGGGTCAAAAAGTTTTTCTTTTAGCACATGGAAAAGCTTCTCCTCAAAAAGTGACCATCGGCATAAGAACAGAGAACAAGATTCAAATAACAAGCGGAATTGCACCCGGGGACACCGTGATTACATCCGGTATTTTGCAGTTGCGGCCCGGTGCGGAAGTAAAGATTTCTGAAATAAATCAATCAAATCTATTTTGAGTGCAAAACTGCGCGTGCAATAGATGGATTGTTGGATGGATTCATTGTAAAATTGTTCGATTGCTAGTATTCTCGGGCTGAAAGCGGAAGTCGGGTAACGCCGGCTGAGCTGGAGGTTTGAATTCAGGAGCCAAAAATGAGCCTTTCTGCCGTATCAATCAATCGTCCGGTTTTAGCTTTGGTCATGTCCATTACCATTATCCTGTTCGGAATAATTGGATTTAACAGTCTGGGGGTGCGAGAATATCCGAATGTGGATCCGCCGATCATCACGGTCGTGACCAATTACACCGGCGCCAACGCCGATATCATCGAATCTCAAATTACCGAACCCCTCGAAGAATCGATCAGTGGTGTGGCCGGTATCCGCACGCTGACTTCGGTGAGCCGGGAGGGGCGCAGCACCATCACGGTGGAATTCGACTTGAATGTCGATTTGGAAACGGCAGCCAACGACGTCAGAGACAAAGTCTCTCAGGCCATCCGGTTCCTGCCTCCCGATGTCGACAACCCCACCGTGACCAAGGCCGATGCAGACCGGGTCCCCATTGTTTTTTTGAACGTCAAAAGCGACAAACGCAATCTGCTGGAGATTTCCGATGTTGCGATCAACACATTGAAGGAAAGGCTGCAAACGATACCCGACGTCAGCCAGGTTTGGATTTGGGGCTCAAAAAAGTATTCCATGCGGCTCTGGATGGATCCGGCAAAGCTCGCGTCTCAGAAAATCACGCCGCTCGATGTACGGAATGCTCTGAACCGGGAAAATGTGGAGCTCCCTTCCGGTAGAATTGAAGGGAATCGAACCGAGCTCACCGTTCGCACCATGGGCAGACTCAAAAACGTCGACGAATTCAATAACTTGATTGTCAAAGAGGCGGACGGAGTCGTGATTCGATTCAAGGATATCGGTTATGCTGAATTAGGCCCTGAAAATTATCGCACGATATTAAAACGCGATGGACTGCCCATGGTTGGCGTCGTCCTGGTCCCGCAACCCGGCGCCAATTACATCGCGATTCTGGATGAATTCTACCGACGCATCGAGCAAATCAAGCAGGATCTCCCGGAAGATATTGAATTGGGCATTGGCTTCGATACCACAAAATATATTCGCTCGGCTATCGCCGAAGTCATCCAGACAATATTTATCGCATTTAGTCTCGTGCTTTTGGTCATATTCTTCTTCTTGAGAGATTGGCGCACGACGCTGATTCCCGTGCTCACCATCCCGATTTCCTTGATTGGCGCATTCTTCATCATGTACATCGCCGACTTCTCGATCAATGTGCTGACCTTATTAGGGATTATTCTGGCCATCGGTTTGGTGGTCGATGACGCGATTGTGATGCTGGAGAATATTTATGCCAAAATTGAAAAAGGCATGCCGGCGAAGTTGGCAGGTTTGAAAGGCTCAAAAGAAGTCTTTTTCGCCATAATCGCGACCACGGTGGCATTAGTGGCTGTCTTTCTACCGGTTATCTTTCTACAAGGTCTCACCGGCAGGTTGTTTCAAGAATTTGGGATTGTCGTTTCAGGCGCGGTCATTATTTCCTCATTTGTCGCTTTGACCCTGACCCCGATGCTTTCGACCAGGCTGTTGCAGGGCAAGCAGAAACACAGTCGCTTCTACTTGAAAACCGAGTCCTTTTTCAACAACCTGTCATCATCCTACAGAAATTCCCTGGACAGATTCATAGCAAAGCGGTGGTTGGCCTTTGGGTTGATCGCCTTTTCTGTCTTAATGATCTTTGCCTTCGGTGCCATGTTACCTTCCGAACTGGCGCCGTTAGAGGACAGAAGCGGCTTAACTCTGTTCGCAACCGCTCCTGAGGGCGCCACCTTCGAATACATGGACGATTACATGGACAGGCTCATTCAATTGGCGGCGGAAACCGTCCCCGAGAGAGAGGCCATCATAACCGTGACTTCGCCGGGATTTGGCGCCGCCGGTTCCGTCAATTCCGGGTTTATGCGCTTGATTCTGAAGGATCCCGAAAATCGCCAACACTCCCAACAAGAGATTGCCGGTGATTTATCAGCGCAGATTAGTCGATTAAGCGGGGCCAGGGTATTTGTGAAGCAGGATGAGTCCATCGGCCGCCGCACTTTCGGTTTACCCGTGCAGTACGTACTTCAAGCTCCTAATTTTGAAAAGTTGCGGGAAGTTCTGCCTAAATTTGTGGCAGAGGCCAGAAAACACCCCAACTTTCAGTTTGTTGACGTAAATTTGAAATTCAATAAACCCGAACTAAGGGTGGAGATCGACCGCGATCGCGCACAAAACTTAGGGGTGTCAACCATTGAAATCGCGCAGACCTTGCAATTGGCATTTAGCGGTCAGCGTTTTGGATTTTTCATTATGAACGGCAAGCAGTACCAGGTCATCGGGCAGGTGGCCAGAGAAAACCGGGACGAGCCTTTGGATTTGAGATCTCTATTTGTCAAAAACCGAAAAGGCGATTTAGTCCAGTTAGACAATTTGGTCACGCTGACCGAGGAGAGCAGTCCGCCACAATTGTACCGCTACAACCGTTATGTCTCAGCCACGGTTTCTGCGGCGCTGGCAAGGGGCAAAACCATGGGTGAAGGCATCGAGGCCATGGATGAAATAGCCGCCAACGTTTTGGATCAAACGGTTGCCACCGATTTGGCCGGCCCGGCTAAAGATTTTGCCGAAAGTTCATCCAGTCTGGTGTTTGCGTTTGTATTGGCATTGGTATTGATTTACTTGGTGCTGGCTGCGCAATTTGAAAGTTTTCGGGATCCGTTCATTATCATGTTTACGGTGCCGCTGGCGCTCGCCGGGGCGCTGCTTTCGTTGTGGTATTTTAGTCAGACGTTGAACATATTCAGCCAGATCGGTATGATCATGCTCGTCGGTCTGGTGACAAAAAACGGCATTTTGATTGTCGAGTTTGCCAATCAGCGCAAAGCCCAGGGGTTGCCTATGATGGAAGCCGTCAAAGACGCAGCGGCGGCGCGTTTTCGCCCAATTTTGATGACCAGCTTTTCGACCATTTTGGGTATTTTGCCCATCGCCCTGGCGCTGGGGGCAGGTTCTGAGAGTCGCGTTCCTATGGGAATCGCAGTCATCGGCGGTTTGCTGTTTGCCAGTCTTTTAACTCTTTACGTCATACCGGCGATGTATTCTTATTTTTCGAAGGAACTCGAACCGGAATCTCAACCGGTGGATTTTGATCTGGAAGTAGAAAAAGAAGAAGTAGAATTCGCAAATTAAATTGACGACTGAATCCGCCCTGAAACAAATAATTCGGGAGGCGGCTTGAACTTTCTCCAAAAGCCTTGAACTTGATTTTCAAGGCTTTCTTTTTTAAGAAATGAGTAAACTGCAAAAAGGTCCAAAAATGATCCAACACGGTCTGTGACCGTGTTTTGACAAAACAATTTATGATTTGATTAACTTGAACTTACAAAGACACCGTTACAAACGATGAACGAAAATGAGGTAAAGGGAGGAAATGAAAAATCAGAAATGCAGTCTAAGCAAATTATCATCCCCAGCTTTTTTCCAAATAGTGATCTTGTCATTTTTGTCGACGGCGCCGGTCTACATTTTTGCGCAAAGCCCGGAGAATCTCACGCTCGAGCAGGCGATCGAAATCGGCCTCAGGAACAACTATTCGATCCTCATATCGAGAAATGAAGCTGAAATATCCAGAAAAAACGCCTCTCTCGGCAACGCCGGATTTTTGCCAAGCCTGGACGTCAATGCCGGCGCGACTAAAACCATATTCGATACAAAACAGGAGTTTGCGAACGGCTCAACCAGTGAAAGAGATGGCGCAGAGACCACCTCAATCAACGGAGCCGTCGCTTTGAATTGGACGGTCTTTGACGGCTTCAACATGTTTGCCTCTCGAAAACAGTTTAATACCCTAAAGGACATGGGAGAAATCAATTCAAAAATAGCCATCGAGACGACCGTTGCCCAAATTATTACTTCTTATAATAACATTGTGCAGCAGCAGCAGCTTCTCAAAGCCTTTGCAGATGCCATCGCCATTTCCAAAGAAAGAACCGCAATCGCAGAGGCCAACTACACCATAGGTTCCGGCTCGAGGCTGGAGAGGAACAGAGCCCGAGTAGACCTCATTGCGGACAGCTCAGCTTATTTGAGACAAGAAGCCAATTGGACGAATTCTAAAATCGAGCTAACCCGTATTCTGGCCAGAGAAAGCAATCTTCAGTTCGATATTACAGATTCCATCAGCATAAACCGGAACCTATCTTATGAGAAGCTAAAAAATTTGACTTTAGAACAGAATAACACCTTGAAGTTAGCGCAAAAAAGTATCCGGTTGGCAAGGCTGGAATTGCAAAAAGCGAGATCGGAAAGATTCCCGGAATTGAGTTTGAACATCGGCTACGATTTCTCGAGAACGGAATCGGATGCCGGTTTCTTCTTATTCAATCGAAACCGGAGATTCAACTACGGCGTGACCCTCCGAATGAACCTTTTTAACGGACTCAATACTGCCCGAAAAGAGCAGAATGCACAACTGAGTATCTTGAACAGTGAGTTAGAATACAAAGATATTCAAAGTCTCGTAGAAACTGATTTGGCAAAAGTGTACAAAAGATACCAGGTCAGTTTGCAAGTGGTCGAGTTGGAGCAGGAAAACGTCCGCTTGGCCAGGCAAAATGTGAACATCGCGTTGCAGCAATTCCGCCTGGGCGCCATCACCTCCGTCGATTTTAGAGAAGTCCAGAACAACTTTGTGGATTCTGAGACGCGCTTTATCGCGGCCCAGCTAGAGGCGAAACTCGCGGAGACAGAGTTGCTACAGTTGAGCGGTCAACTGGTTCACTAATCAATTAGATCAAGACCTGACGAGGTTTTTGAATTTTGTAGATTAGGATTTCGAGTTTCCGACAGGTATTAAGTAGTGAACGTATAGTTTTCGAAGGGGCTCATCAAAGTATTAGGCTTCAACTTACCTCTGTTGAGTCCGTAGGCTATCTCATGAAACCCGTCGAACTTCGCTTCCCCCAAGCAATATTTATTCGTGCGATCGTAGAGCGGGAACCACGTGCTCTGAACCTGGACCATCAGTCGATGCCCAGGCAGAAAGGTATGGTTCAGATGTGGCAGCGGAATCGTGTAAGCCAACG
Organism: bacterium; assembly: GCA_046757165.1. Taxonomy (GTDB): domain Bacteria; phylum Zhuqueibacterota; class Zhuqueibacteria; order Oceanimicrobiales; family Oceanimicrobiaceae; genus JBHHXT01. The sequence continues at coordinate 552 of JBHHXT010000082.1, read as the reverse complement.
CTTGATTGGGCTCGAGAGGTTTCGGTTCGTCGTAGCTCTCACGATAGCGTCCCCGGAAGATGTCAGCGCTAACCATGAGTTGATGACCGGACATCTTGACGGAACCGCTTCGCTGTGTCCTCATCGAAATTGAGAGCGCCCAGCTTGTTTCCATCGGCAAAGTGCTGGCCATGGTACCGGGGTCCAGCGACGAAGTAGTTAAATTCATTGGTCTTATCATGCTGCTCGAGCGCTGCATAGACCGCTGGCGCGCCATAGATATCCTCTTGATCCCAGAATCCGTGAACATGAAGCGCTGGCACGAGACGAGACGGTGATTCGAACCAACAGTCGGCGGCAACCTCGCGCCAGTACGATCCATAGCTCGGGATCGTCATCAACCGCTCCCACATTTCGTGCCGATCGTCGAGGCGGGCGCCGAGACCTGTTCCTGCCGCACCCTGCCCGAGAAGCCACTTATAGATGTCCTGAATCTCGTAGGGATAGGGAGTAAACTCATCTGTTAGCAGTAATAAAGTAAAGCACTCATAATAAAGAATAAGTGGGTAAACT
>JBHHXT010000081.1:0-19967 GCA_046757165.1 bacterium | reverse complement strand
TCAACATGGCCCGCCGCTCAAGCCAGGTCAGCATTGCAAAGCAGGATTCATCTCAACATCTCCAAGATCTCGAAGTTGAAATCACAAGAAAACGCGATAATCAAGTCATTGGTAAAATATCTTGACATTTTGTAAAAAGGGTCGTATTATTGAGCCAGCATGCTAACTTAGTTAGCACCGCATCGATGACCAGCGACGCCACACCAGATTCTGAACTTTGCGTATCAAAGGATGAGTGGGAAAGAAGAAACCTCCGCCCTCGAGCGACAAGTTTTTCACTTGCAGACGCTCTATGAACTCTCCAATGCCCTGAGCAATTGTCGCGATATCACGCGCCTGTACAAGGAGGTGCTTTCCATTTTGATGGGGACGTTTGGCGTCGAGCATGGCTTGATGCTGGTGAAGGTCACGCCTCATGAATGGCGCGTCGGTGCAGATCGCGGTTTTGAACGTGACATCTCCCCTGGCCTGCAGCGCCAGGTGTTGTCTGCAAGGTTCGACGGCAAGAAGGCCGCGGAACGGAAATCTTTGCTCCTCGTTTTTTTGCAAAAACAGAAGTTGACAGCAGCGACGGAGAACAGCGTGGCCTGGGCAGAGTTTTTTGGCCGGGACGGCATTCTCGGCGGCGTCTTCCTCGGAGAAAAATTGTCCGGAGCCCCCTACTCCGCTGCAGACCTGGAGTTGATAGAAGCAGCCGTGAACCACGCGGCCTCAGCATTGGAAAATCTGCACCTCTATGAGGAGCTAAGAGATGCCCAGGACCGTCTGCGTCTGGAAAACATCGCGCTGAGAGAAGAAGTGGTGAAGGAGTATGAAGGCGGCCGAATGTTTGGCCAGAGCGAAAAAATTCGAACCCTCCTGCAGCAGGCCCGAAATGTGGCGAAAAGCCCGGCAAATGTGCTCATCTACGGCGAGACCGGTACTGGAAAAGAGCTGCTCGCCAAGACTATCCATTACCTCGGTCCACGCCAGGACAAACCGTTTGTGGCCATCAACTCCACCGCCATTCCTGAGAATCTGGTCGAGTCGGAGTTGTTCGGCATCGAAGCAGGAGTCGCGACCGGGGTGAAGAAACATATTGGGTACTTTGAGCAAGCAGATGGCGGGACGCTTTTCATCGATGAGATCGGAGATATGCCGGTGAGCTCGCAAGCGAAGATTTTGCGAGTCCTGCAGGAGCGCTGCTTCCGGCGGGTCGGCGGCACGAAGGAAATCTCCGTGGACGTGCGCGTGATTGCTGCCACGAACAAGAATCTCGAAGCGGAAATGAAGGAGGGCAACTTCCGTGAAGATCTGTACTTTCGGCTGGGGGTTCTCGAGCTGCACCTGCCCTCACTGCGCAGCAGGCGTGATGACATCCCGTTGCTGGTGACCCATTTTGTCAAAAAGCTGCAACAGAGAATCGGCAGCCGCATTCAGGGCTTTTCCACCAAAGCGATGAAACAGTTGATGCAGTACGAGTGGCCCGGCAACGTCCGCGAGCTCGAAAACGAAGTCGAGCGTGCCCTGACCCTTGCAGGTGATGGCGCCATCATTCAGCCGGAGGATCTGTCACACAAGGTCAGCCGCGCGCAGAGCAATCTCGAGTTACCCAATGGTTTGCAGGCCAGCTCGTTGCGAGAGGCCATGGATGCCCTGGAGACCCATTTGATCAAGGAAGCTCTGCAGAGATATCGCTGGAACAAAAGCGAGGTGTCGCGCAAATTGGGCATCAGCCGGTTGGGGTTGCAGAAAAAAATCGACCGGCTTGGTATCTATCCTGAAGAATAGAATGCGCCAATGAGTTTGAGATTCAAATTGATCCTGGTTTCGGTTCTGCTGATCGTGGCTTCTGTGACGGTCACAAGCTTTCTGGGCTACCGCGAATCGAAATGGAAGATCAAAGGGTTGGCGCGGGAGCTGCTCATTTCAAAAACGGAGCAAGCGTTTGCGCTCTGTGACCGCCACTACAAGAACAGGCTCGGCCCCTCGCAGGAGCTGGTCAAGGAAATCAAGGCGCTGCATATTGCCCAATACGGCTACATCGCAGTCATCGGGAATGATGAGAGAGCGAAAAAAGGCGTGCTGGTCATCCACCCGACTGACGAAGGCAAATCCCTGTACAACGAAGATTTCCCGCACATCACGAAGATTCTCGACGAAATTGACAGCCATGGCGGAATCAATGGCTACTCGAACTTCACCAGCTACCGGCAGGGAACCATCGCACAGGGCCGTCAGGGGGAGAAGAAGATCGGTTACTACAAATACTTTGCACCCTGGAAGTGGGTGATTCTAGCCACAGGCTATGAAAAGGATGTCTTTTCCAGCCGCGACCAGTTGCGGGAGACCTTGATTCAACTGGTCGGAATCGTCATGCTGCTCGACATTGTGCTGATCTACTTGATTATCCGCCAGATGTTCAAACCTGTACAGCGCCTGACAGAAAGCACGCAAGAGGTCGCCCGCGGCAACTGGGACATTTCAATCGAGCACCGGGCCAACGATGAGATCGGCGTGCTGGCTCAATCCTTCAACAGCATGGTGCAGTCGCTGCGCGAAAATGCCCGTATCTGGCATGAGTTCAATGTCGCGCGCGATATGCAGTCCCATATGTTGCCGGACACGCATCCCCGGATAGACGGCCTGCGGATCAGCGCCAAATCCATTCCGACCAAAGAAGTCGGTGGCGACTTTTATGACTTCTTGCAGATCGAGGAGGGCAAGCTGGGCATCGTCGTTGGCGATGTCTCCGGTCACGGGGTCTCCGCGGCAATGGTCATGACCGCGGCCATGAGCGCCATGCGCTTTGCCGCCGAGGAAAAGCGGCGCACCGATGAGGTCTTGACGATGGTCAACGCACGCCTGCACAAAGATATTCAGAATCATATGTTTGTGGCGCTCTTTTACGGCATTTTCGACCCGGTCAACCACACCATGAGGTACACCAACGCCGGGCAAACCCTGCCCTTCCTGTTGCGGGACGGTGAGATTCGGTTCCTGCCCCAGGCAGAAAAAAGCGATCGTTTCCCTCTGGGCATTGTGCAGGCCACCACCTACGAACAGTTGGTCCTGAAACTGAAACCAGGGGACAAACTCATCTTTTACACCGATGGCATTGTCGATGCGATGAACGGCAGCGACGAGTCGTACGGCTTCCATCGCTTTTCGGCATCGATCAGGGGGAACTCGAACTTCGCGCCAGACGAGATGGTCGACAATCTCATCCACGCCATGCACGCCTACTGTGGCGAAACCAATGTCCATGATGATGTCACCCTGGTCATTCTCGAGTTGACCTAACCGATAGGTTGAACCATGTTAAAGAAGTACAACACCATCGAAATTCATATCCCGTCCGTTTTGGGATACGAGAAAGTGGCCATGGACTCAGCCGCCGCTGTAGCCAGATTGATGCAATTCCACCAGAGCAGAATCGATGATTTGAGAACCGCGGTCTCGGAGGCGTGCACAAATGCCATGGAGCACGGTAACCGGCTCAAGAAAAACACGATGGTGCTAGTGACTTTGAGAATGGGCAAAAAGAGTCTCGAGGTCAACGTCGAAGACCAGGGCCAGGGCGTCGATACAAGCATGCCGGACCCGAGAATCGAGCATCAGTTGAACAATTGCGATGACACTCGCGGCTGGGGCATGTTCCTGATCAAAAACCTGGTTGACGAAGTGGAATTCAAGAAACTGCCGCGCCGTGGGAATGTAACCCGAATGGTCATCCATCTGAACCGCTGAAATTTTGTATTAAAAACCTGTCATTTTGCTTGCTTTAGTTTATAATTATTATATATTTGTGGAAATAGCTCAATCGCGCTTGCAAAACTCAACTGTAAGTCAGAATCCGTGTCCGGTTCTTTCCAGCCCGCTATCAGTCATCAGACCTGCCTGCCTGTCACCTGTGACGAGACTGTTCCCAAACGCCAACTCGAGGAGCCGGCGTAAACTCCGGAGGGAAAGGAGTGGCCATCAAATGAGTTTCCACTCGAGAGCGAGGAGGATCCGGGGATGGTGGGGAAGGAAGCTTCTCACGACTGAGTCGTCGGACCAGCCGTTCGCGTTCTTATCGCCCGCCACCGCATTTCACACGTATTCCTACCCACTCGACGTTTTCAATAGCACAACCAACATGAGATGATATCCATGTAACAAGGAGACCGCTATGAAAGCGCAACACAAAACCAACTCAACCTATCTCCTTGAGCCAGGCAACCTCCTGGGCAACATTGCAGAGGGCGTGGCTGCCTTCACGGGTGAGGCATTCTTCACTTCCCTGGTGGAATATCTTGCTGAGTCCTTGAACGTGGAGTATGCCCATATCGGTGAAATAAGTGGGGCTAAGTTCAACAGGATCAGGACTCTTGCAGCATACGGCAGGGGCAAAATCTTGCAGAATTTCGACTATGATCTGGCGCCCACGCCTTGCAAAGAGTTGACCAGCAAGAAATCGTGCATCTACTCCCGCGAGGTGCAAAAGCACTTTCCGCGCAACCCACACCTACTCGAGCTCGACATCCAGAGCTACATCGCCATCTCGCTCATTGACTCGAGCGAGCGCGTCATTGGCATTCTGGTCTTGATGGACCGCCGGCCGTTGCCGCACGGCGATTTCGCGAAATCTGTGCTCCAAATCTTTGCGGTTCGAGCGGCAGCAGAGCTGGAAAGGATCCGCACAGAGGCCAAGAGGCGTGAATCCGAACAAAAATACCGCCTGGTTGTACAAAATGCTGACGAGGCCATTCTCGTCGTGCAACAAGGCAAGATAAAGTTTTTCAACCCGCGCACCGTAGACATCACCGGCATCGCCGAAGATCAATTGGCCTACAAAACCTTTCTGGACCTCATCCATCCCGAGGACAGGAAACGGGTTGCCAGCCACTTGAATACCGTCCGCAGGACCGGACAGTCTGAAAAACTGGAGTCCTTTCGAATCGTTCAGCCCGACCATTCGGTGCGCTGGCTGGATGCAAGCTCGGTCTATCTAACCTGGGGAAGGCAGCCGGCCACGCTCTGCTTTTTGATCGACGTGACCCGGCGCAAGAGTTTGCAAGAGGAGCTGGCACGCACTCAGCGGCTGGAATCCGCCGGACGGGTCGCCGGGCAAATCGCGCACGACTTCAACAACCTGCTCTCGCCCTTGTCCGCTTATCCTGCGCTCATTCGTGAAGAGTTGCCCGCCGACAGTTCCATCCTGAGAATGCTGGCAGAAATAGAAAGATCGGCTGATAAATTGGCAGAAATCAATCAACAGCTCTTGACCCTCGGCAAACGCTGCCACTACGCTATGGATCCGGTCAACTTGAATGAGCTGATTCATGAAACCTTGCATGCGTGCTGCCTGCCAAAGGAGATTCTCATCAAAGAACAACTCACTCCCGATTTGCTCCCGGTCAAGGGGGGCGCAGCACAGCTCCATCGGGCTTTCTCCAACCTCATCCACAACGCCGTCGAAGCGATGCGCGGCAAAGGGATACTGAGGGTTGAAACAGAAAACATCTATCTGGAGAGGCCCCCCGATGGCAACCGGTCGATGAAACGCGGTGATTACGTGAAGCTGCAAATATCTGATACGGGCTCGGGCATTGCCCCGGACATCCTGCACAAAGTCTTCGATCCGTTTTTTACCACCAAGAAAATGAACCGCGAGCGTGGCTCAGGGCTTGGCCTGAGCGTTGTCCACAGCATCGTCGAAGACCATCATGGCTACATTACCCTGGACTCCAAAGTCGGCAAAGGCACCACCTTTTCAATCCTGTTTCCCGCAGCGAGAAAGCTCACTCGACAAACCCCCGAAATCAGAAAAACCCCGCAGAGGGGAAGTGAACGAATCCTGGTAGTCGATGACGATCCTGTTCAGCGACGTGTCTCTGGCCAGTTGCTAAAACGGCTCGGATACAAAGTGCACGTGCTCTCGAGCGGAGAACATGCAGTGAAGCATGTAAAAACTCGCTCCTACGACCTGCTCATTATGGACATGGTCATGGAGGGGATGGATGGTGTAGAAGCCTACCGGCGCATTCTGGAACTCAACCCGCAGCAAAAGGCCATCATCGTCTCCGGCTACGCCATGTCCAGCCGCGTCCAGCAGGCCATGAAGCTGGGCGCCGGCTCGTTCGTCCCGAAGCCAGTGACGCAAAAAACCCTGGCCGAAGCTGTTCGCAGAGAGTTGGACAGAAAGAGCAGGCGCAAACATCGACTGAATTGAGACACCACTCATGCTCTTATTTGGTGTAACCGGCGGCATTGCGAGCGGCAAATCGGCTGTCTGTCAGCTTTTGCAGGAAAAGGGGATCGCCATCCTCGCGGCGGACCCGCTTGCCCGCAAACTAACGATGACCTCGTCAGAAATCCGCCAGGCCCTGAAGGCGAAATTCGGCGATGAGGTTTACACCCCGTCGGGGGAATTGAACAAGAAAAAACTCAGGGCGCTGGTGTTTTCCAGCCCGGAGACCCGCGAACAAGTCAACCGCATCATTCATCCTCACATCCTGAAGTGGATCGAGCAGGAAGCCGGACGCTTGAGTGTCGAAGAAGGGCATCGGCTCATCGGAGTCGAGGCGGCGTTGATTTATGAGTCAGGCATGGATGACAGCCTGGATGCTGTCGTCGTTGTCGAGGCCCCCCTCGACCGGCGAATTCAGTGGCTGCAGCAGCGTGACCAGCTTACCGGGGAGGAAATTCTGCGGCGCTTTGACGCCCAGATGCCTGTCCCAGAAAAAATCCGTCGCGCCGACTACGTGCTCGAGAACTCTGGCGGGCTTCCCGAGCTGGCCAGGAAAGTGGACGACCTCTTCGACTGGCTGCGTCAACGCGCAGGTGATTGATCCCCGAATCACCTGCGCGGTTACAAAAAGGCAACTAAAATGAAAGCTTGGTCAACACCCGCAGGTTTCATCAAGCTTTTTTTTTATTTTCCGAACTTTGTTGAGAATGACCATTCTTGAGGAAAACAATTAGCATGGAAGAAAGACGCCGCTTCAGTCGCATAAAATTCGTCACCGACGTGCAAGTCGAGTATGGCAAGCATACGTTTGAGGCCGAGCTCCTGGATATCTCTTTGCAGGGAGTACTCTTGCAGTTCAAAGAACCAGCCCCGCTCGAGATCGACCTCGGAGACACGTGCGACTTGCATTTGGTTCTGGCGCCATCTGAGATAAGACTGCAATTCAGCATGAAGCTCGTTCATAATAAAACGGGCCAATTTGGCTTCAATTTCTTGAGCGAAGATATCGAAACCATGGCCCACCTGCGTCGCCTGATCGAGTTGAATCTTGGCGACGAGGGAAAGGTGACGCGCGAGCTTCCTTTTCTACTCAAACACTAATCCTTCCAATTGCATCCGCATTGAGCATCGGACAAGCAAGGGCGTTAACGCCCCCTGGTGGAGGGCTCTTTACGACTTTTGGGGCTGTCCGAAAAGCTTGTAACGAGACATTTATGCGCCGGACTCGAGGCTAACTGGGGGCTGTCCCAAAAGTACATCTCCTGCAGACTTTTTGGACAGCCCCGTCTCTTTCCTTTATCAAGATTTTTCTTTCAATTGTGCGCAAGAGTCTTATATTGCCCTAGTGTTTACTCAGCTGAAATCCGAACCATTTTCCCAGGGAATCTGAAATGACCAAACGAATCTCTACTTCATTGTGTATTTTGTTGACTCTTTGCGTCGTCACTTGCTCAAAGGAAGTCGACAAGCAGTACGGCAAAGCCATCACACTCAAAGATACCCTGGCGGTCACTGAACTCCTGCAAAATCCGGAGGTCTACGTCGGCCAGGAAGTTCTGATCTCAGGCAATATTCTTGATGTGTGTCCGAAAAAGGGCTGTTGGATCGATGTTGCGGCGGGCTCGTCTTCTGACAGGATTCAAGTCAAAGTCAAAGATGACGAGATCGTTTTTCCCCTCAGCGCCAGGGGCAAGTTTGCAGTCGTGCAAGGCACGGTCGAAAGGCTCGATCTCACCAAAGAGCAAGTCATCGCCTGGAAACGTCATGAAGCAGAGGAACGCGGAGAACCGTTCGACCCGCTGACCGTTGCAGCAGAGGCGACCATCTACCGCATTAGAGGCAACGGAGCGGTCATCTCAGAGTAGACTAAGCGCCAGGTCCAATACAAGTTTGCGGAAGAACCGCCAACGGCAGCGGGAGGGTGAGTCAGGCGCTCAAGAGAGAAGAAAACTCAAATCCGCGCCGGGTTCAAATTCAACCGGCGGTCGGGCCTTCAGGAACAAGCGAGCATTCACGTTTCCTTTCAGGGTGGCCCGCTTTCCTTCCACCCGCAACATCGCCCCCTCGCGCAGAGCAAGCACCGGCGGGTCATTCATTTCATGAAATTCCTTGAGGCGCTGCTCCCGTGTTTCGCCCTGGTGCCGGGACTTCGGATCCGGGTCCAGATAGTGGCAGTTCAGATTGAAGGGAACGAGGTTGAGCGCATCGAACGATGGCGGGTAGACGATGGGCATGTCGTTGGTGGTCTTGATGGTTGGGCCTGCGATTCCAGTGCCGGCACTAGAGCCGATATACGGGGTCCCGGACGCAACTTTTTCCCACATAATCTGCAGCAGGTCCTGATTGTAAAGCTCGTTCAGGAGCCGGAACGTGTTGCCGCCCCCGACGAAGATGGCCTCTGCGGCCGCAATCGTCCCCCTCGCATCCCCTGCCTGGTGGACGCCGCTCAGGTCGAATTCCATCTTCCGGAAGCGCGCGGCTACGGCTGCGGAATAGGCCTCCCAATCGTGTAGGGCGAACGGGATGAATGCTACCTGTTTCGCCTGGCCGAGGAAATCAATAATCTCATCGGCGCAGTGGTCCAGGTAACCGGAACCGTGCTGTTTGGAGCTGCTGCTCAGAAGGAGTCGCATTGAGCTGTTATTTGATTGAATCACTTCTTAAATAACTGGTTCAATTTCTTCAACGACTCTTCTCGCCGGGTGTTCTGCGCCCCCTGCGGTTGCAATGTCAGCTCAAAGAACTCACAATAAGTCGCCTTCTCCTTGTCTTTAACGCGTTCAGCCTGAGGTTCACGGCACGCGTTATAAGCGGTGGGGTCGTAGAAACGACAATTTCGGCAGCAGCGTAAGTAAGACGAGCATTTTTCGCATGTGGTACTGTGGAGCAGGCGGTCTTCCAATTCAGAAATTGCGCCACAATTGTAACACGTGATCACGAGCTTTGGCATGGCTTATCTGTCCGGCTTGTGCGAATCGCAATCTTCTAACCTGAATAATTCATGAATTTCTCCCAGCAAGGGCTAACACGTAAGGAGTGAAATGCTTTAGCATTTCATGCAACGCTAAAGCGTTGCACTCCCATTTATTCCGTTAAGGTATTGCATAATCAAGCGATTTCTTTCGACAAAAGCAACAGAATTGAACGGGAAGGAATCGAAATGAAACAGGGTCAAGCGCTCGTGAGCAGGTCGGCGATCTCCCGGGTCACCTCACGTAGAGAGGGAAATGGTTTCTTAATGAACAAAGAGGCGCCACCGCACATCAGCCTCTGTACGGACTCATCCGCCTCGAGGTGTCCCGACATGGCCACAAAACTGGCGTGCGGGTGACGCGTGCGGGACACCTTCAGGACCTCATGGCTGTCAACGCTGACGGGCAGAGTCGCGTCGCAGACAATCAAGTCGACCTGCTCGCTTTGCAGGATGTCGATGGCTCTCTGGCCGTCATGGGCGATCTTGACCACAAACCCCATGCGCTCCAATCGCCGCTTCAGGACATCGAGGATGATCACCTCATCATCGACGATGAGAATGTTCTTTTTTTCTTTCACCTCGAGACTGTTGTGAGCCTGATTGACCGCTCAGCAAGGATCTTCTTTCCAGCGGAAATCGAATCGTCATGACCGTCCCTTTGTCCTCCTGCGACTCGACCTCCAGCTCGGCATGGTGGTCTTGCAAGTAGGTGTTCACCATTGCCAGCCCCAGGCCTGTGCCCTGGTCGCTCTTCTTGGTGGTGAAAAAGGGATCGAACATTTTGTTTCTGACCTCTTCTGACATGCCACATCCATTATCGGTGATTTGAGCCACCACGCCATTTTTCGCCTCCTGTGTCGTTGAGATAGTAACGAATCGCCGCCTGTTTTCGCAATCCGGCGTGAACGAGTCGATGGCATTGGCTATCAGATTCTGGAAGACGGATTCCAACTTGATGTGGTGGCCCCAGATCTTGGGCAATGTTTTGGCCAGGGAGAGCTGCACTCTGATATTGGCTTCTCTGAGCCGCGGCTTGAGCATGAGTAGGGCGTCGTGAATGGTGGTGTTGATATCCACTTTTTGCCAGGGGGTCGTTTCATCCTTTCTCGAATATTGCCGCAGATGATCGACGAAGTAACGCATTTTGTCCGCACACTGCCTGATGTGTTTTGCGGAAACGACGGTCAACTTCTGATTTTCGTGCCCGCCTTCGATGGCGTCGATTATTTCCTCCGCCTCCGCGCTGATGACCGTGAGCGGATTGTTCAGTTCATGTGCAACGCTCGCACCAAGGGTGCCCATCATCGCGAGCTTGTCGACGTGCGCTAACTGATTCAAAATAAGCTGCAATTGCTCATCTTTTGCTGCGAGCTCTGCTCTTAGCTGCTCATTTTGTCGGGTCAGCTCGTCGACAAGCTTATTCTGATGCTCCGGCGCAGTTGATGTCTCAGGCTGTTGCAGTTTATGAGTGCCCCCAGTTAGAGAGTCGTCCTGAAGCTCGTGGCTGGCACCGCAGTAGGATTCGTCCATACCCATGCGACTGTGAGGAATGTGACTGGAATTAGGTCTTTGCCTCCTATCGGCACCTCCAGATTTTTCTAAAGTTTTTTGGAAAAGTGGCTTGACAAACGAAGTTCACTATATTATATTATGCGTTATTAAAAAACCGCGGCGGCAACGCCGATGCACTCCCGGTGGATGGGGGCTTATCACCAAATTCAATCCGTCCAAAACGCATTGAGGTGGAATTGCTGGTATGATCCTAGAGTTGATACTTAGCGATTGCAATATTTTATTGATTGATCCTCTCTTAGATATGAAACTAAAGATTTTGCTTGGAGTATAATAAGCGAATTTATTAGCGTAACTAATTTTAATACTGTAACTTATAATAATATTTTGAGGTGCTGAATTAACACGTATGGCAAAAAAGCAAAAGAAAACTGAAAACAGGCCGAAGCAATCCATCGAGAAATACCTGGAGGAAATCGGCGGGTTTTCGCCGTTGCCTCCTGAGGAGGAGATAGAACTCACGCGCAGAATCCGCAAGGGAGAGTCGGAGGCGTTAGATAAACTGGTCAAAGCAAATCTGCGTTTTGTCATCAGCGTGGCCAAGGAGTACCAGGGCCAGGGGCTGCCGTTGCAGGATCTTATCAGTGAAGGCAATTTGGGTTTGATCAAGGCGGCCCAAAGGTTTGATGAAACGCGTGGCTTCAAGTTCATCTCTTACGCTGTGTGGTGGATTCGCCAGTCTATTCTGCAAGCGCTTGCGGAGCAATCACGCGTTGTCCGCCTGCCCCTGAACCGGGTTGGCGCCATCAACAAAGTAGGTCGGGTGCTGGAAAAGTTGGAAAAGAGGTACGGTCGCGAGCCCAGCATGCATGAAGTTGCCGACAGCATGGAGATGACCGACTACGAAGTCGCCGACGTGCTGAAAACGTCTGCTCGCCACCTCTCCCTTGACGAGCCGTTCAAAGAAGAAGAAGGCAACAATCTTCTTGACGTGCTCGAAAGTGACCGCTACGCGCCGCCTGACGATTCGCTCATGCAAGAGTCTCTGAAGGAAGAGATCGACAAAGTCCTGGTGACGCTCAAGCCACGCGAAGCGGAGATCATCCGGCTCTACTTCGGGCTGGAAGGCGACCGCCCGCTGACACTCGAGGAAATTGGTGAGCACTTCAAGCTCACCCGTGAGCGCGTACGTCAGATCAAGGAAAAAGCGTTGCGCCGCATGCGCCACCGTTCCAGGTTAGAACCCCTGCGCAAATATCTCGGCTGAGCGGCTCCAAGCTGTTGAGATGACTCCATGCCCTTGCAGATAATGCAAGGGCATTTTTTTGTCTTTGCGTTTGCAACTCTCTGAATTAATTAGTACACTTGCTTTAATCCCTGACGAGTTATTTTCCGCCACTTTTTGGCAAGACTTTTTTGTGGCACACTTTTTTTCGAGTTTCGAGCTTAAGATTTCGAATTTCCGGCTTGTCCGGGTTAAGCTGAACCTTCACCCTGTCATATCCATGTCCGCGAAATACGTTGATGTTGTTTTTCCGCTTTCGCTCAACCAGGCCTTTACCTATGCCATTCCGCCAGAGATGCAGGGTGGTGTCGGCATAGGATGCCGTGTGGTCGCGCCATTTGGCCCCAGGAAAATGACAGGCCTGGTGACGGCCCTGTCGAAGCAAACCCACCTCGAGCGCGTGAAACCCATCCAGGATGTGCTGGATGTCGAGCCTCTGGTCTCCAAAGAAATCCTTTCTCTGGCGCAATGGCTCGCTGATTACTACCTGGCCTCAGTGGGGGAGGCGATCAAAGCAGCCATCCCGGCAGGGCTTTTGCAGGTATCAAAGCAAGTCGTCGAAATCGCCAACGATTGGGCTGAGCTGGAAGCCATCAACATCGCCAGAAGCGCTCCCAGACAAGCTGAAATCTTGCGGCTCTTGTTGCAGAACGGGCGAAGTTCTATCCAGAATCTAAGAAAGCGGTTGGGCGTGAGCAGTTTGACTTCCAGTCTCAGTCTCCTGCAGCAGAGGGGCATGATTCGAGTCAGACATGTTTTTCCCAACGCCAGGGTGAAGCCGAGAGTTGAAAAGTATGTTGAATTGGTTCCGGAGACTCGCACATCTGAAGCGAGGGTTCGAGATTTGGCAAAAACGGCGCCTGCCCAGGCAGCGTGTCTCGCCTTCTTACTTGAACGGCGCACCCAGGTGGCTCAGCGTGACCTCATGCAGCAAACCGGCGCTTCGCTGCAAACGCTCAAAGCCCTGAGTCGCAAAAATTGGATCAGAATTAGCGAGGAAGTGATCTCGCGGGATTATTACGGCGCCATCGACATCGAGCCCCCGCCAGACCTGGTACTTACCTCGGAGCAGCAACGTGCCTTGCAAAGGATTACCGCTCCCCTTGATGCCAGGCGGTTCGAGACCTTTCTGCTCTTCGGCGTTACCGGCAGTGGCAAGACCCAGGTGTATATCGAAGCGATCAAGCGCACGCTGGCACATGGCCAGGACGCCATCGTGCTGGTCCCCGAGATTTCATTGACCCCGCAAACCGTGCAACGCTTCCGGGCACATTTCGAGGATCAGGTAGCGGTCTTGCACAGCGCCATGTCAGACGGCGAGCGCTTAGACTCCTGGCGCAGGCTCCAGGAAGGCAAAGCCCGAGTGGCCATCGGGGCGCGTTCAGCAGTTTTTGCACCGGTCAGGAATCTGGGTCTCGTCGTCGTGGATGAAGAGCACGAGACCACCTACAAGCAGAGTGATGCAGCCCCGCGCTACCATGCCCGAGATGTGGCGGTGGTGCGCGCAAAGTTTGCGAACGCCGTCGTCGTACTCGGCTCTGCAACCCCTGCCGCCGAATCTTTCTACAATGCCTGCAACAACAAATACGCGCTGCTCGAGCTGAAACGCAGAGTGAGCGATGTGGCGCTGCCGACAGTCCACATTCTTGATATGCAAAAAGAAAGACGAATGTCCGGCAGCCGGCGTGAGCCTGTTTTTTCCCGCCTGCTCGCCAGGAAAATCGAAGAAAAGGTCGTTCTGCAAGAGCAGATTATTTTGCTCCTCAATCGACGCGGATTTTCAAGTTTCATCAAGTGCCGGGAGTGTGACTTCATCGAGGAGTGCAAGCACTGCAATATTACGCTGACCTACCACCTGCAGGGTCGCCGTTTGCGCTGCCACTATTGCGGCTCCAACAAGCGGGCGCCGGAAATGTGCCCAAACTGCCTGAGCCCGGACATCATCTTCCGCGGCCTGGGGACGCAGCAGGTCGAGGAAGAGCTCGAGCTTCGATTTCCGCAGGCCAGAAGCGTGCGTATGGATCTCGATACGACCGGCAAGAAGTGGTCCCACAATCGCATTCTGAAGGACTTTGGCGATGGCAAGTACGATATTCTGCTCGGCACACAAATGGTGGCAAAGGGATTGGATTTCCGCAAAGTGACACTTGTCGGCGTCATCAACGCTGATATCGGCATGATGTTTCCGGATTTTCGCGCCGCGGAACGAACCTTTCAACTGTTGACGCAAGTTGCCGGCCGAGCTGGCAGGAAGGACCTGGCGGGTGAAGTCATCATTCAGACGTACATGCCCGATAGCTTCTGCCTGTCTTGTGCTCAGAGGCATGATTTCCATAAGTTCTACAACGCAGAAATCCTGGAACGCCGCGAATTGAACTACCCGCCATTCAGCAGAATCGTTTGTGTGCACTTCAAAGGGGAGGAAGAGCCGAGAGTCAGGCTGGCGGCGGATAGCTTCGCCCGCAAACTCGAGACCCTTCAGGGCAGATTCCTCGTGCTCGGGCCGTCGCCTTCGCCGATCAGCAAGATTCAGGACCTCTACCGGTATCAAATCTTTATCAAGGCAGACAGAAATCTCGACCCTGGCGGCAAGGAGAGCCGCCAGGTGGTGGAGCAAACAGCGGAATGGTTCAGGAAAGAATTCAAATCAGCCGGGGTGCGAATGACCGTGGATGTGGACCCTGCGTCGATGTTATGAAACCTCCCGAGCGCCCCATCCTACCCTTCCATCTGACTTATCTTCTCGTTATATTTTACAATCAGGTCAACGACACGTGCGTAGTTTTGTCGACCTTCCTTCACCTGATTGGCCTTTAAATACAAATCGTAGCTCTTGTCTGAGAGACTTGACACCCACCCCCTGTGGCTTTTCCACCGTTCGCGGACGGCCGCCAGGTCGAGCTTTACGCCCTCTTTGATCGACTGCACGAATTGTTCTCTCTTCTCCTGGTTCTCTTTGAGATGTTGCAGAAAGTAACCCAGGACATTGAAATAGCCACTGTACTGCACGAGCGGGTCTGAGGCGTTCAAACAAACCAGATAAGCGAGGAAATTACACTCTGCCTCGTTGGTGTACCCCATCTGGTGTGCCTTCTCATGGGCAATAACAAACGGAATCTCAATAATGAGGAGATCGTTGTTGAAATGAACTTCATGAAAAAACGGACTAAACCAGCCGCTCGTTGTGGTGATATTCAGAAGCCAGTTGCCAGCAAATTCCTTCAGAACCTTGGGGCCGGGCATTTTTTTCAATCCTAACTCCTCGAGTACTTCAACATAAGAGCTTTCAACGATTTCGTTTATTTCAGCGAGGTCTTTGATAGAGTAGGACAGGTTGAGCTCATTGGCGTTTTGAATGATCTCAACACAGGTGGAATCAAAGGCATCGATCTCGAGTGCCACGCGGTCCAGCTTCAAAGTTGTGATCAACGGCACTCTCAGGTAGTTGATGCCCCAGCACACGTAGAACCACACCACGACAATCGAAATAGTCGTGGCCAAATTCAGAAAGAATCTCACGATCGACATTTTTCTCTTGAACAACCGCCTTGCCAACACCGGCAAGACCACCAGAAGCGCAAACCACAGTACGACTTCTGAAATGGAAAATGGAAATTGGTTGGTCACGCCTGAAATAAACAACGTCAGGACCGGATAGAGGCCGTTGGAATAGTACCGCTCAACAAAGGTGGGATATTGTGCCAGCAATTGCATGAGCAGAAAAAAAGTCAACGCGATACCGATGAAGCCGGCGCGAATTTTGGCAGGAGACTCCATTTCGTCAATTCAGCAAAAGGTTGTGGGTTGAGTGGCACACGGCTTCACGCCAATCCCAGTTCAGGTGCGACGGACTGCATGGCTTCGATCACATTGCCGATATGTTCCTCCAGGGTCAGGCCAAGCAAATCAGCGCCTTTCTGGATGTCCTCGCGGCTGACATTGGCCGCAAAAGCTTTGGATTTCATTTTCTTCTTGACAGATTTCACCGTGACATCCATGACGCTCTTCGAGGGGCGGACGAGCGCCACCGCCGTGATAAAGCCGGTAAGCTCATCGACCGCATACAGAGATTTCTCCATGTCGCTTTCCGGCGCAACCCCGGTGTAGTCGGCATGGGAGAGAATCGCCCGTGTGATCTTCTCGGGGGTGCCTTTCTCCTTCAGGATTTCCACCCCCACAAAAGGATGTTCCTCTTTGGAAGGATGCTGCTCATAATCAAAATCGTGCAGCAGGCCCACAATGGCCCACGTTTCCTCGTCGCTGCCATATTTTCGGGCATAGAAGCGCATGGCCGCTTCCACCGCCAGCATGTGCTTGCGCAGATTCTCCGATTTCGTGTATTCCGTCACTAATTCCCACGCCTCTTGACGCGTCACGATCTGCCTCCTTTCCAAATGCAACTTCGCCTGGCAACTATCCTGCCCGGGCCCGGGTCAATCCCGATCCCGCTGCAAGGTGGTAACCAAACGCGACACCCGAAAATCGACCATTTGCAGTAAACGACTCAGTTGACGATTTGTTCCGGCAACAGGTCTCCCCTGGGATCCGGCAGAGGAATCCGGGTCTGCGACCGGATTGAAGATCACTTTGGTCATCATTTCCAACGGGTACTTCCTTGAATTCATGGTGCTTGAGCTTAATAAACCAATCTTGCAACGAAGGACGACTTCAGAGCGTCCACCAGACGACAATGATGCAATAGCTAACCAGCAAAAACGCCCCTTCCAGTCTGGAGATCTTCCGTCCGGTCCTGAGCAAGGGCAGCAGAATCACGGTCAGCGCCACCATAACGGGGAGCTGATTGCGGCGCAGCTCCTCGGAAACGGGCAGGGGGTGGACCAGGGCGCTCGGGCCGGCAACGGCCATCATGTTAAAGATATTGGAGCCGATGATATTGCCCAGGCTGATGTCCCCTTCCTTTTTGATCGCCGCTACCACAGACGTCGCCAGCTCGGGCAAAGAGGTGCCGAGGGCGACGACGGTCAGGCCAAGGACCAGCTCCGAGACCCCCACCCGGTGGCTGATTTCAACCGCAGAGTTGACAACCCACGTGGCGCCATAGCTCAGCCCCAAAATTCCGAGCAGGATGAAAATAACATCCCTGGCAATTGGCCACTTCCTGGCGCGAAGTGGGGCAAACTTCTCATCATGAACGCGTGAGCCTTTCCTGGCGCCAGCAATGACGACCACGAGATAGCCGATAAAGCCAAGGGCGAGCGAAAGACCATCCAGACGGCTAAGTTCAAGACCCGTCGCGCAGATGACCCAGAAATAAATCGAAATTGCAATCATCAGGGGGACTTCGATTCTCAGCAGGTGCAGTTGCACGGCAATGGGGCGGGCCAAAGCGGAGAGGCCCAGAATCAGACCGATATTGGAGACGTTGGACCCGATGATGTTGCCGAGGGCGACATCGGTGTTGCCCCTCAGCGCAGCAACCAGGCTGACGAGAAACTCCGGCATGGAAGTTCCGAGCGCTACCACAGTCAACCCAATGATCATTGAGTTGATTCCGAGAGTTCTCGCCAATTTCGAGCTGCCATCGACGAGCATGTGCCCGCCGCTGAACAGAAACACAAGGCCGACCAGGAAAAGCGCAACCACCCAGGCCAGAGTCCATTGTGGCAATTCCATCATCCAGGGCATCACCCATTGCAATAATTCCATGCGTTGGTTCCGTTTACTTTTCCCGAAACATGTTGCTGCTAGATTAGCCGACGGTAGGGCAAAACTCGAGTCAGCCGAGCGTCAATGACGGAGGTCAAAGGGCCGATAGGTGGGCCAGACATCCAGGTTGGCCACTTTCCACGACACCAAGAAAGCCAATCTCGCCACCCGGGCCAATTTCTCCGGATTGATCTTTTCAGCACTGTCCGTCGGGCGGTGGTAATCCTCGTGCACCTTAGTATTATAGAAGATAACAGGAATGTTGTATTTGGCAAAATTCGCCTGATCACTGCGGTTGAAGTACTTTTCACCATCATAAAACAAGTTGAGTCCGACCTCCTCGTTTGCGGCAAGGTTCAACTCGTACAACTCGGGACTGCGCCTTCCACCAACAATTGTAACTCGATTGGCATGGTTGCGGCCTATCATATCGAGATTGACCATCGTCGCCGTTCTCTCCAAAGGCATGACGGCATGCTCCACGTAGTATTGTGAGCCAAGCAACCCCAGCTCTTCAGCAGAGAAGGCGATGAAGAGAACGCTGCGTCGCGGCCGAACCGGCGTTTCCGTAAAGGCCTCGGCGATCTCGAGCAGCCCCGCTGTTCCAGAGGCGTTGTCGTCGGCGCCAGGATGAATCAGTCCATTTTGCATGCCAATGTGGTCATAGTGAGCGCCGATAACCACTACTTCATCGTGCCGATCAGGGTCAGCCCCTCGTAGAAACCCCACGACGTTTTGAGTACTGTGCACGTCCTTGTCCAACCTGGTCTCGAGGTGCACCCTCGGACCATAGATCTGGAAACTTTGTGGTCGGAGGGTTTTGTCGATATTGGTTTGCAAGGTCAGCAAAGAAAAGCCTGTATGCCGCAAAATTGCTTTGGCCACCGTGGCGCCAATCCAGATAACCTGGAAATGCTTGTTCACGGGCTCACTATCCAACTCCCAGCGCCTGGGCAGCCTGCCCCCCCGACTGTGCAGTGAGGGCCAATAGCCCCGTGGTGCCATGGAACCATGGTTCCTCGCTGGATCGGTGACCAATAGCATGGCAATGGCGCCATGCTTGATGGCGTTTTCCGCTTTGACGTCCGGTCTGGCGTGTCTGGTTTCGTTCCTGCCATCAAAAATGCTGGTTGGATCATATTCACGCGGCTCGTGACGCAAGACGAAAACAATCTTGCCACGCACATCGATGGCTGCGTAGTCATCATACCCATATTCTGGCGCCGTGATACCATAGCCTGCAAACACGACTTCGGCTGCAACGTTGTACTCACCTGTGAAACTCATGGGAATGAAATCGTCTTTTAGCGAGAACTCCATTTTTTCGCCAGGCTGTCTGCTGTTGCTCTCCAGCCACATCGCGGCGTGGGCGAGATCGATGTGTGCGATTCCAAAGTTCTGGTAGAACGTCCCGTTGTCGCCTGCAGGCACCAGACCATAGCTGGAAAACTCCTCCGCAATATACTTGGCCGCCAACCATTGCCCGGGCGTACCTGTTCTTCTGCCTTGAAACTCCTCTGAAGCCAGCACGTTGACATGAAACTGTGACTCTTGCAACGTGATCGAAAGCATGGGAATGCGCGCAGAATTGAAGTCAAACGCCGGCTTTTTGGCACCCTTGGGAGGGGAAAATGCGAAAAGATGCGCTGCGACAAAGAACGTCGCCATCGTGCTCACCAGAACGCGATTACAGAACATGGGGTTCCTTTTCCTCCGGAACTGGAGCTTCCACCTGCGATGGTACATAGGGAAGAAGCTAAGAAAGATTTTGCTCAAAAACAAGCCATATTCTTGGCAACCAATCGCAGGAAACGATTCAATCGGCGCTCGGACGGATGAGCGATGAGGACTTTGCCCAACTTGCCGATGAAAATGAGACTGTGGGCCGGAGACTCGCCTTTTTGCATTTTCACGAAACCTGCCACCTTGGGCAAGTCGGCCTGCTGCGAAGAATCGGAAGAATCATAGGAAAGCCCGGTGCGATAAAATAAGACGTTTTGCTTGATTTTCACCAGGTGAGCTCCTATTTTATGGTATTGCCAATGAAGTTTTGCACAAAAACGCAAAATGCACGCTAATTATCTTTCACCCTAATTTTGTCATTCGCGTGCATTCGCGGTTACGGGTTGAGCTTTGCGGCTTCGCCGCGCTTAGGTGGTTAAAAAGAAACCCTTTTGTTACTATCCTTAGACGGGGAGTATTATGAGTACGCTGAAGAAATTGGAGGACTTGATCTATCGAGGTTTCAAAGAGACCGACGAACGCATCGACAAGATGTGGAAAGAAACCGACCGACGAATGCAAGAAACCGACCG
>JBHHXT010000080.1:0-20236 GCA_046757165.1 bacterium | reverse complement strand
GTCCAGCCCGTAGAGCTGATTAAACACGGAGCAATAGACCTCACCGGCGAGCTTGGATAGCGCATAAGGGCTCATGGGCCGGGGGCGCATATCCTCGTGCTTGGGTTGACGAGGATCGTCGCCGTAGACTGAGGATGAAGAAGCAAATACGACTCTCCGGATGTTTCGATCCCGGGCAGCCATCAGCAGGTTGAGGGTGCCGGTAACGTTGACTTCATTTGTTGTTACGGGATCCGCGATACTTCTTGGCACGGAAGGCAGGGCGGCTTGATGGATGACAAACTCCACGCCATCAACGGCACGAAAGACTGTGCTCAGAGAGCGGAGATCCCCCTCGATCAATTCAATCGCTTCAGCAAAAGGCTGGAGATTCTCTCTGCGGCCTGTGGAGAAGTTGTCGAGAACGCGGACAGATTCGCCTCGTTCGAGGAGTTCTGCGACGATGTTGGAGCCGACGAAGCCGGCGCCACCGGTCACCAGGTACTTTGCCATGCTGTTTTCCCTGTGGTTATTCCCGTTGCGATCGAATGTTGTATTCCTCTAAGGTGACTGGCGATCTATATTGGGCTTTTCTGCGTAATATTGATAGCCATAGAAATTGTAATCATAATAGTAGGGCAAGACGTGCTCTACATTATTGATGATGACGCCGAGCGTCGTGATGCCTGCATCCTGCAGCACCTGCACAGCACGTCGAACCACCGGCTTCTGAGTTTTTCCGGCTTTCACCACGAACAGGGCCCCGTCTATCTCAGAACCCAGCATGAGCGGGTCTGATACGGGAATAACCGGAGGGGCATCGACAATCACGACATCGAAATAGAACTTCAATTCAGAAAAGAGGTTCTCGATGCGGCCGCTGTTCAAAAGAGAGGACACATTCACCTGGGAATTGCGGCCACAGGTGAGTACTCGCAATTCTTCATACGGCGTTTGTTTGAGGCAGGCCCTCAGGGACTGCGTGCCGGAGAGGATTTCGGCGACGCCACGGCTTCTTCGCAACCCGAAGAGTTGATGGATCGTCGGCCGGCGCAAATCAAAATCCACGATAACGGTCTTGGTGCCACGAAACTCGGAGCACCCGATGGCGAGACTCGAGGCAAAAGTACTCTTGCCTTCGCCGAGCGCCGAGCTGGTCACCATGACGGTCTTGCAATTCTGCTCCACCTGCCACACCTTCAGCCTGCTGACTACTCTTCTTATCTCCGTTCCGAGCGGAGACTCCCCCTTGTACATTGATAGCATGCTCATAATCCCTGGTATGAATGACGCGTCGTGATCACGATACGATGTTCCGTTTGTTATCTGTCAAAGACCTCAGCATTCTCTGAGCCGTTGAATAGTCTGGATTTATTGCGACGGCATTTTGCAGGCTTTTCACCGCACACCTGTTGATGCACCTGCCAAGAAGAACATAGGCGATCCCCAGTTCGTAGTGCAAGTCTGCGTAGCTGGCGTATCTCTTTGTCAACTTTTCAAGCTTTTCGATGTGTGCTTGTATCTCGCCTATTGGCAGGCGATCGCCTTCACTGAGATAGCGCAAGTGGAAGTCCAGGATGAAACCTTGGCTCCTTTCCCGGTCATCGTCAGTATTGATGTTCCTGAAGCTATCAAAGGCCTGCTGGACGTCACCGGCTCTCAACGCCTCTTCACCACACCGAAAGGCGTCATCTTTTAAGTTGGGATTGATTTGCGAGGCCATGTGGAATGCATGCTGTGCTCTGGCGGTCGCGTCCACAGATAGCTGGTAGTCCTCTTTGACGATGACATTTTGCAGGTATGCGAGTCCCAGATGGAAATAGGCGTCACCATAATAGGCATTCAACTTGATGGCATAGATGAACTCATTTATCGCCGCCAGGCATTGATTCACCGCCAGGAGAGATTTGCCCAAATGGAAATGATAGTCGGCATAATTCGGATCGAGTTCGATCGCTTTTCTGAAGCACTTGACGGCCTCATCGTATTCAGAGAGTTCCAACCGAATTTGTCCCAGAAAAAAATAGAAGATCGATTTACCCGGCTCAGCTTTCAGAATGGTTCCGATTCTCAAGACTGCCTCGCGGTACATTTTCTTCTTCATGAATGCGCGTACCAGGGCTATCTGCGTTCCCAACGCATTTGAGCTGCCATGCTGACTGGTCACGTTAAACAGCGCCTGAAAGTCGTTCTTGGATGCTTCGTGGTATTTCTTGACCTCACTGAGAATCTGATCGTTGCTGAGATGTCCGTTGTAGGTTTCATAGCGGGAGTAAACCACCGCGCCATCGCGAAAAACGGTACTGATGATGCGTTTCTGCGCTTCACTGTTTAGCGTTTTCAGCAGATAGGATGTTTGAGCAAAGCTCAAGACATCGTCAAAAGTAAAACTCTCCATTTTCATTCCTATTTACCCCATTCCTGAATCAGCCATCATCGCAAAAGGCTGAGGCCGCCCTTGTTGACGAGGTATACGAGAGTAGCTGCAACGGCCGTGATGAGGATCACCACGAGAAACTGCACGATGCCTGCGCCCCGGAATCTCACTTCCTCATTCCTGATCTCCGGCATCACTCCCCAGACCGGCAAATTCAATTCCTTCGCAATATCGTCAACATCCTTGACGGATTGGTCCAGGTTGTCGAGCCCAATGACGACGCCTCCTCCCAATGCCAACCCCACGAACGGCATGCAAACAAGCATTGCGATGACCTTGAACCCCTTGTTGATCGGATAGAGCGGCTTCTTAGCCATCTCCACGATTTGTAGCTTGAACTCAGCATCCCGGCGTTGTATCTGCTCTTCGATTTGAGTTCCCTGCGATTGCTGGAAAAAATTGAGATACATTCGCCGGTTTTGCTCGACTTCCTGCTTCAATCCACGCAACGTCATCTCGTGTGAGGGCTGTTGCGTCAAGCTCCTCTCGAAGGTCCTGAGCTTCGCGGCCAGGCCGTCTCGTTCCGCCCGTAGAATTTCAAGGTCCAAAACTGAAAGATAGTGCTCAACGAGCAAATTGTTCGCAACCGAGCCTCTCTCGCCATAAACGGTGGCGACATGGTTTTCCACGCCGCCTCGAATCGCATCTCGGATATCGTTGATGTCATTGTTGATGCCAATGATCTGTGGATCCGTCCAACTGAACTGACTCAGGACGGAAACGAGCTCATCTACCTTGGCAAACAGCTCCTGCCTGTTGGTGGCAATTCCGGCATCGTCGATCCTGACAGCAGCCAGGTCCATGGCAGCCAGCCTGTCGTTCAACAGTTGCAGTCGTGCTTCTTTGTCGCTGATGGAAACTTGGGCAGAGGTGATATCCGATTTGATGCGCTCCGAAGCCTGCTGGCCCAGATCCAAATCATCGATTTGATTCCTGAGTAAACCTTCCTGGAACTTCCGGAGTTTTTCTTCCGATTCAGCCAGCTTGCGTTTGTAGATCGCCAGTTGTTCTTCACCGAACTCACGCACACCACGAATACCGCTAACCTGGCGCTTTTGAAATTCCTCCATGAATATCTGTGCCAGCATCTTGGTGAGCAGGTAGGCTTTTTGAGGATTCTCATGGGCGGCGGTCAAGGTGATAATGTCCCTGCCAGTTGTTGAAACCGCGATGTCTTCTCTGACCTTATCAATAAAAAGCATGGTGGCAATTTCTTCCGCCTTCATGTCCGGCAACTGCGAGCTGAGTTGCACGGCGTGCTCTCTGATCCCGTCGTCCATTTTCAGGTCGAGGGTGTGGATCAACTCAACGATGCATGCTGCGCTCATGACGTACTTCTTGACCGCAGAAATTTCGTTTTGGGCCGTCACACCCGGGATGAGACGCCTGACCGAACCCGTCATCAACTTGCTGCCAGAAACCAGAATGGTCGTCGATGATTCAAAGACCGGAACGATGGACAGGCCAAAATGAAAAGCCCCCAGTCCGAATACAATTGTCGGGATGATCAGCAGCCACTTTCTTCGCTTCAGCATGTACCAGTAGTGGCGCCAGTCAAAGGCCGCCAGTCCACCAGTGGCTTGAAGCGAATCTGGATGTTGAAAATTGCCTTGCATCATTTGCCTGCCTATCTGAGTTGGTCTACCAAAATAAGTACGGTTGCGGAGGTCAGCACCGGCACCAGGATTCTGCTGGCGAGAAATCCCGCAACATTGCTCGCTTTGCGCGGCACATAGATGGTATCGCCCGGCCGCAATTGCGGCGGCCCTGGCTGGGCCTTCTGGAGAAAATCCTCCACATTGATCTTGATCAGGCCGTTGTTACCGCGCCACCTCGTGAGGACCTTGACCTCAGTCAGTTTGGCTGAATTCGTTGGGCCACCTGCCAGAATAAGGGCCTCCAACAGGTTGATATCCTGTTCGAGGTTGTACCTGCCTGGCGAAGCGACCTCCCCCAGGATATAGATTTCATTGCGGACTGAAAACGGTGTCGTGGGCGTATTCGCATCGGAACGGATGGACGGCAGACCAGGCACATGAATCGTATCTCCGCCATTAAGACGCGGAAGTTTTGTCAACGCACCGTCCTCGAAATATCTGCGCAAATCGACCTGAGTGATGTTTCCGGACTGCTCTCCGGCTCTGATGAGTGAAACCCTTGCAAGATCGGCCGTCTCCAGAAGGCCGCCGGCTTCCTGCAGCACACGCCACAAATTTGGGATGACCTCAAAAGAATAGGTGCCCGGGGAGCCAACCTGGCCGGTGACAAAGACTTTGTTGCCTTGATATTCCGTTATCGTGACCGAAGCCTGGGTGATGTTGATTCGATATCTCGAGATCTGCTCGATGATATTCTCACTCAACTGCGCCGCGGTCAACCCGGCGGCCCTGATTCTGCCGACCACCGGTAGCTCGATTTTCCCATCTTGCGCGACTCTCGTCTCGGTATTCAAATCGGGCTGCTGCCAAAACGCAATACTCAGGTTGTCACCTGATTGAATCGTGTACTCTTGCGACAGCAGGGGTCCGGCCAAAATAATTCCGGCAACGCAAACCGTCAGAAAACTTGTGCGAATCATCATCGATGTCATTGAACCTGCCGTTCAACCTTATGGGTTGATTTTGAAGACACGTGCTTGTCTATGTTGTACTTGTTCAGCATATCGTAAAAGGTGGTCCTGTTGACTCCC
Source organism: bacterium (assembly GCA_046757165.1). Lineage (GTDB taxonomy): Bacteria > Zhuqueibacterota > Zhuqueibacteria > Oceanimicrobiales > Oceanimicrobiaceae > JBHHXT01. The sequence goes on along the minus strand of JBHHXT010000080.1, from coordinate 15,131 downwards.
AATTCCCTGGCAGTTCGGCTGATGTTCCCCTTGTTGCGCTCCAGGGCCTCCAGAATGCAATTCTTTTCGAATTCGTGCACAGCGTTTTTCAGGGGACTGACAGCAGCGCGATGTGACCCGCCAATATTCAGATCTTCCGGCACGATAAACGGCTTCTGCGCCATGATCACAGCTCGTTTCACCTTGTTTTCCAACTCACGGACGTTGCCGGGCCAACCGTACTCGCGGATCAAAACCTTACTTTCGGTCGAAAATCCGCGGATTTCGCTTTCATACTCCGTTTTGAATTTTGCCAGAAAATGTTCGGCAAGGCGTTCAATGTCGTTGCCGCGCTCGCGCAAGGGTGGAACGCTTATGGTGATCACACTCAACCTGTAAAACAGATCTGCCCGGAAATTTCCGCGTTCGATTTCCAGCTCCAAATCTCGGTTGGTAGCGGCCAGAATCCTGACGTCCAGCTTCAACTGCTGCCGGCCGCCAACTCTTTCGACCTGGTGTTCTTGCAGGAAGCGCAACAGCTTAACCTGCAAGGGAAAATTCAATTCGCCGATTTCGTCCAGGAATATGGTGCCTTTGTCGGCCAATTCGAACTTGCCTTTGCGTTGGACATGAGCCCCTGTAAAAGCCCCTTTCTCATGGCCAAACAACTCACTCTCCAGTAAATTTTCCGGGATGGCGCCACAATCGACCACGACGAACGGGTGTTCTCTGCGCGGACTCTTCCGGTGGATGGCCCTGGCGATGAGCTCTTTGCCGGTACCGCTTTCGCTGTTGATCAGGATGGTGGCATTCGTTTCGCATGATCTGTCTACAATATCGAATATTTGCAGCATCTGAGGGCTTCGACCGATAATCTCGTCATTGTACGCGACCTCAACCTCATCCTGAAAAACTCTCGCTTCGGCTTCGAGCTTTTTGAGCTGCAACGCTCTCTTCAAGATGATTCTGAACTCGAGCAGCTCAATCGGTTTCTTATAGAAGTCATAGGCGCCCATCTGCACGGCCTTTATGGCCAGATCTCTTTGTTCATTCCCCGTAATGATGATGACCTTGACCCTGGCGTCGATCAATTGGATCTGCTCGAAGATATCGAGACCCTCGTCGCCACTCCCACCTTCAGACAGGGCCAGATCCAGCACAACGAGGTCGGGTCGCTCGGCCCGCAGCAATTGCAGACCCTGCTCTCCGCCACTCGCTGTCAGCACGCGGAAATCATTCTGGAGACCCCACCGGAGCTGCTCTCGCATTCCCTTTTCGTCATCGATGATCAAGATTGTGTGTTCATGCATTTGCTTCATCGCTCGGCCGGAAGTGTGCTGATGGGCTCGAGAGCTGTCTCGCTCAAACGAACCGGAAAACCAACATTGAACGTCGTGCCTGCGTTGATCAGGCTATTGACCCAAATCCTTCCGCCATGTGCTTCAACAATCTCTTTGCAGTGATAGAGACCGATGCCCAGGCCCTTGTTTTTGGTGGTCTGAAATGGCCTGAACAGTCGCGTTCTGATGAACTCTGGTGACATTCCGACGCCAGTATCCGAAACAGATATCTTGACGAATTCATCGGGTGACCACTCGGCCTTGATTCCAGGTGGAAGCTCCTCCCGACTGCCGTCTTCGGTTCTGACCATAACAGCTCCGCCACCGGGCATGGCTTCCACGGCATTGATCAGCAGGTTGAGAATGACTTTCTCGAGCTGCGTCGGATCCACGGTGAGGTCGCAGGTGGTTTCGAAACGCAACTGCAAATCAACACCCTCTTTGATTCTTATCTCTGAGACAGATTTCTCAATGAAGTCTGTCAGGTTGACCTTTTCGAGAGAGATTTCAACCTGATTGGAGACCAATGAAACTCGTGAAAGCATCTGCTTCATCCTGTCGACGGAGTCCTCGAGGGTCGTCGTTAGACTGTTTCTAAACTCGACTCGGTCCATATTCTCCCTGGCATTTTCAGAGAGCATAGACAACACTGAAACAACATTGCGCAGATCATGAATGACAAATGACGTAAACTTGTAAAATGACTCGAGCTCTCTGGCATCCTGAAGGTGGCGTCGCAACTTGAAATTGTGAATGGCAAGCGCCGCTTGATTGCTTAACGTTTCCAGGATTTCAAAATCCTCTTCCGAGTAAACTCCACTATTCTTCTTCCCCAGGACGAGTAAGCCAACAAGTCTGGAGGTGATGTTCAAAGGAACGCAAATTCTGGCTTCTATTCTTACCAATTGCGCCTCAACCTCATGAATCGAATCCGGGAGCGCACTGGGGGCAGAGCCGCCGGTGATTTGCACCGGCCTGCCCAATCGCCAGAGCCAGTCGATGAACTCCTGTCTCAGACTCAGATCTGGTTCGTCCATAACCTCCAGGCCTTTTTTTTTACGAGATTCAGGCTCGAAGTCTCGTCATCTGTCAGCAAAATTGCGCCGCTGGCGGCCTGAAGGGTTCCAACTACGGAACCAAGGATAGCATCCGTTAACTCATCCAGCGTCAGACTGAAGGATGTTTCCTCGCTAAACTTGCTCCAAATGGCACGATAATCAAATTTGTTGCGATAGAGAGTCCTGTCTATGAATGTGCTGAGTTTTTGTTTCAGCGTAAGAGATGTCGCGATCATGAACAGGAAAATCGCGGTGGCAACAGCAGCCACGACTGAAAAGAAAATGTTGACGTCGCCCCCCAGGGAGGCGACGAGCTTACCAAAAATGCCGATCAGAATCAGATAGGTTCCAACGATGACAATCATGAATGATGAATACATAAACTGACGGTTGTCGGGAAGCGTGGGCAAATTGGTGCTGCTCTTTAGCCGAAAAGCAAGCGGCGCTAAGTAGCCCATCAGAACACACAACGAAACCATGAGTAACTGGAACGTATGCAACGTTCCAATCATCAGCCCCTGGCTCGCGCCAATGATGAAAAAGACGAACATCCCCATGAACACAAGTGTCGGAATTCGAATCGCCGCAATATTATCACACAATCTTCGCTTGCTTTCAAAAACAGAAAGCACGAGAACGCTGGAGACGACCAGGTAGATCAAAAAATACCTCCCATACGAACCGTAAGCGACGATTGCCTCCGGCTCAGAGCTGGCGAGGTGAAGAAAGTTGCCGGACGGAATGAGAGCCGTGAAGACCAACCCGATTACCCACTGACTAAACAGCAAAGGCCTGGACTTCCTCAGAACTTCGCGGCCCCGCGATTGCCCCCACAGCAGAGCAAGCCTCGAGCACAACGGCGTCAGAAGACACAGGGACAGGATGACAATCTGACCACCGAGCAAGTGCAGGGCTGCGTGACAATTCCCCAGCATATAGGTGCCAATTTGCAATAGAACCACCGCTGGCGTACTATGCAAGATGGCCTTGTGCAGCAGGCTCTTGTCTTTTTTCCCCAAGAGCTTGATACCCAGGGCAATTGCTACTAAGCTGGCTGCCGCAGGCAAGAATTTGTATAAAAGGGCTGTCATGATTTATCTGCGCAAGCTGCGAATTCTCTCCTGAATCTGTTCGCCTATCGGGTGATTGGGAAAAGCACCCGTGAATTCCTCATACATCTTCGCCGCCTTATCAAACTGCCGCATTTTTTCAAAGAGCTGTCCTTGCACCAGCGTTGATTTCATTCTCGAGCGTGTGCCGGGAAGGATATGCTCGAGATTCGAGGCGGCAGTCAGCGCCTGCTCCCAGTTCTCTTGAGCGGAATGACAATAGATGATGTATTCCTGAGCCATGCCTGCCAGCACAGTCCTGGGAAATTTCTTGATCAGATTGCTGTAGTGGCTGATAGCATCCTGAAAGGCGGGGGTAGCCAGGTTCCTGTCCCCTTGTTGCTGGTACTTTTGGGCGATGTAGGTCGGAACAAAGAGTCCCTGTGGTGTCGTCGGGTATTTCTCCTGGACCCAGCGATACTCGACCAAAGCCCGCTCCCAATTGCCCTGGTCCTCATACGTCCTGGCCATGGTCAACTGACAGGCGGAACACAGGTTCTGATCACTTCCGAAGTTTTCGATAATCCAGGATAGCAGTTTCCTTGCCTCCTCCAGTCGTCTCCGGGCAATCAGGACTCTGGATTTTGCAAAATGAACATAACCCGTGATTTGATGTTCAGGGTATTTCTGCAGCAGACGGGTGAATATCCGATCAGATTCATTGTGATTGTTCAGCCCATCCAAATAGATATTGCCTACCGACAGCAGGATTTGTGGAATTTCCGGCCGGTCCGGGTAATCTTTGACTAATCGGGTCAACGTCCTGATTTCCTTCCGCCACTGCTGCTGGTCGCCGTGGATCGAGGCGAGATGAAATGACGCCACGAACGCAGCCGGAGAACCGGGATGTGTTGCAACGATGTTCGAGTAGTAGGCCAGCGCCTCCTGATAACCATCGTTGCCATTGACACCATTAGAGCCCGACCGTTCCAGTCGCGCAACTTTTAGCGGCAGGCTCAAAACGTTCAGACTTGGCTGGGAAGGATCCTCGATTGTGCCAAAATCATCAATCAGAATTTGATATTCGGAAATGGCCTTGTCCAAATTGAAGAGTCTCTCGTTGCTTTTGGCATTTGCGAATCGAATGAGTGAACCGAGATCGTTGTCCTCGGGGTAGGCTGCCAGAAAGTCATCATAGACCTCAGTGGCCATCTTGACTTCACCCTGGAGCAGCCAGAGCTCGGATATGATGAGGAAACACTGTTTCTTGATGTTGTCGATGACCGGGTGAGTGACTTTGGCATAGCGGTGCAAGATTTTTCTGTATGCAGCAATCGCGTCGTTGTAGTCCAACTGCCTGGCAATACGCGGGTTGATCAAAACTCTCTGGTATAACTTCCCGGCTTTGTAAAGCATCTTTTCTGCTGTGTACTGCTCCTCGATGGAGGAATCCATGGAACAGCCTGTGGCTACAACCACAGTCATCCAAACCACGAAACTCATCTTGATTCTAGTTGTCATTCTCCTGCTCGGACACGTTAGATTGTTTGAATGTTTAGCCATTTTTGTATGCGGCTTTGCCGCGCTACGCCTCTATCAAGAATAGCTGGTTCTCTCCCTGAGCAAGGTGAAATAGCGCGTCACCGTGCCAATCAGGAGGTAATTGCTGAATACAGAAATCAGAATACTCAATACCAGGACAATTCCGACCATTTCAGGGTTGAATTTCGTAATCAAAAACCTGGTTTTTCCCGACAGCAGGTCCACAGGCATTCGTATGAGATTCGGAATCGCAAACAATAGAATGGTGATGACCGGATGTTTTGCAAACAGGGACAGGCTTTGACCCAGTGCGCCAAAAGCACCTCGTCGGTCCAACACAACGAGTGCGGTTGTGTAAACAAAGACTGCGCCAACGACGATAGCCACCAGCGAAGCGGCCACTTGCAGGGTCAAGTCTCCGCGTTCAGCAAAAAACGCCATCTTCTCGAGCAGCGCAGGCACGCCGAGAAATATGCCCACGAGCACCGCGGTTTCCACCATCCAGATAAGAAAGAGAATCGCGTAATTAGCCAACATGACTCGCAGGCTTTCACCTAGATTGATGGCCTTTTTCTTGTAGGTGTTGGAGAAAAGATCGGTAGCGGTGCCCACAAGGATAATTCCGATAAGGCCACTCAAAACAAGGTTCACCCAAAAGAACATGGCCGGCAAGACCAAAAAGTTGTTCGGGTAATGAATTGCCGCCTCGCCGAATAGTCTGGTCATCAAGGGCACCAAAAATGATGAGAAGGGCGGGTAAGCACAATTCATCAACATGAGAATAAATGCAATTTGCACCACGGCATAGCCCAGGAATATCAGGAATATCTTGCCAAGCTTGATGGATTCGAGACAATTCTTCCATGAGATGAAGAGATTATTGAATTGGTTAGAAAGTTTCATGAGACCATCGCACCGTTCAGGTTAGTTCACTATTCCAATTTACCCGTTACTTCATTGCTTCCGGCAGAAAGGCCGTCTTTATCAAAAACAAACACCCTGTAGAAGTAATCAACGCCCAGGTCAATACTCGAGTCATCGAAGGAGGTCGTACTGGCGGCATTGACGATGCCAACAGGCGCCTGCGTTGTATCCACCGGAGAGGCCTCCGAACGAAAAACGCGATACGAATCGAAATCGCTTTCGAAGCTCTGGGACCAGGAAAGTCGAAGGGTTGTGCCGTTCACCTGGGTCGGTTGACCCAGGGCGACGGGGGCGGGCGGCTCGTTTTGCAGCGTCGCGCCGCTAACTTCGTTGCTGGGACTGCTTAAGCCACCCGTATCAAAGACATAGAGCTTGTAAAAATAAGTTGTCCCTTCTTGAAGATTGTTGTCTTCGTAGCTCAAAGTGGTGCGGCCGGCAATTGAGTTCACGAAGGTAGAGCTCATGGTAACATTCGTCGACAAAGACCGGTAGATTTTGTAACTGGCAAAATCCTGGTCATTGTTTTGGGTCCACGAAAGGCGCAGCGTCGTGGGGGACTCCTGCAAAGGTTCTGGGTCAAACAAGGTGGGCGGTGTTGGCGGTTCATTCACAGGTGTCGTTGCATCGACTTCATTGCTGGCGGCCTTCAGCCCGCCCGTATCGAACACGTAAATGACATAGTAGTAGGTCGTCCCCTCCTGCAAGCCCTCGTCCAGATAAGCCAGCGTGGCGTTGTTCTGGATCGAGGTCACAAACGTTGAGGCGGTGGAAACACCCGGCGTCAAAGAGCGGTAAAGCTTGTAGCTGGCAAAATCGGAGTCCGTGTTTTGACTCCATGCCAGACGCAGCTCCGTGGTTGCGTCCGCAATGGTTTCCGGCTCCAGTAGCGTTACCGGGGTAGGAGGTTGGTTCTGCAGGGGTGTTCCACTGACCTCAGAGCTCGCAGTCGAATTCCCGCCCGTGTCAAAGACATAGAGTCTGTAGTAGTAGGTCGTGTTTTCCTGCAAGTTCTCATCGACGAGGCTAAGGGTGGTGCGCGACTCGATAGAGGTTACAAATGTCGAGTTGGTGGTCACACCGGGTGTGAGTGATCGATAGAGTTTGTAGCTCGCAAAATCATCGGCATTACTTTGTGTCCAGGACAGATTCAGCGAGGTGGTCGACCCCTGAATGGGTTCAGGCGAAAATAGGGTGACGGCATCCGGCGGTTCGTCCTGTAATGTCGTACCACTGACCTCGTCACTGGCCGCTGAGTTACCAGCGCTATCAAAAACATAGAGTTTATAGTAGTATGTCGTGTTCTCCTGCAGGTTCTCATCGATGACGCTCAGGGTGTTGCGGGACTCGATGGAGGTGACAAATGTGGAGTTGGTGGTCACACCGGGTGTGAGGGAACGATAGAGTTTGTAGCTCGCGAAATCATCGGCATTACTTTGTGTCCAGGACAGATTCAAGGAGGTGGTCGAACCTTGAATCTGTTCAGGCGAAAACAAGGTGACGGCATCTGGCGGTTCGTCCTGTAATGTCGTACCACTGACCTCGTCACTGGCCGCCGAACTCCCGGCAGTATCAAAAACATAGAGTTTATAGTAGTAAGTCGTGTTTTCCTGCAAGTTGTCATCAATAAGACTCAGCGTGCTGCGCAGCTCGACCGAGCTGACGAATGTCGAGCTGGTTGAGACGCCCTGCGTTAACGACCGGTACAGCTTATAGCTGGCAAAATCGTCCTCGTTGCTTTGTGTCCAGGACAGATTCAGCGAGGTCGTCGAGCCTTGAACGGGCTCAGGCGCAAAAAGGGTGACCGGATCTGGCGCGTCATTCTTTGAGGTGGTTCCGCTTGCTTCATTGCTTGGCGCGGAAAGGCCGTCGGCATCAAAGACGTACAAAACATAATAGTAGGTCGTGTTTTCACTCAAGTCGCCATCAACGAGGCTTAAAGTTGTCACCGTTTCGACCGTGTTGACAAACGTGGATGTGTCTGTCACTCCGGGCGCGGTCGAACGGTAGAGTCGATAGCTGGCGAAATCATCGTCTTTGCTTTTTGTCCACGAGATTGCCAATGATGTGTTCGAGCCTTCGACCGGCACGGGCGTCAGCAACGTCACCGCTTTTGGCGCCTGGTTCAGCAACGTGTTGCCGCTGACCTCATTGCTGGCTGAGCTCAGGCCGCTGCTGTCGAAGACATAAAGTTTGTAATAATAGGTGGTGTTTTGCTCCAAATCCGTGTCGACGTAGCTCAATTGCGTGATGGTTTCAATTGACTGCACGAAGGTTGACGAGGTCGTGACGTTCGGGCTGGTCGAGCGGTAGAGCTTGTAGCTGGCAAAATCCTGCGCCGAGCTCTGGGTCCATGAGAGACGCAGAGAGGTCGGCGAATCCTGGATGGTCTCCGGGCTCAGAAGCGTGACTGCCGCAGGTGGATTCTGAATGGTGATCAACCCGTCCGCCCTCAGCTCTTCGGCAATGTTTCCCACCTGGTCGGCAAAATGGCCAATCACATTGGCGTCGACCACCTCGAGTCCGGTCGGGATGATGAAGTCACGCTGGTAGATGCCGTCATCCCGGGTGACATCTCCATTGGACCCATCGTCGAAGAGATTGATGCCGCTGAGCGCTTGCCCGATGTCGACGGAGGCTGTTCCCCTGGTTTCACCGGTGCTGATGGTGAACCGGATCACATCGCCGGCGGATTTGGTTGCGCCGCCCGTATCTTCGGAAATCGATAGAATCGTCGCCTTTGTGTCCAGGATGATGGTATCGGTCAAGGGCCGGAATGTCTCGTTTTCTTCCGAATCGCGGTAGTGGACATAAACGGATTTCTCGCCATCTTCAGCGGTGAGGGTCCAGGTTTTGGCTGCCAAATAAGGCTCGAATACAGCATTCGTAAAGAGGGAATCGTTGGCAATCTTCATGAAGGTTGCCCCCACAGGGGCGATCATCGTGAGCACAACAGAGCGTGATTTCGTAAACTCCGCGCCGGAATTGATAATCACCCCGAAGACAGTCGGCATCGCCGCAGGGGATCGCGCCTTGCGTCCCTCGAGCTCATTCCTGACCGCTGAGATGGCATAGGTGTAAACCACCCCATTGTTGACGTTTGTGTCCGTATAAGTCAGCAGAGAGGTCGTGTCGAGTAACGCCAGCACGGTATCCGAATCTGTTTGGCGGTAAATGTTGAAATAGTCTACCGAATCGCCATTGCTGTGGGCCCAATTCAGAATTATCTTGCCGTCTCCAACCGTGACCCGCAGCTCCACAGGCGTGCTCGGAAATTCGCTTTCGTCGAATCCTGTTAGCTGCAGGTCGTTGCCGCAGCGAAAAAGACCCAGGCAGAGAGCAATACCGATCACGATGTGATTGGAAGGATTGGGACGCATCACTAGAAACTTACTCTCATTGACAATAGTACTCTGTTGTGGTTGATTTGACCGGAAATGTACGGCTTTTGCCAGATGGATTTGTGAGATGGTTTCTTCCCCGTAGAAAAGAAAACCATGGAATCCAGGAAAGTATAAACCCAGAAGCCCGCCGTCACATAAAACAAAGCATTTCGAAAGCCCTGGACATCCTTCGCATGGTCGAATCTTCGCTGAACGATTGTGAAGGCCGGTTCCGCCTCATCGAGGTTATGACGAACCCGATTAAAATGGTCGAGGGCCAGCTCATACTCCTCCTTCGCATTCTGATAGTTACTCTCAGCGACCAGAGTTACAGCCACCAGGGTCAGTTGAGTCAGCCCGGAAAAAGCGCCCTTGAACTTGCCCTGTCCATAGAACTGTCCCCAACCGGGCAACAACAGCGACCTGTACCCAGCCTTGAGCCTTGTCTTTTTGTTGAGGCGCAGCGTAATCTGACTGGCGCCGCGCCGCGCCAACGTTATCGTTGAGCTAATCGTTTCATAGCCGTCCATCCTGCCAGTCACCTTGTATTTTCCGTACAGTTTCTGTGGGATGACAAAAGGTGTTCGCCCAACAAAGCTGTAGCTCCCGGAAACCTCGACATAGGCGCCCCGGGGAATGGAATCGACCACCAGTTTACCTGTAGAGTTATTGCCATGCTCTTGAGCAAAAACTACGCTCTTCAAGTTACCTGATGTCAAGAAAAGGAACATCGAAAAACAAACAAGAGGCCTTTGGAACACTACACCTATTTCCCTCAGTAAAAGAAAATCAAGCACGTCATTTTGTTTTTTGTCGTCTCAGCCCCCAGAGTCAGCTCACGCGAAATCGCGCGGGCTACTGAATGTGTTGTTCGGATGCACCAGTCTTTTTTCCTTCATCGAGCTTTGCGTGATAGTTCGTGGCTATCTTCAGGACGGTGTCCCAGAGTATCCTGACGTCAGTCATGAATTGCTTATTATTGATGTATTGCAGGTCGAACTTCAATTTCTGAGTGACGTCCTCCGTCGTGGTGTCATAGCCACAGTTTAGCTGTGCCAAACCGGTCAATCCCGGCTTGCTTTTGAATCTCTTCTGGTAATCAGGAATTTTCTTCTTGAGTTTGCTCACAAACTCCGGCCTCTCCGGCCTGGGACCCACGAGGCTCATCTCACCCAGCAACACATTGACAAACTGCGGTATCTCATCGATATGGTAAGGACGGAGCACTCTTCCAATCCGCGTAATTCTGGGGTCATCGCTGCTCGCCCACACAGGCCCGGTTTTTTTCTCAGCATCCTGCCTCATGCTCCGGAACTTGTAGACCATGAACGGCTTGCCCAACAAGTCATCTTGTCGTCTGGCTTTTGACCGCCTTTCATACGGTATTTCAACAGTCACAACCCGACGGTCTCGTTTTCTGCGATTCTTCCCTATCCGCTTTTGTTTGAACAAAACACTCCCGTGGGAATCAAGCTTGATCAGGATGGGTAGAAACAGCAGAATCAGGGACGAGAGCAGCAAGCCCATCAAGGCACCAAAGACATCTAACCCCCTCTTCATCACCCTCCTGGCAAACCGGAACCCTCTGGCCAGGAGATTCCTATTGTACTTGAGCAATCGTTTGGGAATGAATAAGATGATTGAGACCATTGCCGCGAGGAATAGCGGAGAGACGAACATGTCCGAATACAAGTCCTTGCACCGTCTCGACAGTCCGCTGACAACGGCAGAAGATCGGGCCTTGAGGGCCGCAGCGCCACTGATCCGGATAGAGCCGTCACCGTCGACCCAGCCCCTCGATTCTTGCTTGCCATTATCCCCAACACTACGCGAATTGGTTGTTGCGCCTGCTGGCACTTGCATAACTAACCTCACTCAAATTTTTACACAAATCTTATCTGACTTCCAAAAATGTGCTTTGTGAAGCGAGTAACTCTTCGTTTCATTCGTTTCAAATGGTACTCTTGGTAGTGTAGGAGCGCCGTCCCTAACTAACCATCAGAAATCAAAGTCGCGCAAGAACCATGTCGGAGGAAGATGAATGTCGCAGAAACCAAAGTCGCACAAGAGCCATAGTCGGAGGAGGAAGAACTGTCGCCGGAAAGCACTGGATTCCCGCATAGGCCCTTATTTCTATTTTCAAGTCTTCATACATGCAAGAGTAAGGCAGTGCGGACAAGACGCGGCCTACTTATGCTATTTTTGAGTGTTCATACATGCAAGATGAAGGCCTTGCGGAAGAGAATTCCGGAATTTTGCATCTGATTGTCGGTTAATTGCCGGTTCAGGGGATTTGAAGACGGCAAGGGGACAAAGTGCCAGGAACGGCAACACGATTTCGGATCGTTCATCGATTCTTATTATTGAGACAGGGTGTCACCTTTTCGCAAAAATGGGCTGTTTGCCTGTATATTCTATTATTCCCGGGGAATGGTGTCACTGTCGCCTCAAGAGACGATACGTGCCGAATTCCCCCTGTGCGGTATCAGAACTGGTGTAACACGATGGCATCTGCCGAAATCTGACACCCCATGAAAATGGAAGACAAACAAACAAGTCACTTCAACAATTGAGCATGGCAAGAGCTCACCATTTAAACTGCCAAAGGCACATTCAATCGAGATTTGGGCAACGCTCGAGCTCCGTTTTGTTGCTCGCTTGTCTTCTTGTGGCAAGCTGTGCCTCTACATCGAACAAAAAGTCCAATGCAGGTTTTGAAGAATGGGTTGACCACCCCGAAACGTTATTGGCACTTTCGAAAGCGGTCCTGGCTGGCATCCGCCACCTCCTGGACGAAATGGCGCTTTCAGAAATGTGGTTCGAGGATATGGACATCTCGATTACCTCCGCTGAATCTGAAGTGCTGACGGCAAAAATTACGCGCTTCGCCATCAGTAAGAATCCATCGGAATCAATGTATAGCCAGTGGCGTATTTTCAAAAAATCGCTGGAATATCTGGAATACACCAATACGGTTTATTATGATAATACCCGCCTGGATGCCGGCAGCGCCGTTGATTCGGATTCTTTGTTCATCGACGTTTATGAGACTTCATCTCGATTCAGTCCCGAGGCGTACAGAGATCTTTCCGGCATCGAGATCACGTACTGGCGCAAAATGGCCAGCGGCGATGCGATAGTGACGCTCCGACTGCATAGAGAGTCAGAGGGAGATTACGCCGTGTATCATTGACCAGGCTTCCATCGACTCCCGGGTCAGAGAATCCTGGCTATTTTGAAAACATTGACGTATTATACTTGCTGGTCGTGGAGGCCGATAGATTCTGATGACGTGCCCTGGCTCAGTGTTGAGACTCTCTTGTCCGGAATGAGGGTTGTTGCTCCAACATTGCCCTTCATCTCAAGACACACGGATTTGCCCATTATTATCATTATCAGCTAACAAAGAACAGAGCTATTCCAATGCAGGTTAATAATATATATTTCGCCAAGCAGACTCCCAGGAGTTCGATACACGAAACGCAGGGCAGAGGATATCTCCACCTGGAATCATATCAACTTGAAACCAGTGAGATTACTCAGATATATCGCACAGACCTGCGCACACGTCCACCTGACGTTTTCTTTGATTACAGCCATTTAGACTGGTCGCGGCTAAACTGGGAGTCCATCGGAAGACCCTATCAGACGACAAACTACGCTACACAAAAGGCGCTATGGGAGAAAAAGCATGGTAGACAAATGCCACTACCGATTCAATGGAGCCACTTCAATCGTAATTTTCACGAACTGTTTGTCTCGGACTTTTCTGAAAAAACAAAACTTTTGCGAAGTGAGATCCTGAGAAAGTTGCTTCGATTTGATCTCAGGGCGGCGGATGCAGACATGCAAGAGCTCATTATGCTGAGGGCTTGGAACTACCTCCATCATAAGGAGGATGCGATTTGGGACCCCAGAGGAAAACGACAAGCCTTCAGTGAGCTAGGCCTGAAAAAACCGAACATCTTGCTGCTGGGTGCCGGGGACGGCTATGACGCCATGCTGCTGCTTTCCATGTATCCCGGCGGACACGCAGTGCTTGTCGATTTCGATGGCTTCTGCAAAACACATCGGTTTGGTGGGTTTCCAGGGGACTATCCATTCCTCGCAAAGGATGCCAAAACCGGGTATTGGAATGTCTACACAAGAGAAGATTTCGATATCGATTTTGAAGTGTGCAACATCCAAGACCTGGGGTATGGCCAAGAATTCGATGTGGTCTTGAGCGTTGGCCTCATCGAACACTATTCAGATGAGGATAAGCCCCTGGCCTTTGACTTCCACCGCAAATTCCTGAAACCAGGCGGCGTTGCCATCATGACTTCGACTCGCGACCTGCCGCGATGGAGAACCTTCTACCACTTGACGCGCGAGCGATTGGGCTACTGCTATCGCGAGCTCATGGATGAACGACAGCTTGGGCTGTATGCGCACGAAAATGGGTTCACCATCCGCCGGTGTGGGGTTATCAAGGCGCACAACTTTATTGTTGCCACAGAAAGATAGCCCTGCGTCGTCTGGCCCAACACCTGCCAATACAACCTCCGGACTTTCTTGACTGCACTGCTGTCAAAAAACCTCATATTTGCTTCGAAGTCGGGGTGCTCGACTGAGTAGGAGCACGGGACCTTGACCCTTCCGCCTGATTCCTCCCAAGCGTTTTCTTTCTGGATATCCACCAAAAGTTCTTTTCAAGACGTACAACAAGTTATTGAAAGGTGATCCTACACAGCTTGCAACTGTGTATCCCTCTCGGATTTGCCCCTGAAACACGGTTGCAAACCGTGTTTGTTCTACACAGAACGCGTTTTCTTTTCCTTGACTTCTAACTCCGCTTTTGAGTAATTTGCCTATCCAATCAACCGGGGTGATGATGACAGACAAAGTCGCGTACTTTCGCTTTTACGCCGAGCTGAACGATTTCCTGCCGCCAGAAAAACGCCAGACCTCCTTTCCCTACGCCTTTGCCGGCAAGCCCGCGGTCAAAGACAGTATCGAAGCCATCGGTGCACCACACACTGAAGTGGATTTGATAATAACCAACGGTAAAGCGGTCGGGTTCGATTACCATTTGCGAGACCGGGACCGCGTCTCCGTGTATCCTGTTTTTGAACGTCTGGATATCACGCCGCTTTTGCGGCTGCGGGAAAAGCCGCTGCGGAAGACAAAATTCATTCTGGATGTCCATCTGGGGAAGCTGGCGCGCTACCTGCGCATGCTCGGGTTTGACACCTTTTACCGCAATGATTATGAAGACGCCCAGATCGTGCGCATTTCCGTCGCTGACCGGCGCATCATCCTGACCCGGGATCAGGGGTTGCTGAAGAACGGCGCGGTGACGCACGGCACGTGGCTGCGGTCGACCAGCCCGCGAACACAGGTGCGGGAAGTGCTGCAGCGGTTCGACCTGTTTGCTCAGATCAAACCGTTTGCCCGCTGCATGGTGTGCAACGGCAAAATCGAACGCGTCGACAAAGAAGCCGTGGCGAGTCGTTTGCCCGCTGAGAGCGCCAGTTATTATCAGGTGTATTCCCGCTGCCAGGCGTGCGAGAGAGTCTACTGGCCGGGCTCCCATGTGGACAGAATGATGAAGTTCATCCGGGAGTTGTCCGGTGAGCGGAGTAACCTTCGTGACCCACATTTGTCACGATAATCACCTTGCCTTTTTTGTAAGTTATGTAAATTATAGCATCTGCATTGTGGCACATTCATTGATTGTCTGGTGGTTGAGGAGATTTACCCGCTCCCCTCCGGGGGATCTTTAAGCGATTCATTTATTGTATTGACTTTGTCAAAGATATTGCGGAAACAAAAAAGCATACGTTATTGGACGAGACAGAGAGCCTTCTTCGAAAGCAT
>JBHHXT010000079.1:0-20558 GCA_046757165.1 bacterium | reverse complement strand
TGACCACAGACACGACCGGGTCGACGTTGTGCCCGCTCATGTCGTGCGCTCCTTCAACGTGGCTGCGCAGTGTGTTGTCGTTGGCCGGAGTCCTCTTTTGACAGGAAACAGCTTCGGCAACAGCAGCAGATAGTTATGGATGTTCTGGTCGTGGCGCGACTTGTGATAAAACCACAAGGCCTTCAGATACAGGCGCAGTTGAAACACATGGCTGCTCCTGTCATAGAAATAGAGACGCTTCCATTTCAGCAATTCGTAAAGCTGGTAATTCCGGTGCTCGGGCGTCATCCTGGCCCAGTAGCTGCGCAGGAAAACAACTTTGGAAAGAAACGTCTGATAGTGCTTGTTCGAAAGTTTGTCCGGGTGGTTGTCGTAGTAACGAACCAGTCTCCCGGGGACCACCCGGCACTGCAAACCGGTCGCGAGCAGGATCTTCAGCCACAAGTCCCAATCCTGATGGCTTTTCAAAACCGGATTGATCCTGAGATCTCTGACGTACTCCCGTTTAGTCATACAGAAGGAAAAGCTGCCACAGATATTCAGATAGAAGAGATCATCGACGGTAATGACTTCCGGCAGGTTGGACGGGATGTCTCTTTCTCCATCAAACCTGTCGAAGTTGCACGAGACGAGGGCGGCATCGGGATGCGATTGCAACAACTGAATCTGTCTTGTAAGCTTACCATCGTACCACTCATCATCATCGTCAAGAAAGGCGATGAACTCCCCGTTGGCGAGGTCCAGGCCAAAGTTTCTGGCTTGAGCCCCGCCTGCGTTCTTCACCAGCGGCACATAGATGATCCGGGGGTCCGCAATCGCCTCTACAACTTTCTTGGTGTCATCTGTGCAGTTGTCTGCGATGACGATGATCTCCAGGTTCTCATGATCCTGGCGCACGATACTCATGAGCGCCCGCTCGAGCATGGTTGAACGGTTGTGGGTCGGGACAATAACGGAAACCAGACCTCGGTTAGCCTCGAGCGCCATCCTGACTCCTCGAAAGGGTGAAGATAACCCGGGCGTCCGCGCAAATCTCGTCGCAAAAATGGAGGGTGTGCACCCCTCGCTTGCGCCCGTAGCTCACACTCCTTTGGTGCGTTTGCCGCGGGCGACCACCACGCTTGCCGCCACATTCAAGACTCAGCCACAGGCCGTTCGTCAGGAATGAATGGTCCGGGGCGGCCTCAATCCACCCATCGCAGTGCCAGTTCACTTCGTAGACGCACTCAGAGGCGGGGGACGACAGCCGGTCTGTCACGGTGCACGCGTCCGGGGTCAGCGCCACACTCCGCACCAGCCGGATATGACGATTGGCGTAGGTCACGGCGTATTCGATACGATGAGAGGCATCGGCAAGCACCTCAAAGGTCGAACTCAGGCGAGAACGGGAGAGCGCGGAATCCTTCGGGATGTCCGGCTCAAACCCATCGATGACCGGAACGTTGTGCCCACATGCAGAGACTTGCAGCAGGTCTGACGCCGTTTGCCGGTAAGAGGCCAGGCCGGGGTCGACGATAACGGGCCGGTCCTCATGGAAAACGATAATAGCGCCGTTGTCGTTATGACCATGCCCCGGGATGCCGCCATGGCGTAAGTTCACCCAAACATCGAACCTGCCAGCAGAAAGATGCCGCCAAACGGTGCGACTATTTTGCGAGACGTTCTCTGCCAGGCTGTCTGGCTCATCGCAAGAGTCAGGCGCGTAGTGAAACAGCCTGAACCATTTTGAGGGGCTGGAACGGTCGGGGCAAAAGGGATAGCCCACGAACCAGTCCGGCGCCATATCCGGAGAAATATCGCCGAAAAGAGGCAGCTCTTGCAGGCGCCCCGGCTGGAGTGCCCGGCAGGTACGAAGCATGGCACAAACGATCGGTCGGAGTGTCTGCTCGAATTCGCCGTCGCCCGTCAGATGGGCCACCATCTGTGTTTCCATGAGGTTCTTGGTCAGGAGAAACTGGTAGTGACTCGACCCTTCCTGGTAAACTCCCTGCCGAAAAACTCTCTCGTGCTCGGCCAGGAAAATCTTCCTGCCCAGAAGAGCTGCGGCATCTAGATGCAACAACCGCCCGGCAATATAAAGCGCCCTGGCATTGTTCAAGATGTGGTTATTGGTGGCGTCACCGTGATATTCGAGGTTCCGAATCAGGTGCTCGATCTGACGCTGAATCGATTGCGCTATTCCCGCCGCCTGCTGCGCCCGTGGCTGCACGTGGTCGCCGGTGAACATGAGGAAGAAGAGCCAGGCGACGACGCGCTCACAGATCGAGTAACTCTCGAATCGCGAGTGGCCGTCAGGCGCCGGGTAGCTCTCCACCCAGACAAGAATCATCTCGAGCGCGGCGCTCAGCTCCTCTTTGCTGGGATGGTCAGCAAGAAGGGCAAAAAGCCAGATAAAGCGGTTGGCCGCAAACAGGTCTTCCACATCAACGTAGCTCGCATCGAAGATATGCCGGTCCAGAGGCACGGTTCTGGTCGCCAGTGGAATGGCTATCTTTTGAGGTGGCCGGGCGTCTTCCGTGATAGGCAACCGCAGAGAAGGCAATTGCAGCAACCGCTCAGGCGCAAATCTCAACCGGTGGATCGCCTGCACCTCTGCCAGGATCTCCCGTCTTTCGGGGGTGTTGAATTTCGCGAGCGGGTCGACGGCGTGGCCGTTGCCGGAGCCCTTGTCGAGCACCCTCCGCAGGGCAAGCCGGGCCAGGAACGGATAAAACGAAGGATGCTTCAGCAAATACTTCAAATACAGCTCGCGATCGAGTCTACTGTAGATCGTAGATATGCTCATGGTCCTTTTCTTCGACAAACAACTGGAACCAAATCTCCAACACCACGACCATCCAGTAGAACCAGCTTTCGGTCGTCGAGAGCTCTCTTTTCAAAAACAGGTTTCTCATGACATTCGGGTTGACGAGTCCATTGTTGAACATGAAGCCGCGCTCCAGGAGCAAATCGAAGTAAATCTCCTTGTAGTCATTCATCCACTGATGAATCGGAAACCCGAAGCCCTCCTTCGGACGGTACAACACTTCTCTCGGCAGGTGTCTTTCCCCGATTATCTTGAACAGATACTTCCGTTCCCCGTTCTTGACTTTCATGGAGGACGGGATCGATTGCGTCAGCTCCACGAGGCGGTAGTCCAGCAAGGGAACGCGACATTCCAGGGAGGCCGCCATGGTCATTTTGTCGCTCAGGAACAGAATATCGTCCTGCAAATAGAAATCGATGTCGTTGAGCATGATCGCGTTCAGGCTGTCGATGTCGCGGTTGCGCAGAAACTTCCGTTCAAAAGAAGATCTGAACACATCCCGAACATACCATGGGAATAATCGCTGCCATTTCTTCTGATGGGTGCTTCTCCAGATATCATAGTAGCTCAGGGCCGGCGCTCTGCGGTGCAGCAATTTGTTGAGCCTGGACTTCAGCATGGAGTAGTTTGAATGATGCGAATAGCCCCCGAAGAGCTCATCTCCGCCCGCGCCGTTCAACATGACGGTTATCTTCTCTGAAGCGATCCTGGCAAGATAATAGGTCGGGAGGAAGGCAGCATCGCCGAAAGGCTCGTCGAGGTGATAGATGAGTTTCGGTATCAGATTCACCACATCGATATCGCCGACGTCGTAAAAGTGCCGGGTCAGGTGGTATCTTTCCGTGACCTGGTGGGCGAACTCGCTTTCGTCGAGCTTGCCGGGAATGTCTTTCCAGCGCATGTGAAAAACAGAAAACTCCTTGTCAGTCAGCTGAGAGGCAACGGCGGTAACAAAAGAGCTGTCGATTCCGCCACTCAGGAAAGAGCCGAGCGGCACATCGCTCACCAGCTGCATTTTGATGCTGTCTTGCAGCAGGGCGTGGACTTCTTCCACGTATTCCTTTTCTGACTTGTGCCCATTCGAGGTCAGATCGAGATCCCAGTATTTTTTGATGTTGAACTTCCCTTCGTGCCATTCCAGATATGCGCCGGACTCGAGCTTGAACACATTGCAAAAGGGAGTCATGGGCCGGGGAATGTACAGCAGCTCGAGGTAGGTGCTGAGGGCCGGATAATTCACCCTCTTGTCCACTTTGTTGAGCCGGAGAATGGACTTGAGCTCAGAGGCGTAAATGATCTCGCCGTTCACGAGCGCATAATAGAGCGGCTTGATGCCGACGTGGTCGCGAATCAGAAAGAGCTTCCTTTGTTGTTTGTCATACAGGGAGATGGCAAACATGCCGTTGAGTTTGCGCACAAAATCGATGCCATGCTCTTCGTACAAAGCGGGCAGCACTTCGACATCATTATGCGTGTGGAATTGATACCCCTTCTTCTTTAGCTCTTTCTTCAGCTCACGGAAATTATAGATTTCGCCGTTACACAAGACCACCACCGATTTGTCGCGGCTAAAGAACGGTTGGTTGCCCCTCTCGAGATCGAGAATGCTCAGACGCCGCATGCCCATCGCGACATGCTCATCGAGGTAGCTGCCCTCGCCATCCGGGCCTCGATGGGCCAGGGCATCGCCCATCGCCTTAAACGCGTCAGCACGGTTTTCCTGTTTTGATGTGAATCCGAAGATGCCGCACATGGCCCTTGCCTAGTCTCCCTCCAACTTCAAGAATTCCCGAACCCTGGCCCGGGTGACAGGCTCGAAATACTCTTCCCGGATCCTGGCGCCGACCTCTTCGAAGCGACGCTTCCGCTCTGCCGGGAGTGCGAGAAACCGCTGGATCGCCAGGCGGAGTTCCGCCGCAGAACAGCACACTTGCCACAATTCGCCCGGCACGCTCTCCGGGATCGGATTTCGCGCCAGATTGCATTGCGTTCCGACAACGATGACCGGGATGCCCCGGGTCAGGGTTTCCAGACAGGTTCCGGACGAGCTGCTGATCAACAGACCAGCCTTCTCGAGGCACGATTTGAAATCCCCGCCCACGATTTCAAACTCTTTGGGCCAGAGGCACGCGAGCTGGCCTTTCACCAAGATCATATCCAGCGACGGGTGAGGTTTGATGTGAAACCCGACCCCCTCCGTCTGCCCGAGCTGCACCGCCTCGGCCACCATCCGGATGATTTCGGTGCTCTCCTGGACCGTGATGGGCAAAGCAACCAGCACCACGTCCGGTTCTCCGTCAGAGGCTCGTTCAAACGGTTGCCACACATCTCTGGCACGAAACGCCGGTGCCACCGTGACTTTCAGCTCTTTGTCGAACAAGCGGGGTTGATTGACAAGCCCGGTCCCGGTCACCGCCATTTCATCCGGGACGACCCCGAGGGCCGATTCATAGGGGGCGGGCATGATGTAATGAATCACGTCTGTCGAGAGCGTGAACCCGAGATAGCCAACTGACGGCGTTTTGGGATAATACGCCCGCAGTCCTTTGTTGAACCCGTGGTCGATCACCTGGTTCTCGAACCAGTCGACGACCAAACGCAGCCGGACGCCACTTTTCCGCAAGCGCTTGAAGAAGCAGTAGTCCAGAATCGCCAGGATAGAAGAGTGATGAAAGCGATTTCTGCGGAAGGTTTCACGCAGCAGGGGGGCAATGCCAAACTCGCGAAATCTGAACCGGCTGAAATCGATCTTCCGGATGCGCGCACAACAAAAGAGCGCGTAGAGGTAGTCATAAACCTTCAGGTAGTCATGCTTGAAGAGCAGATTGACCGGCGAGCGGGAGGCGAGGCTGGCAAATGTCTCTTTGTCGTACTTGTCCAGCACAGTGGGAGCAAAATAAACCCGTGCGCGCTCCGCTTCGGACAAGTGTTCGAGCATGCCAGGATAATAGCGGTCAAGGTATCGTCCCGCGCGGACGCTGTCAGGCAGGATGAACGTGTCGACAAGCGTGATCTCCTGGCTGGCATCGAGACGCGCCCGGCGTTGCGCACTTCTGGAAAGAACCATGCGGCCAAGATTTCGCAGCAGAAAGCAGAAATTCAGAACGGCCCGGCACCCTTCGATGAATCTGCTCCGGAAGGATTGCCGGACGACCACCTCTATGTGGTCGCCGGTTTGGGCGAAGTACGCCTCCAAAACCCGACCTAGTGAACGAGTTGGCACGATGACTCTCTGGACCGTTTTGCTCGTGCTCGTTACCGATTTTATCAGATCCAGATAACAGCAGTGGCGGAACAAGTCGTTGATGTAGGGATCCCGGCTGCCGGTGGCGTTGACAAGCCACGCGATGCTCTTATCGCTCGCGTCGAGTATTTCGGCGAGAAGCGCATGGTATTCGTCCAGCAGCTCGTTTCTCAGCCTCTTCATCCGGTGGATGTCATCGAGGGAGAGGTTGGAAACATCAAGAACCGTTCTCTCCCTTGATTTCTTTGTCGCAGAATTGGGCTGTCGCCGCCGAGATTCACCGTAAGACGTTCTGGGTGCAGGTTGGACAACGCGCACCTGCTCTTTGCCCTCCGCCCTCCGCCAGGGGCGGTCAATGAACAACACGAACCCCGCCATTATCGATCGCTTCAGGTTCCTTTTTCTCCACTCCCCTGGTCTTTTGATAGATCTCATTCATGACCTCCAGCAGCCCGTTGCCCATCTCCAGATACTCATTGCTGACCAGCTTGTGGCCGATCTTGGGCACGAACGAATAGGGCGTGTAATTATAATGGTCTGAATAGTCGTCGTTGTATTCCACGGTCAGCTCCGTGCCCAGAATCTCTTTGATCATCTTGAGCATATCGATGTACTTCATCGGGTGGTGGCCGGTGATGATCATGTGCTTATTCTTGTAGCGCTCTGAGAGAATATCGACGCTCAACCGGGCGGCGTCTTTGACGTTGATGTATTCTCGCACCTCTTCCCCGTTTGCCATCACCTCGAGATGGCCGGTTTCCAGCGCCTGTTTCAGATAGCTGTAAATGCTGTTGCGCTCATCCGCCCGTGTGCCATATAACGTGCCATATCTCAGGATGGTGAATCCCAAGCCGTAGCGCCGATTGTACTCCTCGATGTACAGCTCGGAAGCCTGCTTGCTGCAGCGGTAAAAGCCCCCCTTCTGGCTGTAGACGTAGATGGTGCTGGCAAAAACATAGCGGCTGACATGATTCCGAACGCACGCCTCCAGGATGTTCAAATTGCCCATGATGTTCAGATTTACCGTGTCGACCGGTCTGGTCGTGGCCGAGTCCATATCCGCCAGGCCGGCGAAGTTGTACACATAGTCTGCACCCCGGACGACTTCGCAGACACGAACCGGATCCAATATGTCGCCTTCGACCATCTTCTGGTCTTTGCGAAGATAGGGCGATCGCACCAGGTCCAGGATGTGCACGTCGTAGTTTCTGTCGGAAAGACAATCCGCAACGTGGCTGCCGAGAAAACCAGAGCCTCCGAAAACCACTACTTTCAAAGTGCACCTCCAGAAATGTTGGGTGTCAAAATGATGCCGCCACGGGTTGAAGCAGGCTTGCCGCTGCCTCATCGCAAAAGAGGTCGATGGGACAGCTAAACCGCTGCAGCACCACCTGTGCCGGCAGGGCCTCTGGTCGAAAACTGGAATTGAGGCAATCCGCTAGCGCCCTCGCCTTGCCCTTGCCGCTGACCAGAAAAAAGACACGTTTTGCCTTGCGAAGATACTCGAATGTCAAAGAGATTCTCGTAAAAGGTTCGTCGACCTTCCGGGCGAAATGCCAGGGCTGGGTCGTTTGCCCTGACGCCAGACCGTCGGCGGGAAACAGAGAAGCTGTGTGCCCATCCGCGCCAAGTCCGAGAATGGCCAGCTGCGGTTCCCCCCAGGCTGAGAGCGTCTCCGCCATGTTCGGAAGCACCTGGTCGCGGTCCAGGGCCCGCAGCGCTTCCGTATCCAGACGGAAAAACTCCGGTCTGTGCATGCCGCGAATCTGGTTCAGAAACTGGTCCAAAAACAAGCGCTGGTTTGAGAGAGAACTGTCCGCGGCAACCAATCTTTCATCGGAAAGGATAAATCTTGTGTCTTGCCACTCCCCGGCCAACCGTCTTATGGCAGAATAGAACAGAGCAGGCGTCTGACCGCCGGGGACCACGTAGAACCGGTTCCCGCCACCGGCGTGGATGTCGGCAAACGCGCGCGCGGCTTGTTCTGAAAGCCGCGGCAGATCAGGAGAAATGTGCAGGCGAATACTCGATTGTGTGCCAACTTCAATCACTTGCCCACAAAACCTTGGCTTCTGCCAGCGTAGAATCTTCGAAGGCGAGGACTTCAGGGTCTGGCAGTGCTTGTCGTCTGACTCAGAGCGCGCCCCTCGCTTGCAGAAAAAGCATCACTGTCCACCTCATAAACCAGCAACTCCCCACTCTGATAGACGGATGCCCCTGGTGCAAGGTCAAACCGCGCTCTATCCTGTTTTTTCACGATAATGTACCCTACGTTGTTTTCTGCCAGCCACGCAATTTCTCCAGTTGCGAGCCAATCTTCCACAACGGCACGACGCTGCTTCCATGTCTCGAATGCAGCGCAGGAACCGAAGTAATCCATCAAATAATCAGTCACAAACCAGGGGCGCTCAGAGTAGCGCCGAATCTCACGCAACTGCAGCTTTCCGGCTTCAAGAACGGGATAAACGATCATCTTGTCCGGACGGGCATGGCGGTTGAGCCAGGTGCAGATGTTGTACTCAACCGGGTCGTAGCTATAGGGCGTTCTGTATGGCGTTGCCATCCACTGTTTCTCAATCCTTTGATGCAGCACAAAGTTGAGGTCGTTGGCTTTATGCAGTACCGTTAATCCCAGGAACCCCCAAACCATAACCGGCAGAAACCGTCGGCGCGGAAATCGCCCAAGATGGATGGCCAGAAATGTGCCCGCAACGATAAGCGCCGCCAGCATCAGAAACTTCTTGTTGTAGGTGTTCAGAAAAATGGCACTGACCAGAAACGCGACGATTGCTTGCACGACTCGAGGCCACTCATCCCAAACCGCATGGTAAGTCAGAAGAAAGTGGCTCACGATGAGCAGCGACAACCAGGTCGAGATCAGGCCGATGCGGGGCCAGGCTTGCAGCATCAGAGATGGAACGGGCATGACATGATAATGCACGAAAGAGACAATCGCGCCCAGAACGAGCGCCAGATTCGTGGCGACAAGTAACCGAAACGCA
This sequence comes from bacterium, assembly GCA_046757165.1. Taxonomy (GTDB): domain Bacteria; phylum Zhuqueibacterota; class Zhuqueibacteria; order Oceanimicrobiales; family Oceanimicrobiaceae; genus JBHHXT01. The sequence goes on along the minus strand of JBHHXT010000079.1, from coordinate 11,506 downwards.
AGCCGTTCGACCTCCGACCGCTCCGCGTAGCGTAAGTAAATCACCGCTGCAGCGGCATTCAACAACATGTAGTTGAGTAAAGGGAACTGCAAAGTCCCCGGGTGTAGCAGATCGACTTCACCGCCCTGCATGGTGATCATGATCGTCACCAATTCATCACAACCGGCAAAGGCTCGCGACAGTCGCAGAAAGTACCATGCGATCGCCAGGAACAAAGGCGCGGTCAAGGCCATGCTCCACAGGAGGGTCTTCCGAATCCGAACCGGCCTGACCAGGTCCAACAGAAGAACCATGCCCAAAACCAGGCCAACAGCGAAACCCGTTTTCGTATGCACCGCCAGGGTCAAGGCTAACGCCAACAATGACAAGAACGGCTTTCTGCGGAGATACCAGTAGAGCGTCAAAAACGCTGGCACGACAGAGACTGCGGTCTGAGAGAAATGGTGGGCGTATACGATTGAAACGTCGGCGCCCGCCAGCAATTGAAACTGTGTAAACAAGACAATCACAAACAGCAGGGCAAGATTCTTCGGTCCGAACAGCCGTCCCGTGCGATAGCAAACGAGCAGTACCGCGAGATTGGTCAAGATGAACAACACGAATAGTAGATTCTCGTGGCCTATCGACGCAGCAAGGCGGGCCAGTAGCCTGACAAGCGGATAGAACAAGCTCGCTTTCAGCACCACCGAGTCCTGAAAGATGTCTCCTGCAAACATTCCCGGGTTGAACAACGATTTGAAGACAGGAAAATAAGCCGCGTTGTAGACATAAAACGAGTTGTACGACCTCATCACAAAAAGTATGACAACGCTTACAATAGCGACCCCGGTAAACCGGCGGCTGTAGAGCAAGCTCGGGCCTGCGTTGTGGTCGCCAGTTGAAGACGCTTTCGCTCGGTACATCAGTCCACGATCCGGTAATCCGCGACCCGAGTTTCCATCTCTGTCCAAATCTCGTTGGTGGTTTTCCCGGCTTCGAGATTGTCCGCGATGAATCTCCCCATATCGACGCAGTGATCGCTGTTATTGTAATTGTAGAATCCAATGCGGCCCGTCGTCAGCAGATTCTTGTAGCGCTTCGCCGACTGGTAGAGCCTGCCAACCGTTTCTTTGTAGTGCAGGTCGTAACGCGGGTAAAACTTTGGCAACCGCCGGACATGCATGCCAGTCACCCACTCGCGCTTGATCATCTCGAGCTTCGCCAAATCCGAAACGCAGCGCTCTGCCAACTCCTCATCGGACAGTCTGGAAAGTGTTCCGCCCACTTCGTCTGTGAAATCGCATCCCAGCACCGTCCGGCCTGATGGGCACATTTCCTCGCTCATCCGCTTTTGCTCGAAGACACGCGAAAAAATCAAATCACGCTCTGGGAAAAATATCCAATGCTGGTCCGTGACCCTATCCTGGTTCAAAAAGATGTAGACCAGGAACGTCGTGCGGTACTGTAGCCGCTGCGCGTTCTCCAACATGCCGTTGACTTCATGGTCATCGTCGTGCTTCATGAGATTGGCCAGGATATCCAACGGGATGGATGAAATCAGCAGATCACACGGCAGCAAGCCGCTCGTACCATTCGAGCCGATATGTACATCCTGCACGCCAAAATCTTTGCTGGTGATGCGTGTCGGACTCACACCCGTCAGTACCCTGCCACCCGCCTTGACGATCTCCTCTTTCATGCGCTCGGGGATGCGGCCGAAACCACGCTTTGGATAGTAGAAGAACTTGGCGTCGGTCATTTCCGACTCCTTCTTGAGTCCAACGGCTTTGAGCGCAACATCCACGACGCTGGTGTTGGGGATACGGGTGGCGGCGATATCTGCGGACAGCGTGGCGGGCTCGCCCCACACCTTCTCCGCCAACGGCTCGAATACCAGCTCGTAAAGCCTGCGGCCAAACCGGCTAATTACATAAGTCTCGTACGAGTCCTGCTGGTGGTCGTTCTTCTTGCCGTTGAACAAAGTTCCGGCAGCGCCAACGCCACACTGCACCAGGTTCTTCACCCCCATCTTCAGAGCGAGATCTGTCATGCGCACGGGATAATCGAGCAAGCTGCCAAACAGATAGATGCTGTTGCGTTTCTCATGTTCGATGAGCTCATCCCCCATCAACTCGCGCAGCTCCGTCAGGACGCCCGGGAGAACGGAATAGCATTTGTGAGGTCCGTAGTCGAGCAGGAAGCCGTTGTGCTCGAACGTCCCGCAGGCGCCACCTACCACGGGGGCGCGCTCCACGACCGTGACGTCATAATGACCTGTTCTGGCCAGCATCCAGCCAGCCGACAGACCGCCTACGCCCGCACCAAGAATGACAACTTTCTTCTTCATGTGTACTCAGCTCCCTTTCTTTCTGGCGACCGCCAGGGTTTGCCCCATCCAATAGGGAATTTGCAACTTGCCCAATTTGCAGAAATTGACGGCAGAGCGGGCTGCCTTTCCGAGAACGCCGATGTAAGGTGTCGCTCGGAGGAGGATATAATCGAATTGTAAACGTTGAAAATGGGGTTTGAGCAGAACCATCTCCAAACCGGCCTTTGCCAGCGCCTCACGAATTGTCCGCCGTGTGAAGTAGTAGTAGTGTACGGACAGCAGAAATACCCATTTGCGCCCCATCAAGCGCGAAATCCAGGAGCCAATATCTGGATAGTTGACCACCAGAAGCCCGCCAGGATTGAGAACGCGCATGCACTCACGAATGGTAGCCATCGGATCTGGCGTGTGTTCCAGAACGTCCCATAATGTCACGACATCGAAGATCTCGTCCGCGCACGCCATGTCGAAGATGGTGCCCTGCTTGATGTCGATGCCGTAATTTTTTTTGCACCAATCACACATCCACCGGTTGGGTTCACAACCGTCGACTTGCCATCCGGCATCTTTAGCAACCTTCAGGAAGGAACCATTGGCCGTCCCGACGTCAAGAATCCGTCCCGGCTTTTGCTGCCACGCTTCCTGGACGACCGCGAGACACCGTTTGAAGGTGAGTTCCCGACCTTTCGCCTGCGATACGAAGGTCTCATCAACTGCAATTGTGTAGCCGTCGAGAACCATTTTCGAATTCAGACGCGGTGTCACGTATTCGAAACCGCATGCGCCGCACTTGACTAGTGGTTGCTGCAGCGGCTCATCACCGGAAGCGCGGATTTCGTTTGCCTTGACACCGGACGAACCATTGGTTTGACCAGGATAGATCACGACCGCTTCGTCGGCATTGCACAGGTTGCAGGGAACATGTTCAAGGATAGCGGTACTCATAGACGTTTCCTTTTCGCTAGTGTTTGTAATTCACGAAAGCGCGTGTTTATGGTGTTGAGGATAAGCCCAACAAGAAACAAGCCAAGCGTCAGCATGATCATGGTCGCACCAACGTTTCGGAAAAGTGTGAACAGTTTGCTCTGCTCGCCATACAGGAAACCCAATAGCCAGAGCGGAGCGCCTGCCAGGGCCGAAACCAAACCAGCGATGCTAAAGGCAAAAAGCGGCCTGTGGTCTCGAAAGAGTGTGACCATCATTACAATGATGCGATAGCCATCCCTGATTGTACGCAGTTTGCTGACGCTGCCCTCGGGCCGGTCACGGAAGCGGATGGGAATTTCCGCGACTCCCATGCCATTTTCGAGCGCCTGAACCATGAGCTCGGTCTCGACCTCAAACCCGTTGCTGAGTACCGGCACATTCTCAATGAAACGGCGGCTAAACGCACGGTATCCGGACAGGATGTCTCGATGGCGGGTTCCGAAAATGAGATTTAGAGTCCGAGTCAGGAGTCGATTGCCAAAGTAGTGCATGGGGCGAAACTCGCCCGTGCCGTTCTGTAACCGGGTACCAATAACCATGTCTGCTCCGTCTTCCTCCAGCTCCTCGATCAACTTCACCACATCCTGAGCCTCATAGGTATCATCGCCATCGACCATGATCACGACATCAGCATCGGTCGTCTCGAAAATGGCTTCCACGACATGCCCTTTGCCCTGCTGGTTTACTCTTGCCACGCGGGCACCGGCTTGCAGCGCACGTTCAGCGGTTGCATCACTGGAGTTGTTGTCGTACACAACAATATCCGCGTTCGGGATCGCCTCGCGAAAATCGGAAACCACCTTCACGACAGTCGCTTCTTCATTATAGCAAGGGATAGCGATTTCAATCTTATCTGCCATTTTGGCCTCCTGCCCAACCGGACTTGATTAGATAGGTGTGACAAGCCCGATAGGGCGTCATCTCCATTTTTGTCTCAAATCTCTTCATCATGAAGTTGATGGTTTGTCTTCCTATCTTAAGCGGGTGATAACGTAACTTCCACAATAGGAAATGCTTGTACAAATCCAGCCTGAACTTGCTCAACTTGTCCCAGTCCTCTCGCCAGGCAGGTGAAAAGTTCAGTTGAGAATAGTCGGTATAACCGGAAAACTGTTCATGGATCGCCGAGCCTGGAACAGGCGTTATGACAAACAGCGCGACTTCATCCAAACCAACTTTAGTTAGATTCTGCACCATGTCCCAGGTCATCCGCCTGTCATCATCGTCCTCCTGCGGGAATCCCAGAACGAAGCAGGCCTGCGAGTGAATGCCCACATCATTCATTTTCTGGATCATCTTGACGGCATGGTCAAGGTTGAATGGCTTATTGATGGCTTTCAGAACTCTGGGCGAACCGGTCTCCGGGGAGATCGAAATATACCTGCAACCCGCCTCGGCCATGAGCTCAATGGTGCTCTCTTCACGTATCGTTTCCACCTTTGTGCCTGAACAGATCTTCCAGATAACCTTCAAGCCGCGGCGAAGAATCTCTTCGCAGATTTCCCGCGTGCGTGCCTCATTGACAGTAGGGTCAACGTCCTCGAGATGGAACTCCCGAACACCGTGCTTCTGCACATGCGCAGCCATCTCATCGACCACGTTCCGTGCTGAACGGGCCCGCCACTTGACGCTGTTCGTTTCCGGGATAACGCAGAACCGGCATTGGTATGGGCATCCTCTGGAGGTCAGCAAGGGCAGATATTTGTCTGTTTCAAATGGCCCATGTGCATACTTGAGATGCCAATAATTTCCCAGAGGGAAGAGGTCCCACGCCGGGAAGGCCAGCTCATCGAGATTTTCGATTTGGCTGGTGGGCGGCGAATAAACCCTGGCGCCCTGATCACGACAGCCGATGCCGTCCAGGTCGAGTTTGCCGTTAACGCCCCCGTTGCACAGGGCGGTGACCAACGCCACCCCCCGCTGCTCGCTTTCCCCTGTTATGACATAGTCCGCACCGAGGTCGTAGAATTCATCCTGGACATGGCGCAGAGAATAAGCGGTTACCGCCTGAGTGTTTTCCATCACGACAATGCTGGCCGCAGGAAAGCGTTTGCGTGCGCTTTTGACGATCTCGGCGCAAGAACGATGATAGGTCACATTGCTGGCATAGACCACCAGCACTCTGGAGTCGGAGGCAATCCGGTCGCATACTTCGTCGGCGGTCAAACCTCGAATACCCCAGTCACCCTCTTTGCGGTACTGATTGGGTCTTTCACCAAAGGCATCAACGACGGTACAGTCCAGCCCGCTGGCGCGTAAGGCGCCTGCGAAGCTAGCCAAACCAACCGGCATGTAAACAACACCGGTCGTGAAAATGTCATTCTGCTGGAGGATTAGATTTGGATTTATCAGTGTAATCAAGGGCTCAGTGAGATCGTAAACTTGCTTCAACTTCCTCAGACATATCACTTTTCCAATTTTCCATCCTAAGATTTATCATGCGAGCTGCAATTTTGAACCCCTGATAGTAACGGTTAAAATCGCCAACAGTGTTGATGCTTTTGACTTTTTTCCACCAATATCGGGGTCGCATATAGAATTTCTTGTAGGCAAACTTAACAATATTGTTCAACTCGTCCGCGTTCTCGTAGCCTTCGGGTACAAATACAGCTTCGGTCTGGGTGTTTCGGGAAGACTCCTCATCGACCACAAGCGTTCCGAATTTTGGTGCCTCGGCATAGAGGTCTGTGCCCTTGTGTGGCGTGGTCAAGGTGAATTGCGCATAATCCAGATCCAGCTCGATAGCAAAATCAATTGTGCTCAGCGCCTTTTGGGGTGTTTCCTTTGGCAAGCCGAGCATAAATAGTCCCCGAACTTCGATCCCTGCTTCTTGAGTGACCTTGACCCCTTTTTCAATGATTTTCGGCTTGAGACCTTTCCGAATCGCATTTAGAGAATCCTGATTTATGGACTCAATTCCCATAAAAACCTCCCAGCACCCTCCCTCCTTCATCTTTTTGGCAAGGGCTGGTTTCATATCGTTTGCCCTGGCAAAGCAGCTCCAGATGATGTCGATTTTCTCATCTTGAATCCGGTCGCAAAGCTCGGTGAGCCACTCGGCATTGGCAGTAAATGTGTCGTCCCAGAATGAAATTTCCCGCGCCCCGTATTTTTCCATGACATGCTTTATTTCCTCTACAACCTTGGCAGGGCTTCTAAAACGCACAGTGGTCCCCCAGGTGACTGGCGTGCAGCAAAAAGAGCAATGCCATGGACAGCCTCGGGAAACAAACAGATGGACAACAGGCAAACGCCTGTATTGAACAGGAAAGGGAATGTACTTGTCCATTGGGAGCAAGTCCCGTGCTGGAAGGGGCAGCTCATCAAGGTCCACAAAAGGGCGCTTCCCGGTAAAAATTTCTCTCCCGTGGCTCCCGCATTCCCGATAGACGATCCCAAGAATGTTGTCCATCTCCAACACGTTTTCGAAGACTCTCTTCCGGTCAAAGCTGTGCTTCTTGAAGAAGTTCATCAATTCAACAATCGTGATTTCCCCTTCCCCGATGCCGGCAAAATCAAACCATGGATGCTCGTCAAGAATGCCCGTCACGGCTCCTTTCAACGACTGGCTATACTTGAGCGTGATATGCGTCCCGCCCACCAAAATGATCGTATCTGGAAATTCACTTCGGACTCTTTTGGCGACCGAGACTGATTTCTTGAACGTGGGGGTCAGGGCATTGATCGCGACGACTTTGGGTTTCTTTTCTCTAATTCTCTCAACAATGTCATCTTCTGAAAGATGGAGAACGAGTGGTTCGACAAGATCCACAGTGAATCCGTTATCGATCATTACCGCCGCCAAGTAAGCCATCCCGAGGGGAGGCAGGTGGCCATATTTGTCATTGATAACTTTTCCGCCTGTGCACTCTTTCTTAGTCAATGGTGGGAAAATCAACATGCAATCAACCATACCATTTCTCCATCTAATGAAAACACCCCGTGACCACAAAGCGATATGTGCGCCGAAAGCAGCTCATTCCACCATCGTGTCAGCAAGGGCGGCATCTTCAAAACTAGCACCGGCGCCATTGCCGTTGTTCCAGAATCGCTCCACGAATTCGTCTTTGAGCTCGCTGAAAACCCGGTTGCCTTCCGGCGTGTCAGCCTCCGCTTTTTCGATCTCCGGCCAGCGCGACTTCGGGAAGTTGACATACATATTGAATGTCTTCAAAACCGCGTTGATTTCATGTTGCGGAAACTGCGGCATCTCGAGCAACGAGCCGTTGACAAAGATGGAGTGGACGATGTCGTCCTTCTTTGTGAGACCGAGTTTGTTGCAGGTTTCCCGCAGCGGCGTGCCGGTAAAGGGCGTAAAGGCATAAGCGTTCCGGTCTGCGGCGTCGATATAGCGATTTACTTCGATGGTATCAAAGGCCAGCTCGCGCGTTTCATACGGGAACCCGATGATGTTGTTGACACTAAACGGAATGCCGACTCTGTTAACTATCCTGAGCTTCTCGAGCAACAGGTCGTTTGTGTAGGGCCGTTTGATGACATCCTTCCTGAACTTCTCATTGCCGTGCTCGAGACCAAAGGAAATGCGCGCACAACCGATGTCACGCAGTCTTTTGAACCGTTGATAGGTCACAGTCTCGATTCTCGTCTGGCACCAGAAAGGCAGGCCAATCTCCTCATACATTTCAGCGAACGCTTCAAACTCGTTGTGCTTCCACGAGAAGAAGGTGTCAGCCCAGAAATAAAGATATTCAGCTTTCATCTCATACTTGTAGAAAAGCAGCTCATGGCGCATATTCTCAAATGTTTTACGACGCAGATAGGACCTTCCCTCCTCCCTTTTGTACAGCTCCATTTGAGATGGGGAGTTGCAGAATGTACATTTGTAGGGACAGCCGCGATGCGTTTCAACAGGGAACATCCGCCAGACTCGCCCCGCCATTGGACGATAGAACCGGGCCTCTTCGAAGATGGACATATCGATGAGCGGATTGGTATCCATATCGACCATCTTTGTTGGATTCACCTTGATCACGCCATCCTTTTGTTTGATCCACAGGTTTGGGATATCCTCATACGGTTTGCCGGTGCTAAGCGCCTTGCAAAGAGCGTCCAACGCGTCCTCGCCCTCGCCTTTACAGACGATGTCAATCTCCGGATAGCTTAGAGCCAGTCGTGGCGCGAAGGTGGCAAACACACCACCCAGAATGGTCATGGGACGCCCCGGCCCGAGTTTACGCAGGAGCTTGATGCCGAGCAAAAACATGTCCTCGGTGGCAGACAGGGCAATCAAGTCCGGGCTGAACGACTGCACCTTCTTGTCAAAGTCCTCGAAGACATTGGTTTTGATGATGGTGATTTCTTTCGGCATCTTGAACGGGCGGGCCATGAGTTTGTCCACTTTCATCTGGTCGGAGTCGGCCTCAGCATGGTCGTCGTCCAGCTTCTCATAATAGGTCGTGTCGAAGAGTTCAACCTCAAAGCCACTGCGTTTGAGCACGGCGGAGAGAAGACCGATGGCTGGCGGCAGCATGTTCATACCGCGCAAATTCGGATAAACAAGCAGAACTTTGAAGCTCATGTCTATCTCCTGTGAAGTTCATTCAGTTTTGACAAGCATGAGAGGCGATCTGCTCGCCGGAACTGAGAGCCCAGTATTTCGTTGCGGAATCTGTATTTTGAGCAAGCACCTTGCGACCTTCGCAAGGTTTTAGATGGGAAAATTGGTATGATGATCAAGCACCGATCCTACACGGTCTGAGACCGTGTATTTGTCGCCCAGGTCCGGCCAGAACACCGATCGGCTGTCTAAAAAGCCCCCTTTTTCTGTCATTTCCGCGAAAGCGGGAATCCATAACTGGTTGATTTTTCTTCGTATCCTTCATGCGCTTCGTGGTTCATGACTTCTCCAGGCGACTCACTCTTCCCAGTCGACTCTTTGGATAGAGCATGTGCCTTCTTTAAGGGTTTCATGTTCTTAATAAATTCAGCCCAGGATGTTTCTGCGAGAAGAGCTTTCCCCACTTTCGCTTTAGAAATAGCTGGGTTACCAATTGCAAAAGTATGATCGGGAATAGATGTTGTTACAACACTACCTGTCGCAATCACAGAGCCTTTACCAATACGAACTGCTGGAAGGATAATCACACCTGCACCAATAAAAACATCATCATCAATATAAACCGAGTATTTTGTATTATCATCACGACCTAATTCTCGAAAATGAGTTATGATTAAGACATTCATACTCAACTGGGTATTGTTTCCAATATAGACTTTATGAGGCGCAGTATTATCAATATGTACATGCTGACCAATAAAAACATTCTTCTTGATTTCTACGCCTCTTATTCTGTGTATTCTAATTCTTGTGCTTGTAGCACCGGGTATGTTGTATGCCAATAATTGTAAAAGGCGAATCCAAAGCTTCTTCAATACTCTCATTTAGCCCTCCTATATTGATGATATTCGGCTAAATATCTAAAACAATATTCAATAGTCAAGATGAAGTTAATGGTAAAATAGTGTAATTTGGAATTAGCCCAATGAATTGGATGAGTTGAGATTATGGTTCGCTTATTTGATTCTGAAACAGTAAAGAAACTTTTCTCAATAGCCGAAAAATCCCATCTCTTTTGGTCTATAAAGCTTGCATCGCTGTAATAAATATCATGATCGAGGCTATATGCTTCATAACTTAGATTAAACTTTTTCAAATCAAATTCGATGTAAGGGTTGACAAAAATATCATTCTTGATATCCTTAGTAGGAACCAAGTTGGCTTTTCGATACAGGTGATGAAATAGATTGCCATGAGGAGAAACACCCACAACATTAATCCCTTTCTTCTTGAGACAATCTAATAAGCGTCTTAAGTACATGAATGGATCCTTTTTATGATTAAACTCTATGGGCATTAGATCAACATGTAATCCAATTTCATGGCCAAGGTTGTTCTGCAGATGCGTTAATTTTTTTAGCAATTTTTTATTTAAGATATTCTTGGATATGTCTTGATAAAAGTATTTGGCTGTATGCAAAACAAAATAAGTTGCTTGTATGTTAGCATTGTGCTCGATTTCAGCAATTTTGAAAGCCTGATCAATTGAACAATCAACATCATGACGAAGGCCAATTATGTTTTCATTATGCTCCCTTTTTTTCACGAATTCCTTTAATGGGGCAAATCGAAATCCATGGTTTTTAGCCTCATCTAAGAATTTCCCATAATCCTGCAAACTTCGATTACCGTAGTAAAAGAATCTCCTGATTTTCGCAAGATATTTATTTCTCGTTGGGTTAAGTCTCAATTATATCGTTCCACAATCCACATGAATATTCTGACCTGTTATAGAATTAGCGCCACCCCCTGGCCCCTCCCAGGTTCCCAGGAGGGGAATCTCACGCCCTGCGGCCGGACTACAGGGCCGCGCCGAAGACGCGCAGTTCTCCTCCTGGGAGGGGTTAGGAGTGGATTTTTTCTGTGTCTCCCAAATCTATCTTTAACTTGTCGGGACACCGTTTCTCTGCAAATCCATGCCGTTGCAACCAGTGCTCGACCAGCGGAATCTGCCACTCATAGTCGACGTCCAGGCCGCCCCATTGTTTGATGGGATAGATCTTGCGCCCCATCCATTTCTGCGGCAAAATGCCGTAGTCCAGATCATCGAGACAATGTGGCCGCACGATGGAAAGGCAGACGTCGGCAAAATACACATCTCCTTGCGCGTCGCGGTCGCAATTGATGGCCATGTCGGCCGGGTAATTCTCGAATGGAATGAAAGGGTGCAGCAGCCCGTCCTCGCCAATCCTGCGTGCACGCACCGGGGAATACATGTTGTAGCGGGAGACGGTCACCGCTGAGTCATAACCGGGATGGTCCCGCAGGACGCGTATGCCGTCATCGATTTGCGCCGGCAGGACGCACGGCGCGTTGCAGAACAGCAACACGATCATTTCGATATCTTTGCCCGTCTCATTTTTTATGTTTTGGTAGGCGTGCTGAAAAGCGTCCTCACCCAGAGCTTCTTTCGTACACAAGTGAGCCGGACGATCGATGACCTTCGCGAAGTGGTCCCTGGTGATTCTCTTGATCCTCTCACTGTCGGTGGAGACGTACACCTCATCCACCAACGTGGCGTTTTTCGCTGCAAGCAACGGATACTCCATGAGCTTCCGCCCCAGGACCGGATACACATTCTTGTTGGGGAAGCCGACGCTGCCCTCTCTACCGATCAGCAATGCAGGGATCAT
>JBHHXT010000078.1:0-20723 GCA_046757165.1 bacterium | reverse complement strand
CGGTTTATCCGCTGAAGCGCCACGTTGGCGGGCGCGAAGCGTCGGAGCCAACAAATAATTCCATAGTTTTCTCGCTATCTCCCCAATGGTTACAGTTTTTCTATTGACTTGCAACCAAAAATCCGTATATAGCAAGAAAGCTAACTGCATAACATCCCCACAGAGGGCGATATCGGGAAACTGGATAAGTCCGATGCTCGAGATACCGGCGCAGTTGAAAAACGAATATACCCGCCTGTTGACGCAGCGTGAGGTCCCGCGACACAGCCACAACACCTACTTGAAATGGCTGCGCTTCTATCTTGATTTTTGCAACAAATACCACCATGCTCCCAACCGGCGCGCTTCGTTGCCGCTGTTTATCAAAAAGCTGCATGAGAAAGGTCAAAATGTGCGGCAGCAAAAAGAGGCTGGTCATGCCATCAATTTGTATTATGCTTTTCCCGAGCATGATGCTGCGCATGACTCACCCACACCGGCGGCTGTTCGAAACCAGGAACTGCCAGAGCAATCTTCGCGGGTTTTGACCCCGCAACAGGCCGCCTGGGACCAGCTCCTTGCTGATTTGCATGACGGCAAAGGACAAAAAGACAGAACCGTGCCGATTCCATACGCCATTTTGGATGAGCTAAAAGACCAAATTCGTCGCGTGCATAATTTGCATCAGAAAGATCTGCAAGCAGATTATCATGGCACGTTCATGTTTGGCGCGTTCGAGAAAAAATCCGCGAGTGCCGCAAAAGAATTTATCTGGCAATGGCTCTTTCCGGCGAAAGCATTGACACTCGTCCCCGAAACCGATGAACGAAAACGCTACCATCTGCACCCGACTCATGTCCAAAAGGCGATCAGGAAGGCGGTTTATAAGGCCCGGATAACCAAGCCCGCCACCGCCCACACGTTTCGACACAGTTTTGCCAGTCATCTCCTGCAAGCCAACTATGATATTCGAACCATCCAGGAGCTTTTGGGTCATGGTGATATCAAAACCACGATGATCTATACGCACACGGTAAAAAGCACAACCATTAAAGAAGCCCAAAGTCCTTTGGATTTTGGGGCGTAAACTCCAATTTCGAAAGAGACTGGGGCTGCAAAAAGTCTTGCCAAAAAGTTGCAAAAGATTACTCGTCAGGTACTAACCCCTCCCAGGCTCCCGGCGGGGGAACTTCATCGAACCTTTGAATATTTTCACTCGGGTGCATTCGGCAAATAAACCGTTTGACAATTACATCGCTTTCTCCCTTCCTGAGAATCAGAGGTCGCCGCCGCAGATGCATGCAATCGAGAGTGGAAATCGTCGTTGGAGATAGGGATTGATAAAACGTAGCGAAACGTGACGAGAATGTCAAGAAAAAGTCCAGGCGATGAGCCCCGCAGAAGGCGCGGGATTTGACAACCGGAAATTCTAAATCCGAAATCTGAAGCTCCAAATTCGAAAAATCTGGGCAGAATAACCGCATCCGGCGTTTAGACCGGCCAGGTAGGGGACGATAATAGGTGTCACAACTGTGGCTGTGGCTTCACAAAACTCGGGACGGATCCATGTGCAGGTTATTCACGCTGCTTGCTGCTGTGACTTTATCAGTCAGTCCTCTCTACTCAGTTTCTGCTCATCTAAGGCCGGACCAGATTGAAGCAAAGGTTACCTTTCAGACTGAGCGCGAGCGACCGAAATTTCTCTGCGATACCTTCGTCTTTGCCACGCAGGATCGCGAAACGGCCGTGCTCAATATATTTGTCGAATTTGTCCATGACCTGCTGCAATTTCGCTTGCAGGGCGGGCGTTATCTGGCAGAATACGAAATTGTGGTGGAGCTCCTGAACGCTGCTGGCGAGCGAGTCGCGGGCACGATCGACCGGGACGGCCTGGAAACCGCGGTTTACGAAGAGACAAATTCCAGGAAACATGTCACGCGCACCCACTGGCGGTTCAGCCTGCCCGCCGGGCGCTACCAGCTTTACATCGAGTTCACCGACCTGGAAACAGACCGCAACCTGGTTTGCAGGAAGAGCGTTGTTGTCGATGATTTTTCAGAACCGGTCGTGCTCAGCGACCTGGCTTTTGTCGACAGGCGGGAGTACGACGGGGACGGCCTGGTCCTGAGCTCTCCGAATCTGCTCCGGACCTGGCAGGAGGTGGATTCGGAATTCGGGGCTTATTTCGAGATCTATTCTTCTGCCCGGGACTCGGTCTGGCTCAACTACCGCATCTATAATCAGACCGGGGACCGCCTTCTGAATCGAGACGAAACCGTCCGCATGCGGCACGGCAGGCTGAACAAAATGATTCCACTCAGACAGTTGGTCTGGTGGCCGGGAAAATACATTCTGGTCGTCGAGGCACGCGCAGGCGGGCATAAGGGCAGCGCCCGTTCGCATTTCGAGATTCAACACTGGGAGCCGTCACCGCTCTTCCTGCAAAAGGAGCGCGCCAATTACACCCTGTCTGCCATGCGCTACATAGCTGGCCGCGACGAGTTTAGGGCGTTGATGAACGCCGGTGAAGCTGAGCGGGTGCAGCGGCTCGAGCAGTTCTGGCAGCAGCGCGACCCCACTCCGGAAACCGAAAGAAATGAGCTGCGAGAATTGTTCCAGGAGCGCGTAGACTACGCCGTCAAACACTACTCGAACTTTGTCCTGGCGCAATCAGGATGCGACAGCGATCGCGGCCGGATTTACATTCTGCACGGACCGCCGTCAGAGCAACACCGCCTCCGGTACGAACAGACCTGCCGTTACTATGAAATCTGGTACTATAAGAACATGGACCGAAGGTTTGTTTTCCTGGACAAAGCAGGAATGGGTCGCTTCAAGCTCATTCATCGATACTAAGATTGTTAACATTTCTTTATGATTTTTGTCTTGATAAATTGTTAAATCCTATTTACTTTCACCCTGATGCGAAATACTCACGCCGGCGAAGCCGGAACCAACTAAATATATGAACCCACTGATTGAAGAAACCCACAGATAATTTATTTATTCCACACGGAACAATACTAATTCAATCCAATCAACCAAATAACAAGGAGGCGTTATGACAAACAAAGTTAAGGATGGAGCGTTCAGAAAGTCAGCATACCTGCTGTTGGCTGGCTTTTTGTTTCTGGCTGTGGCGTTGAGTCAGGCGTTCGGTGCTGGCAAGGATGGCGCATTGTCCTTTGGCAAGGTCGCCGCAAACAAGGAAATCACAGAAAAGCTCGAGCTTGCAAAAGCCAACGAGATGTTTCTGCAGGGCGTGAAAGCGCACGTCGAGCAGGCGAAGATGGATGAAATCTTCCGGCAAAAGATGCGTGACTTTCCGGTTGAGCAGAAAATGGCGGCTTATGTGAAAGCCATCGATAACGCCATGGCGCAGGGCGTGGACCTGGCGGAACTGACAAGGAGGTTGAAATCACAACGGGACCTCCTTCAGTCAACGTCCGCGGTCGGATCGATTGCCGGCACCGTTACCATCGAGGGGGCCGCACCGACAGGTTTTGTCGAAGTGGTCGCATTCACCGTGCACGGATTCCCGGCCGGCCATGCGATGGTTGATGCGGCGGGCAACTACAGTATTGTCGATTTGCCGGCGGCTGACTACCGCGTGTTGACGCACAGCCGCTATGTCGATGAGTTTTTTGATGATGTTCCCCTGAATGGCTTTCGGAACTGGCGCGATGCAACCCTGGTGACCGTACCCGAGGGCGGGGAGGCAGGCGGCATCGACTTCGACCTGCTGCAAGGCGCCACCGTGAGCGGTCACATTTTTCAGGCTGACGGCACGACGCCGATCGGGAGCCAAAACGTGCATTTCGCCATCTTCCGCGTCGACCCGTTTGGTCTTCCCCGTGAAGTGGATACCGTGACGGATGCCGATGGCGCCTACACCTTCAATCTTCCCACAACCGGCATGTTCAAGATTGCGGCCCTGGTTGCCGGGTTTCTGCCAGAATTCTTTGACAACAAGCCGGATTTCGAGAGCGCCGATGTGGTCGACATTCCAACACTCGACACCGAGCTTACGAACATCGACTTTAGCCTCGAGGCCGCACCGGATGCACCGCAGGGGGCAGCGATCGCGGGAACCGTCACCGGCCCGTCGGGCCCGCTGTTTCTCTCTTTTGTTTTCGCCTTCAACGTTGCCGACACCACGATTCAGGGACTTGGTGTTTCCGACGTCTTCGGCGAGTACATCGTCGAGGGGCTGGATGCGGGCGACTATGTTGTCTATGCCGACAACTTCACCAGCTTCTTGTCCCCCGACGCCCCGGGTGTCCGCGGAGAGTACTTCGATGACGCCCCGACCTCAGACCTGGCCACGCCGGTTACCGCCGTCGACCTGGATACGATCCCGGACATCGACTTCGAGCTGGACACCGCTGGCGGCATCTCGGGAACCATTACCGATGATGCCGGCACCGCGCTCGATTCCGTGCTGGTGATTGCGGTCAGAGTGGACGCTGAGAATTTAGGCAAGTTCTTTTTTGATGCCATCGATTTTGGCGTGGCCTTTTCGGATGCTTCCGGTACTTACACCATTACTGGTTTGTCCCCCGGGCCGTACATCTTGCGAACGGTTTCGCTCTTGACCGCCCTTCTAAGTGGAGACGTCCCACTCGAGGAGATGGTCATCGACGAATACTATGACAATGTCCAGAGTATTTTTGATCTGGATCAGGCGACCCCCGTGGAGGTCACGGTACCTGAAACGCACGAGGGGATCGATTTTGTCCTCGACCGTGCTGGCGCCATCAGCGGGCGGTTTGTCGAAGCCACCGATGGGGTGACGCCCATCGTGGGGACCGGCCTTGTGTTCGCGTTCAATGTCGAGACGGGGCTGCCGGAAATCGCCTTTCCTGTCTTTGACAGCACAACCGGCGAATATGTCGTGGCGCCCCTGCCGAGCGGCACGTTTGTCCTTCTGGGTCTGGTTGTACCGGCTGACACCCTCAACCCGCAAGATCTCGTGCTCTACCTGCCACAGTTCTATGATGGCGCAGCCACGCCCGAGGAGGCGACCCCGGTCCTGGTCACCGCTCCGGTCGTAACGCCTGACATTGATTTCAACATGGTGCGCGCCGGAAGCATTGAAGGCTTTGTCAATATCGCGCCGGGGTTTCCGGTCGGGGCGGATTCATTATCCACAACCTTTGTTGTCGCTTATGAGGCCACGAGCGGAGCGGTTGCGGGCGGTGCTGAAACGACTTTTTCCGGCGGATTCAAGATATTCGGCCTGCCACCAGGCAGCTACAAGGTGGCGGCGTTGCCGGTCGCGCCGGCGTTCTCCGTCACCTATCATGGCGGCGGCACGACATTTGACGCGGCCAATTCCACGCCTGTGGCCGTCACAGCAGGGGCCGCGACCGTTGCTGACATCAACCTCGCCACCGCTCTGGGCGTCATTCGCGGCATGGTGACCAACCTCGACGGCTCTGTGCCGCTCAATGGGGTTCTCGTTCTCGCCTACGATGGCACCGGTCACGTTGTCTCTGCTGGCTTGAGTGGGTTTCCAGTACTGCCTCCGGGTCAGCTCGCTGCAACCACGCTTTCGGCCGGCTCTGCGTCTCAGCCCGGAGAATATTTTATCCCGGGTCTGGGCACAGGCACCTATTATGTGCGCACATTCTCGCTGTTTCAGATATTCTTGCTGCTGGAACAATTGGACCTCGCCGGCGACCTCGGAGGCGACCCGCTGGCCTTGCTCTTCGGACTGCTGGATTCGGGAGACGACCTGCTCGGACAATTAAATATTGAGTTGTTTGCAGACCTTTATTATCCGGACCAGATCGTGGTGCCCGATCTCGCAGAGTTTGACCTGTTTTCGTTCTTGTTCCGGCTCCTCTTAGGCGGCGGCGATCCGGCATCATTTATCCCGTTTGCAGATAACATCCCCTCCGGAGCCGGTGAGGTGACCGTGACCAGCCCGGGGATAGCGGATGGCATCGACTTCCACTTGCCGCGTTTGCTCGATGTGATCTCGGATGTGGAAACTCCGGACGGTGGCATGACACTGCCAACAGCCTTCCAGTTGTCGCAGAACTATCCGAATCCGTTCAACCCTAGTACGGTCATCAACTATGATGTTGCCGGAACGGGACCTGTCTCTTTGCAGGTCTACAACATGCTGGGACAACGCATCCGGACCTTGTTTGACGGCGTGCGGCAGGCTGGCAGCTACAGCATCCTATGGGATGGCCATAATGAGAAGGGAGAGCAGGTTGCTGCGGGCATTTACTTCGTGCGGATGAAGAGCGACAATCTGGTCTTCACACGCAAGATGCTTTTGGTCAAATAGCGCAATCGTCTCGATTGCGAGGTGGAACCAATAGCCTTCCGAAGGTTCACTCCTTCGGAAGGCTATTCTATTTTCGCACGTATTCAAATTTAGTAGAAGTTTTGTGGGGGATTGGAGGTCAGGAAACCAGCAACCTGTGCCCGGTTTCGACCTCAGGAGGTTTTTGTCTTCAGCGCCTGAACACGTGGACCATGTCTACTTGAAACCCCTTCAACAGCCTTGACTTGACGGTCCCTTCCTTTTCGAGGCGAGATTCGAGCTTGAACTCGCCGTGGTCATTGCAGTAGACTTCGATCCACTCCTGTTTCGGGTCGACGATCCAGTACTCCTCGACGCCGTATTTCTGGTAGTTCTCCTTCTTGGAGATCAAATCATAGGTGCTGGTCGCTGGCGAAAGCACCTCGATCACCAAATCCGGCGCCCCGTCGATGTTGTTTTCTCGAGCGATCTGGCTATTGTCATTCGAAATGAACAGAATGTCCGGTTGGTAAACGTTCTCTTTACTCAAGACGACATCCATGGGAGCGCGCAAAACTTCACCGGTCTTTGTCCTTTCAACATACTTGCTGAGTTCATAGCCAATGCGCTCGCATACCCTTTGGTGAGCTGTGATGGGGGATGGCGTCATAACGAGCCCCCCGTTTATGACTTGATAGCGGAAATCATCTTCGGGTAGCTTCAGATAGTCCTGGTAGGTGAAAGGACGTTTCCGTGTCAGGTAGGTTGAGGTCGTTTCTTTAACTTTCATGATACCGTGCAGGTGTTCGTCAAGCTCATTGGTGTCGATGATTCATGGTAGAAAATATACGAACCCGCCTGAAAAAACACAAACAAAATGCGCATGGCCCTGCGGGCAGAAAAAGGTAAAATACTCCACACGGAAATTTGTTCAGTTAATCCGTGTGGATCCAATATCGTTAAAACTGTCGGTGGACGCTGATTCAAGCGCCTGGATCATGTATCATTCTTTTTGTCCTCGAGCAGATCCTTGCGTTTCAAATGCAGCTTGTCAAAACTGCTGGAGGAAATGACGTAGTACCATCCTGCGAAGCGCTCGTTGAGGTTGTCAGAAAGCTCCTGTCCGGTGTCCATTTTGAGCTTCCATTCATCCCATTTTCGTTGCTTCTCTTTGTTCTCTCTGTCTGCGTCGGTCCACAAGCTGTCGGGCTTGGTGGCAAAGTCGGTATTCGGTGGTTTCGGCGGCTCCCGGAACTCGCCGTCATCGAAGCGAGTGCTGATAAACAGGTAGCGGTTTTCGCCTGATCCTTTTTCCTCGCCTTCTTCGGATTCGGTCCCGGCCGTCACCGCCAGCCCTGAACCGTAAACCACTTCGCCAAAGCGGAGCGTGTAGATGACACCGTCTTTGGTATGCGCTTGAATCTCACCCTCGTTGGATACGAGCTGGCCGTCGCGGGTAAAGTAATACCCTTTTGACTGCAAGGAAAGCATGGCTTCGTGCGTGAGTTTCATGTCCTCGCTTTCCATTTTCCGTAAGGAGAGCGAAAGCCCCTGCGGCTTTGGCCGCACACCCACGATGGACAATTCATCCAGCGCCCGCACCAGGTCATTGATCTTGGTCGTGTTAATCTCCTTATCGGAAGGGAGTTTTTTCATCGACCAATCGCTTCCGTCCCGGGTCAAAACAACGGTGTCCCGGTTCCGCAGGCTGCCGGTGCGCTCATTGATGGAGTAGTCCCGGATGGTGACCTCCTTTATCCTGTCTTTCTCGACTTTCAGCAGATCCGCTTCAATCCAGTCGCTGAATTTGGTTGAGATATCGATATCGGTGCGGGCAGCATAGACTCGTTTCTGGTCCGGGAGGCGGACAAAACGAAATTTTTCTTTCCCTTCGATCTCCTCTTTGCTGATGATCAAGTCGGCGAGGATCTGGTCATTTTGTCCTTTGATCGTCACGCGCTGGCCGCGCCCCTCGAGGGAGGCGTTGCTCTCGTCCAGTGGATCGATCACCCCGAGCGCCTGGTGGTCGGCGACATTGTCGGAGCGAAATTCGTTTTTCTTGAAACTGATGATGCTGGCTGCGGTTTTTGCCAGCCGCTCCTTGCCGTCAGCCGGATAATCATGGTGCGACGGGATGGTCCATCTCCCCGCTTTGAACGTCACCTTGAATGGCTTGGCCTCGCCGGTTTCCGCATCGAAATCGATGACTTCAAGAGTGGTGGCAATGTTGGGATCAGTGAATTCCGGGAAGAACGGTTCGTCTTTATCCAGAAAGGCATCCGGTGTCACCCTGCTTGGCGCGGTGACAAACGCCAGCAAGGCGAGCACGACGGCGCCACCGCCGAAGATGATGGTTTTCTTCAGTTCGTTCATCTTGTTCTCCTGGTTATCCTGTTCATCTCTATGTTATTACCTCCGATCTTTTGCAACAAAGGGCAAAAAATGGAACACGGATAAGACGGATTTAACGGATGTGTCGAAGTCAGTGGAATAGGGATCATGTGGCTCATGAATTTTTTGGTGTTCACCCAAAATCAGATCCGTGTCAATCCGTCCTATCCGTCAAATCCGCGTTCCATTCATTTGCAGCTTTGCTGCATTAGGATGCCGCTCAACTTCGCAATCTCCTTGCCGCCAGCGCCCCCTCTCTTTCCCGCTTCTGCCGTTGGATGAAAACCAAAACACCGAATACAAAGACCGGGATCGGAGGCAGAATAACAGCAAAGATCTTGATGTTTCCTTGAATGCTGCGAATCTTCGCTTCCATGTTCTCTTTGCTGGAGTTGATTTTCGCTTCCTTTTGTGCCTCGATGCTTGCTTTCATGGCGTCAAACCTCTTTTGTTCAACGGCCTGCAGGTTGTTGGCCATGATGTCTTTGGTGCGCTGGTCGAGGTCGGTGCGCTGGCGAACTTCATTGACGCGCTCGTTCAACCGTTGCTGCGCCTCTGCCAGGGCTCGCGACGCTTCCGCTTCCGCTTCTTGTTCCTCCTGGTTGCGCTGCTCGATGAACTTGCGTGTTTGTTCCTCGACCTGTGTGAGGGTTCTGTGTTTCACACGCTTGTTTCTCAGGGCGATGAACGATTCATCACCGACCAGGACATCCATGCAGTTGAGAAAAAATGACACATTATCGAAGTTCAAATTTCCGACCGCGCGCTTGCGGATTTCAAAAAAGTCCTGTGAAATAAAATCCAGATCGGCGATGGCGATCAGATTGACCTTCCTGGGCGTTTCGGTAGAATCTTCCGGGGTTATCTCCCGCTGCACATGTGCCGCGACCGTGTAGTCGAGACTGTTGGGCCGCCGGCCGAAGCGCGGGCTGACGAGTTGGGTGCCGAAGAAGCTGCGCTGCACCAGCTGCGAATAATTCAGAGAGCCGGATTGCTCGCCCGTCTTGATCAGGGGCGTGAAGGTGAAATTGGCGCTGGCGGACTTTTTCAGGAAGCCCGGGAAAAGGAACACCAGCTCCTGGAGCTGCGCACTGCCGCGGTGCTCGGGGTTGAACGCCTCTGCGTTGCTGCTTTTGCCAACAAAAACGATTTCCGGTTGCAACTGTGCGAACTCGGGGTGAGGATTGTACATGTCCCAGACGATCTGTGCCTTGTTCCAGCTCACGCCCAGGTCGGCCAGGAATCCATGAATGTTGCCCTTTGGTTTCGGTGGCGGGCCCTGGTTGCGCATGAATGGGTTGACGTTCGAGCCGGACTTTTCGGACGGCGCCAGCCCAATATTGGTTATCGGCAATGGATCGAGCAAAAGCAAAGTCGGCGTGCCGGCCAGAATGTACGCTTTCAGGTTGTCCATTTCCTCCTGTGGCAGCGCAGACGGCAGCGCCACCAGCAAGCCATCCAGCTCCTCTTCGATCGGGCTGGTGGCTGAAACTTGAACCACCTCGTACTGCTTCTTCAGTTCATCGACCACAGGCCAGGGCGGGGTGCTGCGGAAGGACTGAAAGTCGAAGCCGCCGAAAAGCTTCGCCTCCGTGGTGAGCACGCCAATTTTCTTGCGGTCGGTTCTGGCGACCACGCGGATGCTGCGCGCCAGCTCATACTCGACCGGCAAACCGCGGTCGAAAAACGGAATCACTTGCTCCTCGGCCCCGCACTTAAAGGCCACGCCCAGAAACGTTGGAATCGTGGCCGCGCGTGCGCTACCCAGGTCCGGAATCTCCTGCGGGGTGATGCCGAATCTTTCGCGCGCGTCCTGGGCTTCTTTTGTGTACGGCTCGGTATCACGGATGATGAGCTGCACCTTGCTGCCACCGACGACGTCCATCTCTTGCAGGAAGCCAAGCAGATTCGAGCGCGTCTGCACATACTGTTGCGGCACCTCTTTGCTGATGAACGCCTCGATGAACACGGGCCGGTCCTCAGGAAATTCGTCGAGCAAGTCCTCGGTCTCATCGGAGAGCGAGTGCAGTTGCTCGGCCGTCACGTCCAGACGCATGCTGGCGCGAACCAGCATGACATTCACGCTGATGAGCGCAATCACGATGGCGACAGAGCGCACGAGATGATGCACCCACATCCTGTAGCCATCTGCTTCCAGAGGCCAGTGGCGCCGGCCGATGAGAAGCACATTGATATAGAGCATCACGCCCGTGACCGAAAGGAAATAAAGGACGCCTGAGAAACTCACCACGCCGCGGGCAAAATCGCGAAAATGGACGACCACGCCGATTGATGAAATCAGATCCTGAACCGCCTGGCTGATGACCTGGCCAAACACATTGACAAGCATAAAAAAGCTACAAAAGATGGCGCCCAGAATAAAGGCAATGGTGATGTTTGATGTGAGCAAAGAGGCCAGCATGCCCACGGCGATCAAAGCGGCGCCAAGAAACCAGTAGCCCATGTAATTGCCCAACATCAGCCCGAGATCCGGGCTGCCGAGCCACATCAAAACCAGAATGTGACTGAGAGACAAAATCAGGGAAGCGGTGTAAATGCCCAGTGTCGCCAGATACTTGCCCAGCACCACTTCCAGGTCGGAGGCGGGCAAGGTCAAGAGAAGCTCGTCAGTGCCCTGCTTGTGCTCATCGGCCCAGACGCCCATGGTCAGAGCGGGCACAAAAAACAGCAGCAAGAGCGGGAACATCTGGTTGAGCTGGTCGAGATTGGCCAGGTTGTTCATAAAAAAGCGCTCCTGCCAGA
Organism: bacterium; assembly: GCA_046757165.1. Taxonomy (GTDB): domain Bacteria; phylum Zhuqueibacterota; class Zhuqueibacteria; order Oceanimicrobiales; family Oceanimicrobiaceae; genus JBHHXT01. Next base: position 9,331 of record JBHHXT010000078.1, on the reverse strand, counting down.
AGGCTGCAGCAGCGCTCAGAAAGATAAAAAGCGTGATGAAGACGTAACCGGTGGGGTTGGAAAAATAGATGCGCAGGTCGCGCTTGACGATGGCCTGCACCACCTTCCAGTTGATGGTCACCTCTATGTTTTGTAGCTTGATGTTCATGCCGAGACCTCCTTTTTTGCTGTCACCGGCTTGCCCTGATTGGTCAGTTTGTAGAAGGGGTCCTCGAGCGAGCCATTTTCCTTCAGCTCACCCGGCGTACCGGTGAAAACCAACTTACCGTCAGTGACGAACAGGACGTAGTCGGCGATAGCGTCCACCTCCTGCAGGATGTGCGTCGAGATCATGATGGTCTTCTTTTTGCCTAACTTCTTGATGTTTGTGCGAAATTCGCGAATCTGGTTCGGGTCCAGACCGGCAGTGGGCTCATCCATGATCAGGACGGCAGGGTCGTGCAACAGGGCCTGGGCCAGCCCCACGCGTTGTTTGTAGCCGCGCGAGAGTTTGTCGATGGGCTTTTCCAGCACAAGCTGCAGGGCGCATTGTTCGACGATTGCATCAATTCGTCTCTCGAGCTTTTTCGGTTCAATCCCGCGGGCCTCGCCAAAGAAGTTCAGCAGCTCGAGCGGTGTCATGTTCTGGTACAAAGGCCCGTTCTCAGGCAAATAACCAAGCTTCTTACACGCCTCGATCCGGTCGCTTCGAATGTCCAGACCGGCGATGGCAGCAGACCCCTCACTTGGCGCCAGGTAGCCAGTCAGAATCTTCATGGTCGTCGACTTGCCCGCACCATTGGGGCCGAGAAAGGCGACGATGTTGCCCTCCGGGATGGAAAAAGTAATGTCCTTTATCGCCACAAAAGGGCCATAGTACTTGCTCAATCCTTTTGCTTCGATCATCACTTTACCGTCTTTTAACATAACCTACCCTCATTTCATTAATGGTTGTTGCAAAACACTGTCAACTAACGTTTGTCCAGAACAGGCTGATTGTATTAAGCTTAGAACAAAAGTCGACGCGAGGTCGAGGTAAGAATTACATCAATTAGAAACGCTCGAGGAAAGTGGAGGGTTCCCCAAAAATGTAGTTTTTTGCAGTGCGTTATTGCAGAATTTTCAGCGAGACCATGAATTCGCCGGCGGCCTGGTCAGGGGACTGGTTTTCCTCAACCGCAACCGCATAGCCGATCGAAAGGGTCGAGTGCATGTTGGAAAACAAAACCAGGCTGAAATCGAGTTGTCCGCCGAGGTTGAAGAAGGTGGTCCGGTCCGCAACTTTGAAATCCCGGCTCACGCCTGCAACGGCAGATGAAAACAGGGCCAGCCGCGCCCAGTTGACATAAAAGGCCGGAAAGCCAACACGGCGGAAACGCAACGGGGGCAAGTTCCACTCGAGCATGGCCTTGACGTAGGTCTTGCCACCGAGTTCATTGATCTCCAGACCCGGGAAACTGTCATGCTCCCGGTAGCGCTTTTCGTTCAAATAGTCCACCCAGTTGTTTCCGAAGCCCCCGAAAAAGAAATTCGCAAAGGGATCGTCCCGGTCTCCAAACGCATGTCCGGCTGACGTTCTCAACCAGAGAGAGGAGTGGTCGAGCGGCAGCAAAACCCCGTAAGCAAAGTTGGTGAACACCCGCGGAACAAAGGTTTTATTCACGTAGGTGTTGTGGCTGACCAGCTCCCAGACCACACCTTTTTCATCGTCCACCGCACCAAGAGATTTGCGCGTAAAGGAGTAGAGCAGGCCGGTTCGCGCGGTGAGCAGCTCCTCGAAGGTCGTGGAGACATTCTGAAAGTCTGGCAGCCTTTCCAGGCCACCATAGCCGGTGATGTCGAAATCCCAGTGCAGGGTCTTCGGCTCATCATAGAGCAGCGTGCTCTTATGATGCAAGCCCAGCGAGTACCCCTTTCGACTCGTTTTTGTTGGGCCAAAAAGGTCGTAGAAATCGGCGCCGTTGTACGTGCCGCTGAGGCTCAAATTCCAGTGGTGAAAATTGAATTTCACATGGGCACGTTCATCGGAAGGCAAATCCCGGTCCGGAGAATAGGTCGCCGCAAGCTCGAAGCCGCTGAACCCCAACCGGTCAGCGAAATTGAACTTCAGCCCGACAGCGGCGAAATCTTTATACCCCTGCACCACCGGATAGACGGTGGCCAGACGGATGTCCGCGAAGGTCCTGTGCTTCCCCCTCGAGGTGCCCAGTGAATCCAGGTTGATCCGGGCCGGTGTGCCGAGCCGCCAGCTCTGCACGACCGGATGTTTTTTTGCCACTTCATTACCGGCGAACCTGATGGCATTGACATTGTCAACGGTCTCGTGAGCGATCATCACCGGCTGGAAGCCGCTGGCGGAATACCGCATGACCACCAGGGAGTCCGGCGACACCACCACCGGCCTGAAGAAACCGGTTTCACAATTGCTCAGAATCGACATGTCGTCCAGCTCGAAGTCGTAGCGGTAGATGTTTGACACACCCGAATAGTACGACGACCCAAACAGGTAGCGGCCGTCAGCAGAAAAAACAAAATCCGCTGGCGAGCTGTTCTCGAAATCGAAAATCACCTCATAGGGCGGGGCCGTACTGCCGTTGGTCATCAACTTTTCGATATTCATCTTGATCAGCTTTTGCTTGCCGGTGACCTCGATCAGAGCCGCGGTGACCGCGGAGCCATCCGGCGCCACATCGAGGTCATAGATATCCTGGCCATACGGAAAGGAGTGAATCTGATTCCATTCTTCATACGGGGCTGGAATCCGCACCAGGGTCGAGATGCCGTTGTAGTGGCGCACGCCCCACAGAGATTTGTCCGCGCGGTTGAAAGCGAGGTCGCCCGTGCGGGCGTCTTTGATGAGCCGTTGCTTTTTGCCCGTGGTCAAAACCACGGCATTGAGGTCACGCCAGCCGTTGTTATCCGTGGTGTAGAAGAGAGTCGCCGACTCCGGATCATAGGCCAGGGAGGTGACGTAAAACAGCGCCGCGCCTTTGATCTCGCATATTTTTTCCAGCTCACCGCTCTCCACGTCGATGGCCGCGATGTGCGCCACCTGCCCGGGGTAGCGGATGGCGGTGTAGAGTTTGTGATTGTCGGCGTCGAAATAGGAACGCGAAACAGACCCCAGAGTCTGGTTCGACACGACGCGATAGGCGGTCGTCGGAAACTTGCGGATCGAGTCGAGATTGGCGCGTTGCCAGGTTTGCTCCCATTTGTGCCAATTTGCCCATTCCGTGTTGAGGGAGACGCCATAGACTTTCTTGAACTGCGATGAAAAATAGGCTTTGCTGTTGTCTGCGCGGGAAATCCATTGAACGAGCTTTTCCGGACTATAGTGGTAGGCCAGGTAAGTCATGAACCGTGTGCCGTACAGGTAAGAGTTGGCGCCCACCTGAAAATCCACTTTGGTCCCTTCTGACTCCAGGCCGACCACATCGTAGAAATAGCCATTCTCGCGCACCAGGGTGCGAAAGACCATTTCGTCATAGGCCCCCAGGGCGCGGCCCAGTCCACCCGCCATCCAGGTTTCCATGAACACTGCGATGCCCTCGTGGTACCAGCGCGGCGAGTAGAGACGCGGATTGGTCAGATAGGCATACAGCATGGACACGGGGTCTTCCGGCACGGCCATGACCTTGCCAAAAAAAATCTTGCGAAAGAAACGGTCGGAGGGGGCGGCCTTGTCGCTGGCGAGAATGTGGACCAGCTCGTGGTTCATCATCCAGTTCATGCGCTCGTTGGCTGGAATGGTTTCGTAGGCATAGCTAAAGGGCGCCATGCCGATGGAGATCAGGTTGTTTGGCACTGCGGTGGCCCCGCCGTTGCCAAAGTCACCGAAATCCTGCAGAAGAACGGTCACCTCCTCACTGGGCTCATAATTGAACGTCTGGCGATGAAACTCGAGCGCATTTTCAAAACACCGTGCGAGATGGGGAACGAGGTATTCTTGTGCCTTGCCCAGGTAGAGCAATTTCAGCCTATCGGATGTCAGTTTTTCGATTTGTCCTGAAAGCGGCGAAGTGAGGTGAAGAAGAATCAACCCACAAAAAAAACAGCAGCGCTGAATCGTATTTCTTTGCATGTCCCTCCTCCGAAGATAGGCCTATTCAGGCGTTTAGACTGTAGGCTATTAGGCTGTTAGGTTTTGCGCAATGCTCTAATCAAAACGCCGAAACCGCAGCTCTTCTCATCTTCCTACAGACTAAAAGTCTACAGCCTATCGGCCTGTGATGGCCGGGCCGTCGCACTACAAAACTCCAGGACGCTTGCTAGATCAAAAGGAGAGGAGATTCCAGCCCTGGGGTCAGAATCTCCTCTATTTCGCTCAGGTTCAGTTCGCGGATGTGGTGCGCGAACCGGCACGCCTCAGCGTGCCATCAGAGCTGTGGTTTGAAGGTTGGCCATCAGCTCCTGGAATCTGGCGCTGGCGATCAGCTCCTGAAAGGTGGCGGTCGCCATCAGTTCCTGAAACCTGGCGCTGGCGAGGAGCTCGACGAAACTGGCGTTGGCAATCAGCTCTTGAAATCGTGCTGTGGCGACCAGCTCCATGAAGCGGGCGTTCGCCATCAGCTCGTGAAATCTCGCGTTCGCCATCAGCTCAGCAAACCGGGCATTGGCAAGAAGCTCGACGAACCGTGCGTCGGCGATCAGCTCCTGGAATTGGGCTGTGGCCATGAGTTCAACGAAACGTGCATCAGCCATCAGCTCGCTGTAGGATGCCTCTGCTCTGAGTTCGTCGAACCTGGCTTCCGCAACCAGCTCCTGAAAGCGGGCATCGGCAACCAGCTCTTGAAACTGCGCGGTCGCGACCAGCTCCCGGAACCGGGCCTGGGCCAACAACTCCCGGAACGTCGCCCTGGCAACCAGCTCCCTGAATTGGGCCTGAGCCAGCAGCTCTTGAAAACGAGCGTCAGCCATCAGCTCCTGGAAGCGGGCATCCGCCATCATTTCTTGAAACCTGGCGCTGGCGATCAGCTCTTGAAATTTCGCATCGGCCATCAATTCATGAAAGCGCGCGTTGGCGATCAGCTTTTGAAACCCCTCGTCCTGCAATAAACTCTGAAATTTGTCGCTTTGCAGCAAGGTTTGCAGCTCTGGGTTTTCCAACAGCACAGCATCGGCAGTCATCTGCTCGACCTGGTACTTCTCTGCTTTTTTGACGCCGCCGATAGTCCCGCTGACATCCTCAGTCGAGGGAGGAAAGCCGGTATAGGCGAAATACCCCACCACAACGACGGCTAACACGACGGCGGCCAGGAGAACCCGATTCTTGCCGCTGCCAAACAATGATTTAGAAGGCTGACTCATAATGGACCTCCTCAAGATGGTTAGAAACAAAAATTTTAGATTCGATTTATTCTCTTTATTTCGAAATACAGACCAGCAGAAAAAAAGTTGGTCAGGTTTTTCCTCCAGACCAAGTGCTGAGGGTCAAGGTCGCCCGGGCTTGCCGCCAGTGTTCAAGAGTCTCTCATAGAGCAGACGGCCGTTTGCCAGAATCTTCATGTTGACCCGCGGTGCGGACGGAGTGTGGCGCTTGAACGCAAAAGAATGAATCTGCTCGCCGCTGTGGATGAAGCTCAAGCTCCTCCGGCTGATGTCCACCTGAACCGCACCCGGTCCCAGGTGGCGGAAGGCGCTCAGGAGGACTTCGGTGTCGAACTCCAGCGTCACCTGAAGCGGGACCTGTGAGTCTAAGGCAAGCTCCACGACCGCGACATCTGGTGAGGCCGTCCAGCCGACCTTGCCGGCAATCTCTGGCAAGTCGATGATGGTTTCGAATGGTTGTGCGTTCGGCGCCGGCAGCAGCGTACCTGTCAGGTTGCTCCTGGCCATCTTTCCTTCAGATAGCCGGGTGCCCAGCAGTGCGAACACAAGCGCTCCCGCTGCCACTCCCGCCGAAAAGGAGAACGCGTAGCTCCAGTTGATTCTCGGGCGCGGCCACGACCGCCGAGTGGGCGAGGCTCTTTCTCCGGCCCTTTGGCGATGGCCAATAGATTTCATGATCGCTTTCTTAAGGTGTCGTGGGGGTGCCTCTGCTTTTACCTGCCGCAGCGTTCTGTCGAGCTCTTGCAGCATCTTGAGATAGCTTCTCGCCTCCGGACTTTCCAGAAGATAGGACTCGAGCTTTGCACGCTCCTTCTTTGAAAGATCCCCGTCGATTCCCTGATTGACGAGCTGTTTGATTTGTTCATCGAGCATTTGCCGCGATACCTTTGTTCATTAAGATTTCTGACAAAAGCTGCCGAGCTGTAAACAATCTTGACTTCACGGTCTTCTCCGGCAGGTCGAGCACATAGCTCATTTCCTTGTAGGATAGCTGTTCGAAGTGTCGCAGAATAATGACGGCCCTGTAATGGATATTGAGCCCCATCAGGGCGTCCTGTATTTTTTCACTCAATTCAATATCCTCATAGTGTTCCTCAGGTGTTTTTTCCTTCGAGGTCATTGCCGCATCCAGACCCTCAAAGTTCTTGTGCTTTTCTATGAAATTGAGCGATTCATTGATGGCAATTCTGTAGATCCAGCTATAGAACTTGAACTTGGGGTTGAACGTCCGCAGCTTTTCGTAAGCCTTCAGAAAGACTGCCTGAGTGATGTCCTCCGCATCGTCCAGGTCCCTGACCATACGCAACGCGGCATTGAAAACGGCCTTCTGATATTTGTCGATGAGATTTTCAAAGGCGTTGCTATCCCCGTCGAGGCACTTCTTGACCTCCAGATAGTCATCTACTTCAGTCATGATTGCGCTTCTGACCTAATTACAAATTAGCCGCCAAAAAGTTGGCGGATTATTCCATTTCAAAGATGGTATGAAATCCCGCGTATCTGAAGATATCCCGGATGTGCTCGTTGAAATTGACCAGAGTCAGCCCCTCTCCCGCGTCCATGAGCCGCTTTTGCAAGCCCAGCAATTCCCCCAACCCGGCACTGGAGATATAAGTCAGTTCTTTGAAATCAACGACACAAGATTTATCGATCGTATCGAGCACGGCTCTCGCCTTGTCAGCTTGAGAAGCATCAAGTCTCCCTTTCAGCATAACACGCCCGTCCTCGTTGATGCGAATATCAAACATGCTATTTCTCCAAGCATTTAATCAGTGTGATTTTGCTGTTCTTGTCTTTGTATTCGTAGATGACGTCGTCAACGACCCTTTTCACCAGGTGCAAACCCAGACCCCCGACTTTTCGTTCTGCCACCGGCTGCGTCGTATCGACGTCTTCGGTTGTGGTGACATCGAATCTGTCAACCTCGAAGTCGGTCAGGGAAATGGTCACGTCGTGCGCTGTTTTTTCGAGCACGATGAGAATGTCGTGTGGGGTTTGCCGGTCATACTTGACCATGTTGGTAAAAATCTCTTCGATGGCAAAGTTGATCGAAAAAACAACGGACTCCGGCAGCTTATGCTTTTGCGTAAACTCCCCGGTAAAATCGAAGATTCGGTCCAAGGAGGTGATTGCTTTCTTGAATCTCTTTTGCATAGCGACTCATTCAGGGTTCACGGCTCGATACTCTCTTGCCGGAAACAAAGAAAATCTGGGAGGGGCCTTCTGCCGCAACCAAATAATTCATTGGGCCACGGATTCGTTCCAAATACCTTGTCTCTTGAAATCTGTGTTTTATCAGTGTAAATCCGTGGCCAAATATGTCGCGCAAACCTTGCCCAAAAAACACAATGTCGGCTTGTATATGGTGCGGTGAATCAAAAGTACGTAATATTTGTTTCACGATCAATCTAAAAAGTACAGTTGCCAGAGATCGCGGGCGGAGGTGTGCAAAAATGGCAGAATCGCCAGTTTGCCGGTTTTGCCGATGGTGTTCTCCAAATAGCGCAATTCCTGAAACTTTTCCTTGATTTCGGGGTCGGGCGTGACCTCGAAACCGGTACTTTTCATCATCAGGATGCCTTTGGCCCGAATCGCTAACTCCAGATGGAGGCGCAAGAGGCATAGCATGTCGGCGACCACCTCCCCCGGGAAACTGCTCTTCATCGATTCCAGATACTGGCCAATTCGGGTTTCCGAGATCTTGCCCCGGGTGATGATCTCCAGAAGCTCCATATCGGTGTCAAACCCCACGCCCAGCCACTTGCGCGTGGCTTTTTCACTCTTCTCAAACACGACGACGATCAGCAGAGGGAGGAAGACGAGCAAGCTGAGTGTGGTCAATAGCGGCGGGAGCACAAAATGATTGAAGGCCGAATGGGTCAGGATTGCAAAGGCCAGGGCGGGCAAGAAATACTGCATGCCCTGCGAAGATTTGCGCTCCACCAGGTTCTTGGAAATGATGCCGAACAGGGCCGTGGTGCCGCCGTGCATGACCGCGGTTCCGAACCCCCGGATAACCCACAGTTGAAGATTTGTGCTCTCCAGGGTGGACAGATAATAAACATTCTCGACCAGCGCGAAGCCTGCGCCAATGGCGAAGCCATAGATGGCCGCATCCACCAGAAACCCTACTTTTTTGGTTTTTATCAAATAGATGACGCAGATTGCTTTCAGCAATTCTTCAACAACCGGCGCCACATATCTGGAATACGTGGTGAGGTCAATCGAAGCGACGTTCAACAGGGAACTGTTAACCAGCATGGAAAACAACGCCACCGGCAGCCCGAGTGCGATGACAGCCAAAACAGAACGCAACTTCACCAGTTTATAACTATCCAGAACGATCAACCCGGCCAGAAAAGCAAACACCGGCAGGAGGCTGAGAAAAATTCTGCTCAGATCATGCATCGTTTCCCCGCGGGGGAATTTAGGTTATTAGGCGCTGAGTTGTAACGTCTTGACGTTTTTTGCCAAGACTTTACTGCACAGGGTTGACAACCGCTAAGGAACACGAATAAACGCCGATATTATCTTGATTCTATTCGCGTCCATTAGCGCTAATTCGCTGGTTTCCTGTCTGGTTCCGGCTCGTCCGGGTTAGGAGATCAACACTGCCTACCATGAACCAATATGCACAATCATGACAAAGAATTCAAGTTTTTTGGAATCCATGCAAATGAATGGAACTCGGATTTAGCGGATGACACGGATTTAAGCGGATTTGAATCTTGGATGAAAACTAGGGAATCAGGTTAATTAATTAAGCCAATCCGTTCCATTCCATTAGATCCGTGTCATCCGCAATAATGTCAGGCGTTGTTTTGAAGCGCTTCTTAGAATGGAGGTACTTGATTTCTAATAGAATGGTTATCGAAATGATGATCCGGTTGTTTGTATTTTCGATTGCCTTCTTACAAGACTCAGATAGTTTCGGATTATCCTCGAGATACCACACGAGTGTGTGAGTGTCCAAAACGAAAGCATAACCTGCGCTGCCATTCAACGCACTTAAATTGATTAACAT
>JBHHXT010000077.1:0-20731 GCA_046757165.1 bacterium | reverse complement strand
TCACCCCAGGTCTTTCAACTTTTGCTGGCAGCCACTTTCTGAAACCGAAGGAGTCCTCCTGATGACAGGGAGCATGCGTGCCGAATTCCGCTTGCCGCACGCTACAACTAAACTTTGTGAGAACAATTGAGATGAGGAGACTCCTGTGGTGCCCTTTGCTCGTTTTGGTTTTTTCGCTCGTGGCAATGGTGTGCCGGCCTGATGATGGGTTCAGGAGTGACTATCCCAAAGGCTTGCCCTGTGAGTGTGACAACGTCCCCGTGGGGTACGAGTTTGACGGATGGTATGACAGCAAAGAAGAATGTGAACAGAAAGCAGCCGTTGACAGCACCTACGGCCTTGCCTGGGACCAGGCCAAGAGCTTTTGTGACACCTGGTATGACTGTACCGACCCACGATGTCCGCAAAAGATCTTGCGCGCGCCGGCAAAAGAGGACGCCTGTGAGTGTCAGCAGGCGAAGGACGGTCCCAACAAAGGGAGATGGGCACTGATTTGCGACCTCGTCTATGCGGCAGAATGTTGCTGCGAGCCGGAGCTCGAGCCTTGAGAATGCCACAAACCTGAGAGAAAACTACCCTGCAATGTGTCTATTTATTAGAGAGTAGGAACGACATGTGGGCCTGCTATGGTTTCGATTCAATCCATCATTCATTTTGATCGCGCGCCCAATAACGGAGGGAGCAAGAGTCATGGAATGCACAAATCACACGGGTGTGGAAGCGGTGGAGCGCTGTGTTGCCTGTGCCGAGGGGTTCTGCGCCAACTGTTTGGTTGAGATTCAGGGGCAGACGTACTGCGGTGAGTGCAAATATGTGACGGTCAAGCGCCCGCCGGTTCCGGAGCACCGGCCAACCGTTCCGTGTAAGGAAGCCAGCGACGCCCTGACCTGTGCCATTGTTGGGCTGTTCTGCATCGGCTTCATTCTCGAGCCGGTGGCCATTTTCAAAGCGCTCAAAGCCAAACGGATGATCAAAGAGGACCCGCAACTGGAGGGTGCCGGCCAGTCCACGGCTGCCTTGGTCATCGCAGGCGTGTACATCTTCCTTTTCATGATAGGTGTTCTGGGAGCTCTGGTGGAAAACGTGTAATCATCTCTTTTACAAGATTGGAGGGAAATGAGATGTTGGCCAGCCCTGAAATATACTGTCGTTTTCATCGCCAGCTCCCCGCTGAGCACTTTTGTGAAACATGCAGCGCCCCGGTGTGCGACGCCTGCGCTGAAGAGAAGGGGGAGGGAAAATATCAGTGTCCTGGATGCGCAAACGGCGAGCCGACGGCGGATCAGGCGGGAAGAGCAGGGAGGGTCTCTGGCGTGAGCACGATGTGCGTGACACACCGCGAGGTGCCGGCCACTGCCGTTTGCTGCATTTGCCGCACGCCTATCTGCGCAACCTGCGATTTCGTCTTCTCCTATTATCATTACTGCCCGCATTGTGCCGTGAGCATGGGCGAAGAAATGTCGCCGCCAAAACGAAGAATGCGCACCTGGTCGTTCATCCTGGCCATTGTGGCTACCGTGCTGATGGCCGTATCCATTGTGCTCATTAATATGGCCGACTCGGAGGGGGCAGAGACTTTCTTTGGTCTGGTGTTGTTTGCGTCGGCGGGTGCGAGTTTTGTGGGCGCCGTTCTTGGGATGAGTGCGCGCGACAAAGGCACGCAAGGCCAGGGTTCCGTATGGGCCGCCATTGCATGGAATGGCCTGATCGTCGTGTGTTTTGTCTTTTTGGTCATTGTCGGATTACTTGTAGAATAAACCTAAGCCGGAAATCCTAAGCTCAAAATTCGAAAAAAGCGGGGCCACAAAAAGTCCTACCCCGACTGTCATTTTAGGAATACAATAGGACAGCCGGGGCTTGCCAAAAGGTGGCAGAAAAGAACTGGTCAGGTACTAAAACCTGCCATTAGCCCCTCAGGAGGGAAACATATGGCAACCTTACATGTTCGCGTCACAGATATCTCTGGCAGTCGCAGCCGCGAGGTGGAAGCGCCGGACGATATCGCGGTCGACCGCATCATCGCGCTCCTGGTCGAGCGCATGAACCTGCCGCTCAACAGTCCGGATGGCCAGATCATGATCTACAAGCTGCACCACCGGCGGACTGGCCAACAACTTCTGGACAATCAGACTTTTTCTGAGGTTGGCGTGGGCGAGGGGGACGAGTTGCGGTTGCAGCCGGAGATTACCGCAGGCGGTGCGGGGTCGAACAAACGATGACTCCCCGGGAGCCGGCTGCGCTCGGGCTTGAAGAGGGCCGCTACGCCCGCTTCGAGAAAATCGAGTGGTGGCAACAGGAACGCTTGCAGAAGGCTCGTGTTCTGGTGGTGGGCGCCGGCGCCCTCGGCAACGAGGTGCTCAAGAACTTCGCGCTGCTCGGATTGAGGCACGTCGTCATCGTGGATATGGACTGCATCGAGGCAAGCAACCTGACACGCTCGATTTTGTTTCGCGCCTCGAATCAGGGCATGAGCAAAGCGGAGTGTGCCGCCGTGATGATGCAGGAGATCTGCCCGGAAGTCCACCCCATCCCGATGGTGGGCAACATCCTGGCGGATATCGGACTGGGCATCTTCCGCTGGGCCGATGTGGTGGTCGGCGCGCTGGACAATCGTGAGGCGCGAGTGTTTGTCAACGCCGCCTGTGCACAAGTCGGAAAGCCGTGGATAGACGGCGGCATCGAGGTGCTGCACGGCATCGTGCGCGGCTTCAACCCGCCGGAGAGCTCGTGCTACGAGTGTACCATGAGCCAGGCGGACTGGCAGCAGATCAACCAGCGCCGCTCCTGCTCGCTGCTGGAACGGCGGGCACTGGCCAACAACGGCACTCCGACCACCCCGACCACGGCCTCGGTTATCGGCGCCATGCAAGCGCAGGAGGTAGTCAAATGGCTGCACGGTCTCGAAACCCTGCAAGGCAAAGGGTACTTTTTTGACGGCCTCAGCCATGACTCCTACGCGGTGACTTACCCGATCAACCCGGAGTGCCCCTGGCACGAGCCGCCGCCGGAGATCGAGCCCCTGCCACAGATGACGTCGGAGACGCCGCTGAGCGTGGTCGCGGAGTATGCGAGGCAAAAACTGGGCGGGCTGGATGCCATCGACCTGGCGCGTGAGCTGGTGCGGGCGCTGGCGTGCCCGACCTGCGGCCAGACCGTGCCGGTGTGGCAATCGCTCGAGAACATTAGCGCGGAACGGGCGGTGTGTGCGCATTGTGGCGCGGAGGCGGCGCCGGTGTTCTTGCACGCTATCGAGGGCGGGAGTGAATTGCTCGAAATGACGCCGAGGCAGTTGGGGCTGCCGAGGTGGGATATCGTTTGGGCCAGATCCGGTGACCTGTGTCTGGGTTTGGAGATCAGTGGAGACAACCCACTCTAACGTCTGATAATGGGGATCTTGACATGAGCAACTTATGCCAAACATGCAGACATTTTCAAAGCGAGACCGGCGTCTGCAAGCATCTGCACTTCAACGTCCGCGACTATCCACAGAAGTTTGTCAAGAAATGCAACAACGAATATTATGTGCACGACCCCAACAAGATCGTGGAGGAAAATCAGGAGGTTGAGGACATCGATCAGGACCTGGAGGGCCAGGTAGCATTGCGAACCGTCTTCATTCCAAACGACGAAGCGGAGCGCGTGGCGGTTGTGGGGCTGTTGGAAAGCGCCGGCATTCCCTCCTATTCGAAGAATGCCGGTGTGCAGCACCTGTTCGGAGTCGGACAAATCGGTGCCGGGTTCAACGTCGTGGCAGGCCCGGTTCAAATCCAGGTTCGTCAGGACGATTTCGACCGCGCGTGCGAGGTCATCAACGAAGCGTCGCCACCCGCTCAGGAACCTGTTCCGGAGGACGCAGGCGATAAGTGTCCAGCCTGCCAATCGCCCATCGAAGGGCTGCCCAGATGTCCGGAATGCGGCCTGGCTATGGTCGCTGGGCCCGAACCCGAGTCACTCGGGCAAGAGGTTGCGGAGAGACAATTTGATGACCTTCAGGACGCCGTCATGCGCCTGGCGAAGAGGAGTTTTGCCCTGGGTATCTTCTGGCTGGCTGGCATTGGCTCTTCATTCGCGATTTATTATGGCGTGAAAAGCTTGAGTCTGATAAAGGAGGGGCGGCAAGAATTGCGAGGAAAGGGCCTGGCCATCGCCGGCATCCTGTTCGGGAGCGTTGGCGTGCTGGCCTGGCTCCCGTTCTGGCTGGGATTGGTGGCCAATGTGATGTAACCCGAGTTGGCGCCCCGGATATACTTAGTACAGGAATTCGTACATACTATTACGGACTTAATCTCACGCAAAGACGCCGAGCGCGCAGAGTTTGTTTGTTTTTGACCTTCATTTCTCGGCAGACTTTGCGGCTTTGCGTGAGGCGATATGTCATCGAATTGGTGAAAACCAGTACTTAGCCACGGATTGACACGAATTGACACGAAAAAATGAGTTTTGGATATGAAGAATTGTTTATCATCGACAGAATCCGTGTTTAATCCGTCCTACAAGCCGACAACATTGTGTTTTCTTAGCACAGTTTTTCGGTGATTTTTGGTGGGTTGTGGCCTGGTAACCCGACAAAAGGAGAACGCCCATGTGGCCCAAGAAGAAAAACAAACGCACAAAATCCGGCAAGAAAAAGTCGCAAAAGCAGAAACAGACGCCAGACCCGGGCGCCGGTGCCGTAGCCGTTGGAGAGTGGCAAGAGGTCACACAGAAATCTTCCCAGCCCTTTCCCGTGCCTGGTACGCAGAGCGCTCAGCTGCGTGTTTTCTTCGAGAAACAAGCCTATGCCAGCGTGGTGGCGCACGCCCGTTCGTCCCTGGACGCCGAAATCTGTGGTGTGCTCCTCGGTGTGGTGGGCGAGGATGAGGACGGCGACCATGTGCAAGTCAAGGCCGTTATCGAAGGAGAAGGCGCCAAAGAGGGGAGCACGCATGTGACCTTCACCCAGGAGACCTGGAACAAGATTCATCACACACGGGATAACGAGTATCCCGATATGCAGATCGTCGGCTGGTACCATTCCCATCCGGGATTTGGCGTGCAGTTTTCTGAAATGGACCTGTTCATCCAGCGTAATTTTTTTTCATCGCCAACCCAGGTTGCCCTGGTGACAGACCCGGTGATCGGTGAGGTGGCCATCTGTGCCAACGCGGAGCATGGGATCGCTGCGCTGCGCCACTTCTGGGTAGGCGGCAAGGAAATGCGCTGCCAGACGCCGCCCTCTCAGGACAACCCGCAACCGCGAGAGGAGGCGCTTTCTGAGGAAATTCGAGCGCTGGAATCGAAGCTCGACCAGTTGATGCACAACGTGGAATCGCACCGCAATGGCCTGCACCTGTTTGTCATGTTTGTCGTCGTTTTGGTCCTCGTGGTCGTCGTGGCGTGGGCCGGACATTGGATATATTTCCAGTACACGACCAACCCGGTCGTGCCCAGGATCGAGAGCCTGCGCAGCGTGCCGATCCCGGTACGTATCGGGGACAAAACGGTTTTCCTGACGGTACAAATTGTCGGGCTGGAGGTGCCCGTCGAGAAAGACAAGAAAGAAACACCATCTGATAAAAGGGAGGGACAGAAACCATGAGCCAGAGCGACAAATCCACTACGACTGATGAGCCGATTCGCATCACGCACGAGGAGGCGATGAGCGCAAAGGTTGACGACTTTCTGAACCGGCAGCGCAGCCTCACCGGCGATGTCGGCATCACCAAGGAGCGCACGCGCACGGTCTGGTACTTGCAAAATTGGTTTGTTTTCGGCCTGGCCGGGGCGCTGGCCGCGTTTGCTGTCTGGGCCTTTACCGAGCCCTACATCGACGATCTTTTCTATCTCCAGGGCCCGATCGAAAACCTGAACCTGCAGGCGGCCCTGCCCTCTACCGGTGATCTGCCATCCAACGGCGATGCGTCAGAGCTCTCCGGCCTGGGCTGGATTGACGTCAACGGCCACAAAATCTGGCTGTGGCAGGGGGTGCAGGAGTACAGCGACGGCGAAGCTGTGCCTTTGCAGGCGAACGAACTGCGGCAAGGCCGGGAAGTCGGGATCTATCTGGAGTATGTCTCAACGCTGGTAAACGACATTGCTCTCGGTGTTTACGTCATCCTCAACCCTGTGAGCCCGCCCCCGGAAAAAGCAACTTTATCCCTGAGAGAATTGGACAGGCGTGACAGTTTGTTCGGTATGCTCGTCTTTCCGCTGATAGCGGGCGCCATCGGGTTGGCAGTTGGTGCCGCTGAAGGGCTGGTTTGCCGTCTCATCAGGCGTGCGCTCCTGGGCGGCCTGGTGGGCCTGCTCGTCGGCCTGGTGGGGGGCTTTGTTTCTCATCTCTTCGGAGGCCTGCTCTATGCCTCGGTGAATAGTGTGGTCATGCGCCAGGTCAGTGAAGCGGGCCAATTCAGCTCCTTTGCCTTTTTTCTGCAAATCATCGGACGGGGCGGCAGTTGGGCGTTGATCGGTCTCGCCATGGGGCTCGGCCAGGGGATTGCTCTGCGCTCGAAACGGTTGCTCATCTACGGTTTTCTCGGCGGCGTGGTCGGAGGCCTGCTGGGCGGCCTGTTCTTCGATCCGATTTATTTTCTCATTCAGGGAGAGGCTACGCCCAGCGCGCATCTGAGCCGAATGATCGGCTTCACGCTTATCGGCTTGAGTGTCGGCGTCATGATCGGTGTCGTGCAACTGCTGGCGCGGGATGCGTGGCTGCGCATGACCGAAGGGCCGCTGGCTGGCAAAGAATTTTTGTTCTTCAAAGATACCATGACCATCGGCGCTTCACCGAAGTGCGAGATTTACCTGTTCAACGACCCGCAGGTGGTCAGCCGGCATGCCACCTTGCGCACCATCGGCGACGACTGTGAAATCCAAAGCCTGAGCCGGGAGAAACCCGTCATCGTGAATGACCGCGCCGTCCAGCGCTCTCGGCTGCGACACGGCGACAGAATCACCATCGGGCGGACTTCTTTCGTCTTTCAAACAAGGCAGGCGTAAAAGATGCTGTGTGCCATTTGTCAGACACCGCTGCCGGCAACGCGGTCCAAAATCTACCGCTGCCCCGAGTGCAGCTCGCCATACCATACGGAGTGCTGGCAGGAAAACCAGGGGTGTGCGCTCTACGGCTGTGCCCAGGTTCCGGAAACAGAGCACCTGCACGCCATTGAAATTCCGGTCTCCTACTGGGGCGATGAACGCAAACCCTGCCCTCATTGTGGTCAAGAAATTCTGGCGGCCGCCATCCGCTGTCGCCATTGCGGTGCAAGATTCTCTACTGCGGCGCCCATGAAGCAGGCAGAATTCCAGCAGCATCAGGCTCTGGAAAAGCGGCTTCCCGCTTTGCGCAAAAAGGTCATCTGGCGCACGATTCTCAGCATCCTGCCCTGTACTGCGCCCCTTGCCGCGCTGGTCGTACCGTTCTGGTACAAAAGAAATGCCCGGGACATTGCGGCGCTGCCAGTGCTGTACTCGGGTCTGTGCAAAGTGGCCATGGGCGTGGCCATTACTCAGACCGCCCTCGTGCTCTTTTTTATGCTGCTCTACACAGCACTCGGCTCTGCTCGACCTTGAAGTTGAACAAAGCGGGAGTTTGACGATCACGTTTGACGTTTCACGGAATCGGCCCGGCCCGGGACCTTGATTCAGAAACTGGAGGACACCATGACCCCGAGAATCCGAAGACTTCATGCCGACAATCAACGCATTCAAGCTGCTTTCCAGGATCATCCCTACATTCGTCTGATCGACACAGAGGGTACGCCCCCGGAAAAGTACACGTTTGAATTCAAGGTGGCTGGCCTGGTCCCCACAGAGGGCGATTCCTGCAAGCGCGCCCTCACCCACCGCGCTGAGGTGTTTCTGCTCAGGGATTACCCACGCCGCCCGCCCTTCTGCCGCATGATCACGCCCGTGTTTCACCCGAACATCGACCCGCAAAAGATCTGCATCGGTGACCACTGGAGCGCTGGCGAATCCCTCGCCCACCTGGTCGTTCGCATCGGCGAGATGATCTGCTACCAGAGCTACAACGTCAAGAGCCCGCTCAACGGAAAAGCGGCTGCCTGGGCCGAACAGCATGTCGACGAGCTGCCCATCGTGCGGGAGGATCTGACGGTGGGGGTGTGACTATTCAGGTAGATAGGCTGAAGACTTTTAGGCTGTAGGAAGAATCGATTGGAGATCAGACGAAACTTTAAGCTTTTGAGTTAGCCGACGGATTGGCATTGAAGATCTATGAAGCAACAA
Organism: bacterium; assembly: GCA_046757165.1. Lineage (GTDB taxonomy): Bacteria > Zhuqueibacterota > Zhuqueibacteria > Oceanimicrobiales > Oceanimicrobiaceae > JBHHXT01. The sequence continues at coordinate 12,505 of JBHHXT010000077.1, read as the reverse complement.
AAGGTTTTCCTGAAGAAGAGACATGTTTGGTGCACGCGGATCAAAAAACCACACGAAAAAATATTTTAGTTCAAAAGATCCGTGTGGATCAAGATGGGGATTGATAATATTATGAGTACTGCGCCCACCATGAGCATTGCAAATCATCTGTTGCAGGGGGAGAGGGTCTCGTTGCATAAATCGCCAAACCACGGGGGCCAGCTCGAGCCAGATACCATCGTTATTCACGCAACCATGTCCCCGGATGCGGACTCAGCCATAAAGGCCCTTACCGACCCGAACCAAAAGGCGTCCGCACATCTGGTGATTGCGCGCGACGGCGGGGTAACGCAATTGCTCCCCTTCAATGTCGTTGCCTGGCACGCTGGCAGAAGCGCCTACGAGGGAAGAACGGGCTTCAATAACTTCGCCATCGGGATTGAGCTGGAGAATGCCGGCTGGCTGACAAAAAAAGGGACGACGTATCATGCGTGGTTCGAAAAGACCTACAATGAATCAGAGGTGGTCGAAGCCCGGCACCGCAACCCACAAATCGAGTACAAATACTGGCATCGATATACCGACGAGCAGATCAAGCTTGTCGAGGAGATCAGTGCGCTTCTCATTCGAGAGTACCAGATCTCATCCATCCTGGGTCATGAGGAGATCGCACCGGGTCGCAAACAAGATCCCGGACCGGCCTTTCCGCTCGACAGCTTGCGCGCAAGGCTCATCCCAGGCAAACACAAGGGCGAAGAGCAGAAGGGTGTGGAAGATGCTCAGAGTGACGAATCAGAAGATCTGAAGCCACCGTTTGTTTACCTGAGTTACCATGAGGGGGACAAGCATTGGATGGCGCGAGTTCGCCACCACTTCGAGCCGTTTTTGAAACAAAATCTTGTTCGCTCGAGTACTGAACCCACCCTCACCAGAGGCCATGGCGACAAGGTTGTGCAAATACAATCAGAATCGGACCGGTGGTCGGCTTGTCTGTTCTTGATTACCTCAACCTATCTTCAGTCGAAAGCTGTCCGGGAGGAAGAATTCCTGAACATCCTCAGAAAACAAGGCGGGGACCAGCAGTTATTGCTACCGATCATACTGGAGCCGGCTCCCTGGCAAGAGGTGCCATGGCTGGCCAAGCTGCGTCCTTTTCCTGAAGATGGCCAGGCCATTGCGACGATGGACAAGAAAGAAGCCGACCGCCTGCTCTCCGAGTTTGCTACGAAAGTTGTTGAAGCCGTTACGAACCGGTCTACCCCTGACTCACCCGCAAAAGCAGAGCTCAAAGAGACCGTTCCCACCCACAACGACTCCCCGGCCGAAATCGACGAGCTCGGCCGCCGGCCGTTTGCCGAGGTCATTGCGACCCGCATCCATGAAGTCTGGCACAAGAGTCCCTGTGCTTTTGCCGTCCACCTGCACGGCCCGTGGGGCTCGGGCAAATCCTCTCTTCTCAATTTCATGCGGCGCCACATGGTCTCCGGAGTCCTGGGAGAAAAGTGGGTCGTGGTGGACTTCAATGCCTGGCGCAACCAGCACACGAATCCGCCATGGTGGCCGCTGATTCGGGAGGTGTACAGCGAGGCCGTGCACCAGGTTGGTCAGGCGGGTTCGTGGCAAGCGTTCAAGCTGAGACTGCGCTGGTTTGTCTGGCGGCTGCGCGCCGATTGGTTGCCGGTCGTTATCGCGTTGGTTGTGATCGTGGGGATGAGTTTGCTGGTAACCGGAAGCTTGAACGTTCTCGGCGAAAGCCCGACCAGCGGCGACCGGGGTAAACAGATCGAGTTTGGCTTGAAAGTCATCGCGGCACTGCTGGCAGTCTGGGCCGGCCTGGTGGCCGCCAGCCGCTCACTCCTGTTCGGCTCCGCAAGGGCGGCGAAAACGTACATGGATCTCAGTAGCGACCCCCTGCGTCCCATCGCCTCTTTGTTCAAGAAACTGGTGAATGAAATCGACCGCCCCCTGGCGATCTTCATCGACGACCTGGACCGCTGCACGGGAGACTACGTCGTCGATCTGCTCGAGGGCATCCAGACACTTTTTCGCGATAGCAATGCGGCATACGTTGTCGCTGCCGACCGGGATTGGGTGCGCATGAGTTTTGAGAAGCGCTACGAGGATTATGCCGGAACCATCGGCGAGCCCGGACGGCCGCTCGGCTATCTTTTTCTCGAAAAAATATTTCAAGTCTCGGCCTCCGTGCCGCTCCTGTCTGCCATCGCGATGCGGGAGTATTGGGCGCGGTTGCTGGAAACGGCCGGCTCGAGTTCACCGGAGGACATCGAAAGAGTGCAGCAAGAAGCCGAGAAGGAGGCAGAAAAGATCATTGGTCAGGCTCAGACAGATGACGAATTGAAGCAGGTGGTCAGCGAGTACGAAGGCGATGCCATCATCAAGCAGGGTCTGCGTGCGGTTGCCGCAAAACGTATGACGACCGCGAAAGCGCGCGAGCACCTCGAGCACAAGCTCAAGCCCTTTTCTGTGCTGCTCGAACCCAATCCGCGTGCCATGAAACGGCTGATCAATGCCTTCAGTCTGCGCCAGGCAGTCAACTTTCTGGAGGAACGCGACGTCGAGACCGGACCGCTCGTGCTCTGGACCATCCTCGAACTCAGGTGGCCGCTGCTTACCGCCCACCTGGTCGACCATCCGGAGACGATTGACCATATTCGGAACCGCACCCTCCCGCAAAATTCGGTTGCCTCCCGGCAAGTTCGACAGCTTATCGAAAGCCAGGCTGTTCGGGAGGTTGTGACAGGCAAGAATACGGGGGCCGAAACATTCCTGGACCAAAAGACTATACGACGCATCTTTGGTCAGCAGGAAGTTGCCATTCTGTGAGAATATTCCACACGGATTTCTCAAATTGAATTAAGATATCTTTCCGTGTGATCTATCGAATTTTTTGATTTTTTTACTTGATTTGTCTGTTGAGATTTTGTATATCTTAGTCCCCTACACAATATCACATCTTTTTTTCTTACCTTAGATGTGGGAGACTTAAAGCCAGTGTCGTAAGACACTGGCTTTTATATTTGAGACGATTCCATCGTTGATGAGCAAAAACCTGTCACCAGCGCTCTTGAATTGGCAAAACCGCGGTCAGTTCATCCCGGTCCTCGACCAAAACGTCTTCGTGATCGCGGAGCGTGAATTGGATGCGCCAGCTCTGCTCATCCTGCATGGCTTCCCCACCTTTTCATTCGATTTCCATGCTTGCCTGGAAATGCTGGCACAAAATTACCGAGTCGTGATACACGACCATCCCGGTTTCGGACTATCCGACAAGCCCAGGAGTTATTCCTACTCCCTCATCGAGCAGGCGGAGGTGGCGCTGGCAGTCTGGCAGGAGCTCGACATCCAGGAAGCGCATCTCCTGGCCCATGACTACGGCACCTCCATCGCAACGGAACTGTTGGCCCGGCAGCAGCGTGGCGGGCTACCGGTGAAATTGCTCAGTTTGAGTTTGTGCAACGGCAGCGTTCACATCGAGCTGGCGCGGCTCACCATCGCCCAGCGCCTGATGCGAAACCGCGCACTCGGCCCCTCCTTTGTCCGGCTGGTCTCAAAATCGTTCTTCGAAAGACGTTTGCGGGCAATCTTTGCAACGCCGGACTCGGTTTCCCGCGAGGACCTCGATGTGCTGTGGGAAGGCCTGAATCTCAACGACGGCCGTCATCGACTGCCACAGATTTCCCGCTATCTCGATGAACGATACCGATATTGGCACCGATGGATCGGCGCACTCGGGCAGTCGACGCTGCCGGCTCACATTCTCTGGGGGCAGCGCGATCCCATCGCTGTTCCTGAGATCGCCCACAGATTGCATGAAGAAATGCCAAACTCCCGGCTGACGTTCTTGCCAGAGCTTGGACATTATCCGATGCTCGAAAGTCCGCACGAGTGGGCTTCGTCTGTATTGTCGTTTCTGCAGCGTTAAGCTCCGCATGGCGATGAATCGCCAAAGCATCATCGAATGATGCTAAGTTCCCTCGTCCGCCCGCACAGGGCGCTTCAGCGTCCTTGCTAACTAAGCTGAGCCGCGGGATTTTATTCCGCGGCGGGCCGGCCGAGCACTCTCACGAGCACAGAGGTCAACCCAACCTGAATCACCCAATCCGGAGCATCATCGCTCAGGCCAAGAACCAGCGAAATATCCGAGACAAATTGCTGCGAATGCGCAAAGGAGACCCCGCCGTCAACCGATAGCGCAGAGACTCCCGAGGCGTGCTCTCCGAAGATCTCGGCATAGCCGCCAACCCTGCCGCTCAACTTTCGTGAAATGGCGACCGCGTAGAAGATCGACTCGTCATGCGAGCCATTTTCCTGCTCAAAGCGCGCGCCGCCCAGTGTCGCATCCAACTGGAATGTGGGGGCTTGATAGCTGACGACAGAGTAGACAGTGGTTTTCGGGTCGCTGCCCGAAAGAAAGTCCACGCGCCCGACGACGGCAACGGCGCCCCAGGGGCGGTCTGCAAGCTGATACTTGACCTGAAATCCGGGGTCCCCCAGCTCGGTGTCCCCGTCCCCAAAGTCCGAATGGTTGAGGATGCCTTGCATGATGAACCCGACTTCGAGCCTGCGCTGCAGGCTTAATTTGAGCAGAGCGGGCAAGGTCCAGGTGTCCTCAGCAAGGGCAAAGCCGACCTCGAGTTCGGTGTACCCGGGTGCGGTCAAATAGCCATTGTCAGATGCTGACGGCCGGGTTGGACTGGCGTGTGGCTGCTCTTGAGCCGACACACGTGATGCGAGCACAAGCAGGAGAATCAGACAGCAGCCAAAGATGGGATGTTTCATTCTGGCCTCCCAGGTGCATGTAAGAGAATAGAAAAGAAATTAGTTTAGTGACTTAACACAATGTGCGAAACCAGATGGTAATATTCAAGTCCCGGGCTTGTTCTGGTTCCCCACGCTCCGTGTGGGAACCAGTATTTGACGCTCCGCGTCAAGTAAAAGGACGCAGAGCGTCAAACCCGGATTCCAACGCAGAGAGCCTGTGTGAAAACATCGTAAAACAAGTCTCTGGCTTGTCAAGAAAGATATATGATTCAAACTAAGTTCTTGTTTTCTTTGCAATCCATTCTCGCAAGCAAGATGCTTGCGTTACATTTCACACAGGCTCAGAGCGTTGGAACCAGACGAAACAGTCAGAGAGTGTCTCCGATCGGTGCTTGATCATCAAACGCCAAATCTTGCACGGAAAGACTGGAACGGTTCCCGTCACGGACTATTTCTGCAGGGTGAGTTTTCTGGTAAGAATTTGCTTGTTAACAACAAGCTGCAGGAAGTAGACGCCTGAGCCGACCACATTGCCGGTATTATCTTTCCCGTTCCAGAACACCTTCTTGTATCCCGGCGGTTGGATTTCATCAACGAGCTTGCGCACTTGTTGCCCTCTGACATTGTAGATCGTCAGTTGCACTTTGGCCTGTTCCGGTACACCGTACTCGAGCCTGGTCTCCAGGTTGAACGGATTGGGATACGTTGGACTGAGAGCAATCTGTTGTGGCATGCGCGGTGTTGTCTTGTCGTGTTCGGCGGCGGTTGCCAGCGTTTGCTCTGCCTCGTCTGGGTTCGGTGATGAAGGGCTTTCAACAAGGATGAGCACTGGGGGGCTGACTCCTTCCTTCGTGCTGTATGCGACCTTATCCAGGGAGGTACTGACGATGGCGAAACTATAAATGCCGTTGCCCGGGATCGCCGATTTCACATCAAACGCCACAAGTGTATGAGCCTTTGCTTCCTTGACGACGCTCAGTGATGCCCCGGCCACAAGAGGCGCGTTGCTCCACATCAACTGATTCTCCTCCCAGGCGGTGCTGGAATCGACGTAATTGTTCGATACCAGGTAGATCATGCCTCCCTGGTCGCTGCCGTCGACAACAAAGAGACGTAGATAGGCACCTTGTACGCGTTCGCGAAGACCTTCGACTTTGAACTTGATGTACGTTTTGTAAACATCCTTTTGAACCCGGGCCGTGCTCCTTCTGCCAGCATTCTGAGTCGGATAGGAAGACTTGACGTGTACATCATCGGTTGGAACGAAACTCAAAGTCCGTGCGCCGGTGAGCACGGTCACCGAAACCGCCGCAGGATTGGAGAGTTCCCCGGTGTTATCTTTGACCGTATAGGTAAACATGTCGCGGCCGGTGAAACCGTTGTTGGGGGTGTACGTCACCCGACCTGTGGCCATGTCTGTCGTGATGGAGCCGCTCGCAGGGGGAGACACGATCGCAACCGTTGACACATCCAGGGTGTCGTCAGGGTCAGAGTCGTTGGCCAGCACATCGATCGTAACGGGCCTTTCTATCATCGTGGTGGCGCTGTCATCAAGTGCGATTGGAGGAAGGTTGCCGATGCCGTCCGATCCAGCCTGAACGATCAGCTCAGGAGGATTGGCCCCTTCATCAGAGCTGTACTCGGCCTTGTCCGTTGACTGGTTGAGGATTCCAAAGCTATAGATGCCCTCTGCGGTGATGACATCTGTGACGTCAAATTCCACTATCTCTCCAGTCCCTACCGCGCCAGCGGAGCTGATGGGGGGTGCCATGATATCAGGCGCGTTACTGAAATGCAGGCTGTCTTCTTTCCAGGGCGTGAGCGAGTCTTTGTAATTATTGGAAACAGAATAGATGGACCCCCCATCACTGCTGCCGTTGATGGCGAAGAGACGAATTCTGGCGCTTTGCACCGGCCCGCTTAGCTCCGATACTCTAAACTTGACATAACTGTGAAAAAGAGGCGCATCCACTTTTAGAGAAAGGCGGTCGCCGTAATTGGTTGTTGGTTTAGTCGACTTGACGTGTGCATCGTCCGTGGCTCGAAATGAGAAAGTGTTGATGTTGGCGTCATTAGAAACGGTGACGGTCACGTTCGCTGGGTTCGATCTGGCGCCATCATCGTCAGCCACGGTATAGGAAAACAGATCCCTGCCGACAAAATTGCTGTTCGGCGTGTAGGTCACCACGCCTTCGGAGCTACTGACAACGGCCGTGCCATTGAGAGGCGGCTCGACTATCAACACAGTAGAGCCCTCGATTGTGCCATCCGGGTCCCTGTCATTGGCGGTGACCTGAATATCGACTGCTGCGCCGACGCTCGTCGTTAGCGAGTCATCCACTGCGATGGGCGCGGCATTCTGTCCATTCCCGGGAACGTCGCCGTTGACGCAGATGGTCAGGTCGTCGCCGGCAAACCGCGCCCAGTCGTAAACATGAAATCTGCTGCCCGCCTCCTCATGAACGACCACGAATCCGTTCGGGAGGTTTGGCCCGGCAGCAGATGAGGTGACATCCAGGCCGTCTGTCCCCAGGCCGAAGTCTCCATCTGCGTTCGCCGGGATGACCGTCTTGAGAAATCTGTTGTCTCCCTGCCGCTCATAGATCTTGATGGTGGAGTTTCCTTGACTGGACAACAGCAAATATCCGGTACTATCGCTGCAGGCGTACAAGCCCAATCCCTCGCGATCCCCTGCGATGCCGTCATCCGTGGCGAAAAGGGCGATGGGGTCGCTGCTCATGGCCGGGTCGACGAGATACTTATGTACGCCTTTTGCTTCTTCTGAGATGTAAATGAAACCCATCTCATCATCCACGACAAACCCCTCCGCGACACCGCCGCTGTAGTTGAGGTCGCGAACAGGCGTGACGAGCACACCGTTTGGTGTGCCATCGTCGACGATGCGGTATTGTCGAATTGCCCCTTCATTTTTGGGCCTTTCAAACACAAAAAGCGCGCCGTCAGCCGGACGGCGGTACAAACCAAAGCCATAACTGTCGGCTTGAATGTCGTTGTTTTCGCTATTCATATCCGCTATCTGAACCAAAACATCGGAACCAGTGTAGTCGGGATTGACTTTGAATACAGCAAGTTTGCCAGCGCCGCGCAAGTTGGCCGCAACTATATCTACACGTTCGCCGGCAAACACCACTCCCGTTTTCACCTCCACGTTGTTCGACTGCGTTCCTTGCTCGATGTGCTGCAACTCAGTGCCATTCAAATCCCACACAAAGATGCCAGCGACTTTGTCTGTACCGATGATAATGCTCCTGGCAGAGTTGGTTGGGTGGATCCACAGAGCCGGGTCATCTGCAGTACCGGTCGTGGGATTCGTACTGATAGCGGGGTCAACGATGGCGGCTCTGGCAGAGTCATTAAAGGTAAATGTCACCGCCACCAAACCCACGGCCGTACCGCCACTGCTGTCGCTTACCGTGTACATGAATTTATCTGTGCCAAGAAATCCTGCGTCCGGGGTAAAGACAAACGATCCATCTGCGTTCAATACCAACGAGCCGTGCGTGGGCTGGCTGGCCTGAGTGGCCGTTATGAAATCGCCATCCGGATCACGGTCATTCTCCAGGACACCAGGAGCTGAAACAACCAGGCTCTGGCTATCTTCAGAAACATACTTGTCGTCGACAGCCAGCGGAGAGGCGTTGCGTTTGCCAACACCGGTCTCGATGATAAGCTCAGGAGCGTGGCTCCCCTCTTTGGTGCTATACTGAACTCTGTCGGTGGAGCCGTTCCTTATGGCAAAACTGTAAGTGGTGTCTCCTGAAATCGCGGCGGTGACATCGAACTCAACGAAGGTGTTTGCTGTCACGAGGCGGAGGGTGCTTACCACAGAGTCAGCTATCGTCGGGGCATTATTCCAGGTCAGTCCGCCTTCGTCCCAGGGGGCGTCTGTATTCAAGTAGTTGTTGGACACTAAATACAGTGCACCCCCATCGTTACTCTCTTCCACGACGAATAACCGCAGACGCGCATGCTGAACGGCGGCATGAATGCCGGTGACGTCAAATTTTAGATATGTATTAAAGAGTCCTCTTTCAACCTTCGTCGTGCTCTTTGTGCCGTAGTTTTTGGCTGGACGGGTAGACTTCACCTGACCGTCGTCGGTCGGAACAAAGGTCAGGCTGTCCCCGGCGGCTCTGCCAGAAACCTGTCCAGCAACCGAAGATGCAATGAATGCAAAGACGGTCACGGTCAGGAGAACGTTCAACACTTTCATCTTCCCACCCTTCTGCAATGGAGATTCTTGAATCAGTCGTGGATAGCCCGATATCATACGCTTAGATTTACATCTTATTGACGTGAAGTGCGCAACTCTGCGTTCTTTAAGTTCGCGGCATTAGCGTGAATTAGCGGTTTGATTTTGAATCATGGAGAAGCAAATTTGAACTTATTGCAATATCGCACATCTTCGTGGTTTGAACGGAACTTTTCTGCGCTTCAGAGAGATAGCTCATTCATACTCTTTTTCCTGAAATACGTCTTGGCAAGGACGCTGTTATTAATTATTAGAAGGCAACAAGCCATAGGAAGGCATGAAACGATTTAGACTTCGAAGAATACGAAAAGGATTCTTTCTCACTATCTTTTTTGAGAAACACGGCAGATGGCTGGTCTGGGAGCTAAGAAGATTTTTTGTGCCCGTGACTGTTTTCGCGGCTATCATGGCTGCCCTCATTTTCATCAGTACCAAAGATATCTCCTGGAGCACCTGGAAGTTGAGCACCGGATTCCCCGATCGCGTTTTTTGCGAGCACGTTCGCAATGGGCCGATAAGGCAGCCTCTCAACACCTGGTCCTCCGTGATTTTTATTCCGATCGGGCTGTGGGCGGCGAGACGCTCCTTTCTTGACAAACTGCCCTCCCCTCGACTTTCTCCGCTCAGACGCCACAAAAGATATGGTCTTTTCTATGGCGGCTCGCTTGTGCTGATGGGTCTCGGATCCTGGCTCTTTCACGCCAGCTTGACCTACGTTGGCCATTTCGTTGATGTCACAGGGATGTATTTTCTGGGTGGATTTCTCTTTACCTATGGCCTGTCGCGCAAGCTGCGCCAGAGTGCTACCGGGTTTACGCTCGCTTACGCCGCCGTTGTGCTGCCCCTGGTGCTCTTTCAATGGTTTCGGCCCGAGGCCAGCCGCTACGCATTCGGCATGCTCATCCTGGCAGCGCTGGTCATTGAAATCAGGTTCCACCAGTCGCTCAAGAACTGGCTCTTTGTGGGTGCGATTGTGAGTCTGGGCCTGGGATTTGGCATCTGGGTTCTGGACGAAAGAAAATTGCTCTGCTTGCCTGAAAGCTGTTTCCAGGGCCATGCCATGTGGCACATCCTGACCGCCATTTCTACACAACTTTCGTATCTCTACTATATGTCCGAGGCGCCGAGGGTCAATCTGAAAATCACCTATAGACCCGGACGCTATCGGTGGATGTTTCGCTCGAGGCCAAGGCAGTAATAGTGTTTGACCGAAAACTGTCTCTGTTGTCATTCTGAGCGCAAACTCCCAAATGCTGCCTCCCGGAGGCAAAGGTTCCGGGCGCGAAGAATCTTTGGTCATCTCTGCCTGGGGAAGAGATTCTTCGCACAAAAATGCGGGTCTTGATAAGGAACGAGCGGGAGTTTGTACTCAAAATGACATGAGCTTCCTGGTTTCCGCTCAACCACTAGCCAGTCTTCCGACGGTTGTCCCTTGCAGGCTCCTTCTTTCTTCCCCCAACATAATCTCGCCCTGTTTCGAACGACTAAATCCCGGCCCGGCCGGATTTCGAGCGACCTGCTTGCAACCGGCAGGTCGTCTCAGGTTCGCGATAAGTATTTGACTATCTTGCTGCTATTGTGTACATTCCGCCATAACTTCAAAAAAACAAGGACAAATGGAGATCAAACTACTTTACTGGCACTGGCTGGTATTCGGCATGGTGCTGATTATCGCCGAAATATTCATCCCCAGTTTCACGATTTTCTGGTTCGGCTTGGGCGGTTTCGTCGTCGCAGGCGTCCTCTGGCTGCTGCCGGACGTGACGCTGAGTTGGCAGCTTTTTATCTGGGCGGTCGCATCCACCCTGTTTACCGTCTTATGGTTCAAATTTTTCAAACCGCTGATGACTGGACGGACTGCCGTGCGCGTCTCACCGGAGGCCGTGCTGGGTGAGAGCGGCCAGGTGATCAAGAGACCTGAACGCGGACAGCCCGGTGTCGTACGCTTTACCACGCCACTCCTCGGCACAGACGAATGGCCTTTTGTTTGTACCGACACGGTGGCACCCGGGGATCGCGTCTATGTCAAAGATATTTCTGGCAATACCCTGGTCGTCGAGACACGAACGTCAAAATAAATACTACTGAAGCCAACAAATAGGAGGGACTTTTCATGGAGGGCATCATTGTCGTTTCCGTCTTCGTCTTCCTGATTTTCTTGACCATTGCTCTGGGGGTGCGGATTGTGCCTCAAGGCCATAAGCACCTGGTGCAACGGCTTGGAAAATACCATCGAACGCTCGGGCCCGGGCTGAACATCATCCTTCCGTACTTGGATTCCGTGGCTCACAGAATCACCACCAAGGACATTGTCCTGGACATCCCGTCACAGGATGTGATTACCCGCGACAATGTCGTCATCATTGCCAACGCTGTCGCGTATATCAACATCGTCTCTCCGGCCAAAGCCGTCTACGGCGTCGAGGATTACAGCTTAGCGATCCAAAATATGGTGCAGACTTCCCTTCGCTCCATCATCGGAGAAATGAGCCTGGACGACGCCCTGTCCTCGCGTGAAGCGATCAAGGCAAAACTAAAGGCGGCGATCTCAGGTGATATCTCAGATTGGGGCATCTCCCTGAGAACCGTAGAGATTCAGGATATCAATCCTTCCGAGACCATGCAAAAAGCGATGGAAGAGCAGGCTGCTGCAGAACGGGAGCGGCGTGCGACGGTCACACGCGCCGAGGGCGCCAAGTCTGCCGCCATTCTCGAGGCGGATGGTCGTCTCGAAGCCTCCAAACGCGATGCCCAGGCCCAGGTCCTGTTAGCCGAGGCCAGCCAGCGCGCTATCCAAAAAGTGACAGAAGCCATTCATCAAAACGAATTGCCCGTTCTGTTCTTGCTCGGTGAAAAGTACATCGAGGCGGTGAAAGATCTGTCGACCTCGGGAAACTCGAAGATCGTCCTCCTGCCGGCCGATCTGCCGGCGGCTGTAAGAGGCATCATGAGCGCGCTCGGCAAGTGATGGCCAGGGTTATGGTAGTTTCCAGCCAAAAGACCTCGGTTGTTTGGCAGATTGTTCGTCATATCCCCTCGGATCCGAGAATGGCATAATTGTTGCTTTTTTGTTTCGTAGATTAAGCATCGTAATTTGAATACCAGGGCCGACAATCTATTCCATCAAACTGCAAGCCCGTGCACCTTTGCACCTGTTTCTCGAACGGTTGAGTCAAGTACGTCGAGGAGCATTTAGCTAGTGGGATAATTAGGTTAGCCAGTTGGGTTGCACGAAAAATCTCAATTATCCCCTCCTAAAGAGGTGAAAAGCAGTGAGAATCACGCCATTTTATCAAAGGTTAGACATTAAGTTAATCTTAGGATTGATCCTGTCCTTATTGGTTGTTGGGCTTCCTTTCTTTGCCTTCTTTTATAATTTTCACAAACATCAACTCATCGACGGATTGAAGGTTTCTACTACAAATCTCAGTAGATTGGTGGTAAATACTTTGGAAACCGCTATGCTCCAAA
>JBHHXT010000076.1:0-20744 GCA_046757165.1 bacterium | reverse complement strand
CGAATCTACTTGCATTTTTTCCAGGAATGTCATAAATTATGCACATTCTTGTGCACAAAAAAAGAACAACCTAAACTTATCGACCAATGAAGCATCTCTTGTGCAAGGAGGAGGTCATGGATAGTTTAAGTGTCAAAAAACAATTTGTTTATGTGCTGATTCTTTCTCTACTCTCTGCCCAAAATGCTGCGCTGGTCGCGGGGGGCAAGGCGAAACAGATCCGGGCGGCGTTTATCGGCCTCGACTGTGACGACTTGCCACAGGAAATCGAAGAGACCCTGGCCTGGCGAATCAACGCGATCCTGGAGTCGGAAGATGCTCTGCTGATGACGAAACCGGATGCCGCGCGAATTGCGTATGGCCGTGAGAAGTTGGCCGCGCTGCTCGCACAGCAAGATAGCGAGGCATTTCGGACGTTCGCGGACAAGTACCAGTTTGACCACGTTTTCTCAGGAAGATTGCGCAACACCGCGGCGGAGGGCGAACCCGTTCATCTGGTCGGAGAGTTGACGCGCTATGACCTGGCAACCGGCAGCCTGAACACCTACATGATAGATACCTCTTATGAAAAGGTTGGCAACGATCTGGTGAGATTCAAAGAACAATACGTTCGGTCGCTGTTTTCCCCAAAAAAGAAGGGGCTGAGTCCGTGGCCCATTTTGCTCCTTGGCGGGACCCTCATCGCTGGTGTTGTCGCCTTTAGCTTGAAAGGAGAGTCATCAGGAGGCGGGGAGGTCCTGCCACCCGCTTCAGACCAAAGATAGGCTATCAAGCAGTAATTGGCTGTTGGCTGAGCTTGACGCCAACGCTCGACAGCACGGTGCGGCAATGTTTGAAGGGTATCGACACACGCAGCACAACAACCAATGGCCCGCCCCCAAAAACAGCAACAGCTAAATGCCAATCGCGGAAGAGGGACATCAAGCAAACAATATTCTTGTCGTCGGTGCATTCACAGGATCGAATCGATGAGTAAAGTCATTCTCTGTTTTTCAATCCCGTTTTTTCTACTTGTGATTCCGGGTTGTGGTAGTGACGATGACCTGATGCAAGGCGAGCAATCGCAGCCGCTCATTAGAATTGCAGATGGCCAGTTTGAGATCGATGCCATGCCCGAAACGAGTACGGACCTGGGCTCGGGGACGATTGCGTTCACTTATGACGGCGATGTCACAGGCACCTTTTCGGCGTCAGGGGCGTTGCAGGAGAATCAAAGGGAAAGCGGTGGAGCAGGCGGGCGGTTGCTGAGAGTGCTGGACGAGGTCCTGGGCGGCTTTACGGATGGGTTCACCCTGATTGGCTTTCACCCGACCGGCGATGGCAAGGCCGAGGCTTTGATCGTCGGCTCCAATGCCAACTCCGGTCCCATTGAAACTCTGACCCCGGGGGTATATGGGATTGGACCGCTGGCTCCGTTTACCGGCGTCTTCCTGAAGGGCGTGGATATCGATGATTTTTGGGCCGGGGAAAAGGATCTGGTGCAGGTTTCGGAGGTCGGCGTCGTGTTTACTCAGGGTAGCCTGTCCGTGACCTCCAGGGACAGCACCCATGTGGTCGGTACGTTCTGGGCGAGCTCCGAGCCGGTAAGCGGCAACTAACCAGTGATTGACCGAAAACGGGTGCCGGTTTCATTTTACGCAAATGAATTCTCATCATATTTCACCCCTAAACCGGACAAGCCCCGCAGAAGGCGCGGGATTCAACAACCGGAAATTCGAAATCCTAAACTCGAAAATCGAAAAAAACTGAATCACAAGAAGTCTTGCCAAAAAATGACACAACTTGACTGGTCAGGGACTAACGGGGTTATTGGTTGCAAAACGTCGCTTTCTTTTGTTCGCGAACCCCGTAGGGGTGGAATCTTGCTGCTGCGTAAAATCGAACCTGCACCCCTAAGAATCCGGCTGGGGTTGTCAAATTGAACGCTGCCCTACCACCCGCTGGCCAGGACATCCCACCCGCGGGTTAGAACATCACTTACCGTAATCGTCAACAAAACCCCCAGGAAAAAAAAGCCGCTGAGGACAAAAACCCACGTCAGCTTGCTGCTATACTTCAGATGCATGAAGAAAAGGAGCACCAGCGTTGCTTTTGTCGAGGCGATGCCGAGCGCGACCACATTATTGAAGACACCGAGATCGAGGAACGCGACCCAGACCGTCGTGACCGTCAACACCATGAGGGCCAGAAAGATAGAATAGTAGACGCGAGGGGGAATCGTATGCTGCGCCATCAGGACCTCCCTACCAAATAGAGTAACGGGAACAGATAAATCCAAACGATATCAACAAAATGCCAATACAGGCCGAACATCTCGACCGGCGTGTTGTATTCAGCCGTGTATCGTCCTTTTGCCGTTTGAATGATGAGCCAGATCAGCAGACCTGCGCCCACGACCATGTGGAGCGCGTGCATGCCGGTCATGCTAAAGTAGAAAGAGAAGAAGATGCGCACCTGGCCGGCCATCGGGCCGTCATAAGCAAACATAGTTCCGGGCACCAACCCGGCGTGCACTTTGTGGGCATACTCGACGACCTTGATGCCCAGGAAGGTACACCCCAGGGCGAGGGTCAGAACCATGAACAGAATGATTCTGCGTTTGTCCCCCTGCTTCGCCCAATAGACGGCCAACGCCATGGTCAGGCTGCTGCAAATGAGCACGGCGGTGTTGATGCCGCCGAGCAAAACATCCAAACTGGCGCTGCCGATGTGGAACGCTTCCGGGTACATGGTTCGATAAACCAGGTAGCCGGCGAACAACCCGCCGAAGAAAAGAATCTCCTGCACCAGGAACGTCCACATTCCCAGGCTTGAGGCTTCAAACTGCTGTTCGAGATCTTCGAAATGATGTTGCAGAGCGACGTTCTTTGTAGCCATCTATTTTATCCAGATCTTTGGTTCATATTCGTAGGCATCCTCGATGACCATGGGGGTTTGCTCGAAGTTGTGTGTCGTCGGCGGTGAAGAGGCCCGCTCCCATTCCAATCCCTTGGCGTTCCACGGATTGGCGCTCGCCTTTGGTCCATATCTCAGCGACCAGAGAAAATAAATCAGCGGGATGAGATAGCCCAGGCCGAGAATCGTCGCGCCGGCGCTGGACAAAACGTTCCAGATCTGGAACTCCTCCGGGTAAACATGATACCGGCGCGGCATGCCGAGGTAACCGACGATGAATTGCGGAAAAAAAGTCAGGTGGAAGCCGACAAAAACCACCAGAGCGGAAAACCGGGCCCACCCTTCCGGGTAGAGCCGACCGGTTATCTTCGGCCACCAGAAGTGCATGGCCGCCATGTAAGCCATAATGGCACCACCGACCATGATATAATGAAAATGCGCCACGATAAAATAGGTGTCGTGCACATGGATGTCCACGGCCAGGGTGGCCAGAAAGACCCCGGTCAGGCCGCCGATGGTAAAGAGACCGATGAAGCCGATGGCATAGAGCATCGGCGCATCGTAGGAGACCGACCCTTTGTAGAGCGTACTGGTCCAATTGAACACCTTGATCGCCGACGGGATCGCGACCAGGAAAGTCAGAACCGAGAAGACCAGGCTGGCATAGGTCGACTGTCCGCTTGTGTACATGTGATGTCCCCACACCAGGAACCCCAGGAGCGCAATGGCCAGGCTCGAATAGGCGATAAAATTGTACCCGAAGACCTTCTTCTTCGCAAAGCAGGTAATCACCTCGCTGATCACGCCCATTGCCGGCAAGATCATGATGTAAACCGCCGGGTGGGAGTAGAACCAGAAGAGGTGCTGGAACAGAATGGGATCGCCGCCAAGCTCCGGATTGAAAATACCGATCTTGAAGAGTCGCTCCAGGGCGACCAGGACGATGGTGACGGCCACGACCGGCGTTCCCAAAACCTGCATGATGCTGGTGGCATAATGTGCCCAAACAAAGAGCGGCAAGCGAAACCACGTCAGGCCCGGCGCACGCATCTTGTGAATCGTGACGATGAAATTGAGACCGGTCAAGATCGATGCAAACCCGGCGACAAACGCGCCCAGTGCCGCCAGAATGACATTGCTGTTGGCGTAAGTGCTGCTATACGGCGTGTAGAACGTCCACCCGGTGTCGACGCCACCAAAGACGATCGCCGAGATCGCGAGCAGCCCGCCGATGGTGTAGAGGTACCAGCTCAGCAAGTTGATGCGCGGAAACGCCAGATCCCTGGCGCCAATCATCAGCGGAATCAGGAAATTGCCAAACACGGCCGGTGTCGCAGGAATGAGGAAGAAGAAGATCATGATGACGCCGTGCATGGTGAACATTTTGTTGTAGGTCTCCGACTGCATCAGGCTGGCGTGTGGCGTCAGCAACTCCAGGCGAATCAGGACGGCAAACAAGCCCCCCAGAAAGAAGAAGAGCGTGATCGAAAGCAAGTAGAGGATGGCAATTCTCTTATGATCGACGGTCAGCAGCCAGGATTTTGCGCTGAATCCGGCGGTCAGATAGCTCCGGGTCGAGCCGTTGTTTTGGTCTGCCAGTTGGCTTTGGCGCGGTTTGAAAACAGCAGTGCTCATTGGTTATTTGCTCCCAACCTTTGCTAAGGATTTGATATAAGCCGTAATCTGCAGCACCCCGAGTTCACTGATCTGGCCTTTGAATGTCGGCATGACCGGTTTGTATCCGGCAGCGATCCTGGCATTCGGTTCCAGGATCGACTCCCGGATGTACGCCTCATCGACGATGACAGTCGCGCCATTCTGCAATTGCACCGCTTCACCGAAAATTCCGGCCAGCGACGGCCCGCGCGCATTGGGTTTGTCGGCATGGCAGGTGTGGCAGGCGAGCTGCTGGAATCTTTTCTCGCCGGTCACCTCCAGCGGCTCGCTGGCCTTGCCCCCGCTCAACCAATTCTGATAATCAGCAGGCTCCATCACGACGACGCTGCCGATCATCTGTGAATGTTTGGTGCCGCAATACTCGGCGCAGAACAAATGGTATTCTCCCGGCTTGGTCGCCTGGAACCACATGGTTGCATAACGCCCGGGAACGACATCTTTCTTCAAACGAAAGGCCGGGATATAAAAGCTGTGAATCACATCCTCGCTCGCCATGGTCAATTTGATCGGCTCGCCGACGGGCACGTGCAATTGATTGATCTCGCGCTGCCCGGTCGGGTGCTGGATGTGCCACATCCACTGTTTGCCGACCACGTACATCTCCAGAGCGTTCGCAGGAGGATTGTAAGTGTCGAAATACAGCGTTGCGCCCCAGGCAAAGGCCACCATCGTCAGCAGGAGCGGCACGACAGACCACAAGATCTCGAGCTTTAGCAGTCCGGAGATTTCTTTGGGAACATCCTCTTCAGAGCGCCGGCGGTATTTGACCGCGAAGAGATAGATCAGGAAAAAGATCAGGCCGGCAAAAAAGAGGCTAACCGCAACCAGAAAGAAGTAGATCAAATCGACTTTGCCGGCCAGCGTCGAGGCTTGTTCCGGGAAAAAACCAAAACTTTTGTTCATCAACCCAATCTCTCGTTGTTAGATGGTCTCTACGTGTTTTTTGCCTTGCCGGTCGCGGCGAAGACTCACTGTCACAAATGTCCCTAAAGCAAGAATGGTCAAAAGGCCGACAACGCGAATGATGTTCATGATGGCGACGCCGTATTTCCCGGTGGTCGGATCATAGTGATAGCAAAAAAGCAGCACCTGGTCCGCCAGCGAGCCGATCTTGTTGTCAGACGCCTCCATCACGGCCAGTTTGAGATCGCGCGGCGAGTACTCGATGCCGTATGCGTAGCGCGACAGCTTGCCTCCGGGCGTGAGCACCATGATGCCGCTGGCGTGCACATACTCGTCGCGGGCGGCATCATACACGTACCGAAATCCGACCGCATCGGTGAGCTGCTTGATGGAGGCTTCGTCGCCGGTCAAGAAATGCCAACCCGCCTCCGCCCCTTTGCGACCGTACTGTGCCAGGTAGCTCTCTTTCTTTTTTGCCGCCATATCCGGGGTTTCTTTGGGGTCGAAGCTAACTGTGACGATTTCAAATTCTTCGCCGACATCGAACTCCAGCACATTGATGCATTTCAGCAGGCCGTTCAGGATCATCGTGCAGAGCATCGGGCACTCGTAGTAGACCAACGACAGAACCACAGGCCGCTGGCCAAAGTACTCAGCCAGCTCCACCTCCTGGCCGCTTTCGTCCCGAAACATCAGGTGCAAGGGGACTTGCTCATCCAGCTTCTGGTCAATCCCAACCTGCTCGAGGACATCCGGGCCTGTGTTCGAGGTCAAACCTTGCGCGCTCACCATGCTCAGCGAACAGAGAATCGCCAGGCAAGAAAATGAAAGATGAAAGATGGAAGATGGAAAAGGTCTCATCGCTGCCCTCGATCTTCTATTTCCCGTTCTTCCTCGATTTCCCGTTCCACCTGTTGCTCCTTTTCATCCTCGAACTGCCTCTTCCCCTCGACCTCTCCTCTATGATGCATTTTCACGCCTTGCTCTTCTTCTCTTTTCCATTCTCCTTCATCTTCCTTCCCGGCCTGCTCCCGCACCGGAAAGCCGCGTTGCAACACCATCTCCATCGCTCTCTCAATCGGGAGGCGAACGATGCCCGCTTCTCTGGAGACCCAACCGACGTTGTTGAGGATGGAATCCTGCCGGGCGCGGAAGGTTTGCCAGTCCATCTCGGGATGGACTTGCAGTCTTGGCTCCGGGGGCAGGGGTCGCTCCAAAGCCAGCGGCGAGCGCGGCGCGGCCGCTTCCTCGTTCGTCCGCTTGAAAAATCCATACAAGCTGTACATCGAAACGAAGGCCACCGCCAGCAAAGCGAACAGAGCGATGATGGACATCAAGATCGGACCAATTCGGGCATCGCTCGTTTCATACCCCGGACTTTTGTGTTTTGGGTTTGTTTTTTCACTCATGCTGAAACGCCTCTCTAAACCTGGGATCGCGGAGCGGCAGCAACGCCCGGCCTTTGAGCTGCCAGATAAAGGCGGCAATCCAGAGTCCGCCGATGGCCACCGGCGCGGCAAAATCAAGCCAGTGCAAGTGGATGCCGTGCTCGTGAAAGTTCGGAGCGACAATCCAGAACAGGTCGAAGAAGCGCATGACGATGACGGCCACGGCGATCCAGGACAAGATTTGGAAGCTGCGCTTGTTGCGCCGCGACAAAAGCAAGGCAAAGGGGACAACAAAATGAAAAATCACCACGCCAACGGCAAGCCATTGCCAGCCACCGTGCATCCGGTGGATGTACCAGGGAATCTCCTCGGGCAAATTGCCCGACCAGATGATCAAGAATTGCGACACATTGATGTAAGCCCACAGGGCGATAAAGGCCAGCATCAAATTGCCCAGGTCGTGAAAATGTTTCTTTTCAATGACCTCTGAAAGAGGCTGTTCTCCCGACAATTTCGCTGCCACGAGCGTGGCGAACGCCATGGTCAACAGCACCTGTCCGATGACAAAGACAAATCCGAAAATGGTCGAAAACCAGTGCGGATCCAGCGACATGACCCAATCGATCGCCGCGAACGTCATCGTGAGCACGTAGAAAATGATACTCGGACCGCTGATTTTCTGCATCTTGTTGCTCAGAGAAGGGTTGCCGGTGCGGTCCTGCTCTACCGACCACCTGTTCAAGAAGTAAATAAATCCAAACCAGACCAGGAAAAAAAAGGTGGCTCGCAACCAGAAAAACGGCTGGTTCAAATAGGCTTCCTTGTGCTGCAAAATCGCGTCACCCGCCACGGCCTCCGGCCGTGCCCACAGGTAAAGCTCTTTCATGCCGAACAGAATGGGAACGAACAGCAGAGCCATCAATGGCAGGGTTCGGGATGCGGATTCGAGGATGCGCTGGATGACAAATCCCCACCCGCCGCCAACCAAATGGTGCAACGATATGATGGCCAGACTGCCAAGCGCGAGCCCGATCCAGAACATGTAGCCGAACAAGTAGGACTGGAAGAACTGCTCCGGAGTGGCGAAACCGCCAACCAGGCAGCCAAGCAGGGCGACACCACCCACCAGCAGCGCACGCTTTTGAATCCGATTGAGTTGGGGTCTCAAGGCTTCGATAGGGTCCATGCTTCAATTTCCCAGCAATTGTTGCCGGATATCTGCCGGCGCTTCATCAATAGTTACCCTTTGGCTCAACTGCAGGGCGCGAACGTAGGCCACGATGGCCCACCGGTCCTTCGGCTTGATGCGCTCGCGGTAATCGTACATCGCGCCCAGCCCGTTGGTGATTACATCGTAAAAATGGCCCACCGGCGAATTGCGCAACCGCGGCAGGTGAAAAGACGGCGGCGCCCGGAATCCGCGTTGCACAATCATGCCCTGGCCGCTGCCTGTTTTGTCATGGCAGGGCGAGCAAAAAATATCATAGCGCTCTCTGCCGCGCGCGAGGATTTCCTTCGTAATCGGAAACGGGAAGGTGTTGACCAGCTCGCCGTTTTGCTTGCCTTCATACAGGTGGTCATCGATACGTAAATAGCCGCGCGGCACCGTGCCGGCCACCAAAGGGCGGGAAGCGCGGTTGTCGCCAAAGAAACTATTCTGCTCCAGCGGCTCGAAGCGCGGCTGGTCGTGCATGTCTTGCCGGCACGCCGTGGTGATGACCATCCATGACAGGCAGATGAGAAGCCCCCACCGCAGCTTCCTGTTCGACACCGGCGTTTTTTCCCGATAAAGACGGTCGCACCGTCCTGTGTCCCCAGCGACTGCCGGGATGCGCTCGAACAGGCGCCCCTCGTCAGGAGATTCCGGCACCGGGGTGGAATGAGATCTGTGCCGGTTCCCGACCGGATTTCCGGTCTCCCATCCCCTGCCACTCCGTCTCCCATCTTCCAGTCTCCACTTTCTACCTTCCATTTTCTTGCGTACCTTTTGCTAAGCCGGAAATTGATCTCAAAATTCGAAGAAAACCGGGCCACAGAAAGTCTTGCCCCGACAGTCATTTTGGGAATACAATTTGGACAGTCGGGGCTTGCCAAAAAGTGACAGAAAAGAAGTCGTCAGGTCCTGAGTGCGTGCTTGTGAGAATCACGGCTCTACCTCAAATATTTCCCTCGGCTTCAGACCCTGCAAGAATTCTTTCGTTTCAGCAACATCAAACTTCGCATCCTCGCTCTCGATGCACAAGAAGAACCGGTCCCGGGAGGCCAGTTTGAAGCGCGGCACGTTGAACACCGGGTGGTACGGCTGCGGCAGCCCGTTGAGGGCAAACATGCCGAGCACGGCCGAAAACGCGGCGACCAAAATCGTCAGCTCGAACGTGATCGGAATAAACGCCGGCCAGCTATTCAACGGCCGGCCGCCGATGTTGAGCGGATAGTGAATCGCGGAGGCAAAATACTGCATCCCGAATCCCAACGTCATACCGACCAGCGCTCCGATCAGCACGATCCGCGGCAGTTTTGGTTTCTTGAACCCGACCGCTTCAGGCAATTCTTCCACCGGAAACGGGGTGTAGGCATCCATTCTTTGAAAGCCGGCGGCGTGGGCTTTGCGACAAGCATCGATCAGCTCGTGCGGGTTATCGAATTCGGCCATCAGACCGTAGAGTTCTGCGCGTTCGGTTTTCGTCATCTTCTTTCCTCAAGCTTGCTTGGCTCGCGCTTGCAATTTCAATATCCTCGGAGAAGCGACCCACAAGGGGTCGAGGCTACGATTCAATGTTACTATTGCACTTCAAAATGCCGAATTAGTGATTGACCGAAAACGCCGTCGCTGTCATTTCGACCAACGGGAGAAATCTGTCAATGCACAGACTAATTGCCCTTAAGGTTTTGTTTTTTAATGTCCAAATTTTCGTTGACAGATTCCTTACCCTGAACAACGGGTTCGCAATGACACCACTTTTGGAAACGTTTCATGGTTTTCGGTCAAACACGAATTAATACTGCACAGGCCCTAAGCGTCGTGCTCTCCATTTGTGACAAGTGTTCGCATTTCAAAGATTGAAATGGTCGGCACCAGCCGCAAGAACACAAACATCAGGGTCAAGAACAACCCGATGGTTCCGATATAAGTCGCCCAATCCCACATGGTGCCAGAGTACATGCCCCAGGACGACGGCAAGTAATCGCGGTGTAAACTGGTCACGACAATAACGAAGCGTTCCAGCCACATGCCGACGTTGACGAACATGGCGATTATGAAAAGCGCGACGACGCTGTTTTGAATCTTACCGAACCAGATGAGCTGCGGCACCAACACATTGCACAGCATCAACGACCAGAAGACCCATTTGTACGGTCCAGTCATTCGGTTCAGCATCATAAATCCCTCGTATTCCGCCCCGCTGTACCAGGCGGTGAACGCCTCGATCGCATACCCATAAGCCACGATCATGCCGGTCGCCAGCATCACCTTGGCCATATTCTTCAAGTGGCGCATGGTGATGAAATCCTCCAGGCCGTAGAACTTGCGCAAGGGGATGGAGAGCGTCAGGACCATGGCAAAGCCAGCGTAAATCGCGCCGGCCACAAAGTAGGGCGGAAAAACCGTGGCGTGCCAGCCGGGAACGATGGCCATGGCAAAATCAAAGCTGACCACCGTATGCACGGAAATCACCAGCGGCGTCGCCAGACCTGCCAGCAGCAAGTAAGCCGTTTCGTAGCGATACCAGTGAATGGCAGAGCCCCGCCAGCCCATAGACAGCATGCCGTAGATAATTTGCGCCGTGCGATTCTTGGCGCGGTCGCGCAAGGTGGCAAAGTCGGGGACCAGCCCCACATACCAGAACAACAAAGAGACCATGGCGTAGGTGCTGACGGCAAACACATCCCAGACCAGAGGGCTGCGGAATTGCGGCCAGAGTGCCATGGTATTGGGATAAGGCAGCAGCCAGTAAAAGAGCCACGGTCGCCCCATGTGCAGAAGGGGAAACATGCCGGCTGCGGCCACGGCAAACAAGGTCATCGCCTCCGCAAACCGGTTGATCGAGGTGCGCCACTCCTGCCGCAAAAGCAGCAAGATGGCCGAAATCAACGTCCCGGCGTGCCCGATTCCAATCCACCAGACAAAATTGATGATCGCGAACCCCCAGCTCACCGGCACGTTGAGCCCCCAGATGCCCACGCCCTTCATCAGGAGATAAGCCGTGGAGCTCAGGAACACCATCAGCAACAAAAAGGAAATGCCAAACCCGATGAACCAGGTGAGGGGCGTTTTGCGGGTCAGTACGATACTGCTGATCTTGTCCGTGATGGAGCCATACGAATGGCCGGGCTCGATCATTCGGGTCGTGGGGCGGCGCGGTTTTTTTTCTAAGAGTTGTTCTGCCATTAACTTTCCAGGATTTCAGGGTTGGGATTGTTGATTTTGGCCAGGTAACTTGTGCGCGGACGGGTGCCTAGCTCGGTGAGCAGGCCGTAATTGCGGTGCTCGGCCTTCAGTTTCGACACTCTGCTGTCCGGGTCATTGATATCGCCGAAAACGATGGCATCTGTGGGACAAACCTGCTGACATGCGGTCAAGATGTCGCCATCGCGCACCTGGCGGTCTTCTTTCTTGGCCGCGATTCTCGCAAGGTTGATGCGCTGGACGCAGTAGGAGCATTTCTCCATCACGCCACGAAACCGGACCGTCACGTCCGGGTTGCGCATTAGTTTCAGGCTTTCGGTCTCATAGTCTGCATATTTATAGAAATTAAACCGCCGTACTTTGTAGGGGCAATTGTTGGCACAGTAACGGGTGCCAACACAGCGGTTGTAGGTCATCTCGTTGAGCCCCTCATCGCTGTGTGTCGTTGCTGCGACCGGACAGACCACCTCGCACGGCGCGTTTTCGCAGTGCATGCACATGACCGGCTGGTGGTAGGTGTCCGGATTGTCCAGGTCGCCTTCATAGTAGCGGTCAATCCGAATCCAGTACATTTCGCGGCCATTGAGCACCTCTTCCTTCCCGACAACTGAAATGTTGTTTTCCGACTGGCACGCGATGGTACACGCGTTGCACCCGATACACGTGTTCAAATCCACCACCATGCCCCAGGCATAGCCGTTGTACTCGTATGGTGGATACAGGGACATCGACGGCTCCGGATCGTGTCCGAGCTCGTGAAACATCTCCGGATGGTTCAGATAATCTTTCAGCGTGCCGGCGCGCACCAGGTGGCGTCCTTCCATGCTGCTATGGTCCTGCGTGCACGCCAACCTGACCGTTTTGTCGGTCTTTCTAATTTCGACCCCCTCCACCGACCAAAAGGTGTCGCAGGTTCTCAACGCCGCAGCGTCCACGCCACAATTCTTGCCCACGTGGCCCGTTTTACGGCGGCCGTATCCCAGGTAAAGCGTCACGGAATCCTGTGCATGTCCGGGCGTGATCCAGACCGGGGCCTGCAAAAAGCGGCCGTCATGCGTGATCTCCACCACCTCTTCATTGTGGAGATCGAGTTTTTCTGCCAGACGGGGACTGAGAAGCGCTGCGTTGTCCCACGTCAGTTTGGTCAGGGGTTTAGACAGCTCCTGGAGCCAACCATTGTTTGCAAACCGGCCATCCCAGACATGCGGGTCAGGCCGGAAAATGAGCTCGATACCCGAGCTGGCGGCAGAGCGGGCGTCCAGCTTTGGCATTTTCAGCGCGACTTTTTTGGCACTAAACCGCGTGCCGGCGATCAGGCCATCGTGCAGAGCAATTCGCCAGAACTTGTCAAAATTGCCGTTCTGGTGATGAACCTGCCAGGTTTCTCTGACGAGGTCATGCGGAGATTTGCCGGTCTGGTTCGAGAGCGCGGCCACCAGCTCGTGGACGGTTTTGCTGGCATAAAGGGGCGCGATGAGCGGCTGAACGATCGAAGCCGTGCCGTCAAAAGCGCGCGCATCGCTCCAGCTCTCCAGGCTGTGCGATTGCGGAATGTGCCAGTGGCAAAGCTCAGCGGTTTCGTCTTCATAAAGGCCCAGGTGCACCCGGGTTTTGACTTTGGACATGCTGTCAGCGAAGTTCAAATCTGCCGGGGCGTCGAAGACCGGATTCCCGCCCAGAATCACCAGCAAATCGACCGTGCCGGCGACCATCTCGCCGGCAAGCTCACGCAGGGAATCTGTCTGCAGCACAGGTTTCGCCTCGACCGACTGCGTGTAAACGACCGTTTTGCCGACATTGCCGAGCGCAAAGTTGATGGCGTGTGCCAGATAGTGCACCTCCGGTGCCTGTTGCTCACCGGCGATCACGAGATTGCGGCCGGCATGTCTCTTCAGGTCACGCACCAGCGCATCGATCCAGCCGGCGTGTTGCTGAAATTGCCCCCCGCGTGCGTTGACGTAAACGCCCAATTTGCGCGCAACCGTCGCAGCGAACGCAACCACCTCCGCGGCGCGCATCGACAACCGGTGGTCAGCCATGGTTCCAACCAGCGACGGGGAGCTTTCGACCGCATACAGCCGGTTCATCTTGTTGTGGCCGTGCCCAACCTGCCGGCGCTTTGCGAATTGGCGGGCATAAGCCAGGCTGCCGGGCATCTGGCTCAAGAAGTCACCATCGAGGCAGAGGATCACATCTGCTTTTTCGAGATCGTAGCGACAGTCGACGAATTCACCAAAGGCCATCCGGGCACCGCGCTTGAAATGGTCCCGGCCGACGGCTTCATACTGGTGCCATTTGGCCAGCGGAAATTCGGCCAGGAATCCCTGAATCTGGTTGGCCAGGGTCGGGGAGGTCACGGTTTCGGTCAAGATTCGGATACCGGCGCCATCTTTGACGCGCTGGCCCTCGAGCTCTGTGAGCAGCTCTCCGAGAAACCTTTCCCATGTGCTGATCCGGCCGCGATGTTTGACCGCCTTCGAGCGGTCCGGGTCATAGAGTCCCAGAATAGATGCCTGTGCAAAAATATCTGTCGCTCCCAGGCTCGCCGGGTGGTCGGGATTGCCTTCGATTTTTGTCGGTCGACCATCGTGGCTTTCGGCCAGAACGCCGACGGCATACCCTCCCAACATGACCGAAGTCGCAAAAAACAAGGGCTGGCCCGGTACAATTTCCTCCGGCGCCGTGACATGCGGGATGATCTTCTCTTTCGGCTGGCGCGTGCAGGCATTCAATCCAGCCAGCGCCATGGAGGCGCCCATGAGCTGCAGAAAACGACGCCGGCTCAGACCCTTGCCGCCGTCAAACGGCGTGGCAGGAAATTCATTTTGCACCCACCTGCGAAATTCTTCGGTCTCGGCCAATTCCTCCAGACTGCGCCAGTAGGTTTGGCCTTCCTTGCTTTGCAACCTGGCCCGGAGCTTCGAGAGGTCAATCGAGTCTGTCTTTTCTTTGTGGTTCATTTATTTTGATATTATCGATATTATCGATGACAAATTGAACAGTTGGTGAGGCGATGGATCTCATAGGCGCCGACCAGTTTCTGGCCCAGGAGTTTCTGCTCGATGGCCGGCTCCCAACCGGTTTTGAAGACCCGCTCGCGCGGGCGCACGAACCTTGCCGGCGAACGATGACACTCCAGACACCACTCCATATTCAAAGAATGCTCACGCCAGGTCAGGGCCATCTCTCCTATCGGCCCGTGGCAGGTCTCACAGCCGACGCCCTTCTTGACATGAATGCTATGGTTGAAATAGACAAAGTCAGGCAAATCATGCACCCGAACCCATTCGAGCGATTTGCCGCTTCGCCAGCTTTCCCTGACCGGCTCCAGCATCTTGGCAGTGGCATGAATCTGAGAGTGACAGGTCATGCAGGTTTTGGTGGGGGGAATGCCGGCGAAATTGCTCTCCTCAACCGCGGTGTGGCAGTAACGGCAATCGATACCCAATTGTGACACGTGATGGCGATGGCTAAACGGCACCGGCTGTTCACGCACGACCTTGGCTTGCGTGACATAGGAGGAACGCTCAACCGTCAGAAGCACCCAAAGTCCGGCGGCCAGGATGAACACCCCCCCAAAAATCGTCACCTTCGAAAATGTGTTGGTACTCGGATGAAAAATCTGCGACATGTCAGGACAAAAAATTTAGCGCGGCAAAATGTGAAAGTGGCGCTGCGGGTGAACCTTCATTTGTCTTGTTGCCCACCTCCCCTGGCTTTACGTGCGGACAAACTCCCTTTGATTATGGACAATTCGGAACAAACGGTTACTTCTTGATTTTGTTTCCCAAAGATAACACACGCGCTTTTCTGGTGGCCAGCGGATCTTGTGCCCCTTCCTTCGTTTCGAAAGCCTCTCCGGGTGACTCATCTTCGGGGACAACCACCCTCTCAATGCGAATCGGCGTCCCGGCCATGGTGAAATCAGCGCCACGTATCTGCTCGTCGTCGATTATCCAGGTCGTGATTTGATGGGGAAAGGTCAGAAACAGGAACTTTACCCGCCACCACTTTGGCTTCACATCCGGTGAAATCTTTTCTACCCGTCCATAGAAGGCGGGCTTGTTTTCTAGGTGGATGAGAACAAGCTCAGACTCGACAATCGGTTCCGTTTTGAGGTGCATATAGCGACATTGTCCTGAATAAACAGCGCTAATGATAAGGAATTCAGGGGTCATTGTCAATAGAAAAGTTTTAAAGATTCAGGAACATCCATTCGAGAGGAATGCCAGTGCCGAGACCTCCTGTGGGGAAAGCATTGCGCATCTCTAACGACTGTTGAGCTGTTGGATTCTCAACTTGACTTTGGATCAACGTTTCATTATGCTCGAATGTGGATTTTAATTAAGGAAATGGCAATTATTTGACCATCGCAGCCGGCCTCTTTATCGGAGGAAATCTGCGATTTGCTTTTGAGCCGGAGTTTCGGACAATTCGGAATATCCTGGTTGGTTTTCTGAATTATTGCGTTGTGCTGGCTCTTGGTCTGTATTTCCTCTGGAAAGCTGGTCAGCAGAAATAAGAAGGAGCAGTACTATGATTGACCCATATTTCATCGCGATGTCCGCCTTTACAGCGGGTGCGGTTCTTGTGGCAATTGTCATCAACTACCTTTACCACCGGTCGAAACGCAACGAACGATCTTCGCTCAGGAAATAGTGGCGGCATAGCTCGGATATAGTCTCTATCGCAACGCCACCCGCAAATGCAGAACCGTCCCCACAATGGTCCCTGAATCTATCTCTGGCTGCGCCCTGATCGATTCCGTACGTTTGCGCATATTCGCGATCCCGAAATTTATTCCTTGAATCTTTTTGTCCAAAGTCTCATCTTATCTGGACCTCACCGTGAGATGCTGAACAATCTTTGATACTCAGCTCGGAAATATCTATTTCACTGACAATTTGAGGGTTTGCTCATCGCAGCTCTCTCTCGGGGATTTTCACCCTCATCGAAACAGGTGTCAATCATGATTGGCTCGACCATCCACCACTACAAGATCCAGAAGAAAATTGGCGAAGGGGGCATGGGGACCGTTTACAAAGCCAAAGATACCAAACTCAAACGAACTGTCGCGATCAAGTTCTTATCCCTGGACTTGACTCGAAAAGCCCGGGCACGGAAACGATTCATCAACGAAGCTCAGGCGTTATCAGTGCTGGACCATCCCAATATCTGCACAATACACGACATCGGGGAAACTGATGAAGGGCGCATGTTTTTTGTCATGGCTTATTGTGCGGGCGAGACGCTGAGAAAAAAGATAGAACGCGGACCCATGAAGGTCGAGCAGGCCCTGGATTTCTCTATCCAAATCGCGCAGGGACTGGCCGAGGCGCATGCCATGTCCATTGTGCATCGAGACATCAAACCCGCGAACTTGATGCTCGCCAAAAATGACGTGCTCAAGATCGTCGACTTTGGCCTGGCAAAGATGGCACAAGTGAGCCTGCACACGCAGGCCGGCGTCAGGTTCGGGACAACCACCTACATGTCACCCGAACAAGTGAGGGGGGAGGAGTTGGACAGACGCACGGATATCTGGTCTTTCGGGGTTTCTCTCTATGAAATGCTAACCGCGGACTTGCCCTTTCAAGGGGAGGTCGAGCAGGCGGTTTTGTATGCCATCATGAACAAGGAGGCGCAGCCGCTCACCTCGCTGCGTCCTGACCTTCCGCCGCATCTGCAAGGAATCCTGGACAAGGCCCTGGTCAAGCGCGTGGATGAACGCTACCAACACGTTGACGAGATGCTGGCGGATCTGAGACGCGTCAAGAGACAATCTTTGTCAGATTTGTCCTATCAAGATCGCTCCACCGTCGCGCTCTCCTCTGATTCGCCGACGTCACAGAGAAAACATCTCTTCAGGACGCTCGTCCTGCTGGCCGTTCTTATGATTGTGTTCGCGGGAGCCTGGTTTCTCAAACAGGCCAGTGAACCGCACCCCATTCCCATCGCGGTGGCGGATTTCAACAACAAAACCAACGACAAAGAATTAGACGGCCTGTCTGAAATGCTGATCACGGCTTTGGAGCAGTCCCGCCGGCTCTCCGTTTTGACACGCTCACGCATGTTTGATATCCTCAAACAAATACGGAGCGCACGCGGCGCCGGCAACGTCGGTCTCATCAACGAACCGATCGCCAGGGAGATCTGCGCATTTGCAGAGGTGAATGCACTGGCGGTGGTGTCGATTCGCAAGTTTGACGACCTGTATACCATCGATCTGAGAGTCATCGATCCGGTTGCGGACCAACATTTGTTCGCCGCCGTCGAACACGGCGAAGGCAAAAAGAGTATCCCCAAAATGATAGACCGGCTGTCGAAGAAAACGCATAAAGGCTTGAAGGTCGATGACATTGATACCGGGAGAAGGAGTCCAGCAGTCGCCACCGTCATCACGAACAACCTGGAAGCGTTCGACCACTTTTCACGTGCAAAGGACGCCTGGTACAAGCTTCAAGACGAGAAGGCACGAGAAGAGCTCAACAAAGCGATCGAAATTGACTCGACTTTCGGACTCGCGTACGCGCTCCTGGCCTACATCCACATTGGCACGCCGCAGGAACAACTGGCAAAGGAGCCTTTGAACAAGGCCCTGGAATACCTCGAGCGCACGCCAGAAAAGGAAAGATTTCTGGTTCAGGCGATCAGCGCCTATTTCGAAGACGGCCCGCAAGCGGCAGTCTCTGTTTTGGAGGATATGAAAGCGCACTATCCTGATGACAAAAGGGCATATCTGGGTTCCGGCTATTTTAGCTACCGGGCAGAGAATCTAGTCAAAGCCAAAGAAAACTTCAATAAAGTGCTGCAGCTGGATCCCGCTTCGGACCGGGCACGGGCCCTTCTTTCGGAGACGGTTTCGGCCATGAAGTAGCGAGAGATGATGAGCCGGTTTTTTGCCGGCACAATTCATGAACTTTCGCCACAAAGACACCAAGTATAGACTTGGGTTCTTCGCCCCGTATATATGGCCCCGCGGGCAGGGAAAAGCAAAATATTTCACACGGATCAAAAAACCACGCGGAAAATGTCTTGGTCGCGAAATCCGTGTGGTTTTTTGATCCGTGTGGCCCCATATCGACAACACCACGTGAACGGATTAGGGGTCGGGGGGTGGATTTGAGGGCAGTGCTCTACTGCTCTTCTTCTGGGCCTTCTGCTCAGTCCTTTCTTTTTGTCCGTCCTTCTTTGAGAACAAGGCCGTGATCCGTGCCCAGATCCCTGTTTTCTTTTCCTCCGCTGCTTTGACCATGACAATCACCTCCTTTCCTATGATTTGTCGTCCTTCATCTTTCTTTCGAGCTCAGCTCAAATGTTGCGATTTTCTTTTTTGTTGCCACGAGCTGCTTGATCTCCTTATCTGCGTCAGACCAAATGTCGAGCACTTTTTTGTAGTAACGGGAAGCCTTCGAGAGGTTCCCCAGGTGTTCATAGGTACGGGCCAATTCAAAACACGCCTGAGCGGCGTTGGGATTGAATCTTGTCGCTAATTTGTACTGTGCCACGGCCTTGTTCAGCTGGCCAGATTTGACATAAGCATTTGCAAGCGCTGCCCGATAAAAAGACCGATCCAAAGGCATCAGGCCAAGGGCACTTTGAAACGATTCGATGGCCCGGCCGAAATCATCTCGCTGATGGGCATACTCCCCCTCCAGATGGTCGAGCAACCACCGGTTCTTCAAACTCCGTTTTTTCTCCACTGCCCGCCTCAGCAATGCAAGCTCCTTCTTGAAGGCCTCCTCCTTTCCCAATCGCAGCAGAATTCTGCCATGCATCCAATGCCCGTCAAGATTGCCAGGGTCCAGTGTGATCGCCTGCACAGCGAACACAAGTGCCTTCTCAAATTCATCGCGGCGAAAATACAATTCAGCGCGCAGGGACTGAGCGATGGATTCAAACTTTGGGCTTTGCGGAACAGACTCGTCCAACACCTCGAGCGCCCGGGCATATCTACCGAGTGAGATATAAACCCTGGCCAACCGGATTGGCAGATATGGAAAATCCGGTTGGAGCGCTTTGATGCGCTGACAGAGCGCAATCGCCTCATCGTAGCGACCAATCAGCTCGAATATTTCGGCCAGGGACTCGAGAGGATTGACACCGCTCGGCTTTAAGGCAACATACTTTTGCAGCATCTCCACAGCTTTCTTTTTGTCCCCTCGGGCCAGGTAGGCGTAACCCAACGCGTTATAAGCGTAACTGTAGGTTGAATCCAGTTGCAGCGATTTCTGCATCGCAGCAATGCCGGCATCGACATTCCGAAAGTGGGTGTATTGCGTCATGCCGTAGCGAAAATGAAGAGATGCCTTTCCGGGACGCAGACGAAGCAACTGCTCCAGATAGTTGGCATAATCTTGCCAGCGGTCCTCGATGTTTGCTTCCTGGCAAAGATATTCCAGGCGCTTGTCCAGGGGGAGATTGGCAATATGGGGTTTGCCCCTGGTCAGGACTTCTTTTGCCTTGGCTTTGTTCCCGATGCTTTCATACTGCCACGCCAACAAATAGTAGGGTCTAATGAAAGTAGAATCCAGGCTTATTGCTTTGCTGAGCTTTGCTATCCCCTCAGCATATCGTAAGTCATAAGCCGCATCTCTGCCTTCAATATAATAGCGAAGGGCGTCCAGCGACACAGGCGCGCGGGTGCCTGGACGATTCGCTCTCGACTCGCTTGGGATCTCAACCTTCATCCATTTCACCAGACGTGAAGAGAACGTGCCGGCTAATTCATGCAGTCTAATGTGTTCGTCTTCGACCGGCTCTAGCTCCTCTATTAGCTTGCCAGTGTCGGTGGCAAGTATCTGGCCCTGCAGCCGGATACTATCCCCCTGTTTTCTCAAACCGCCCACCAGAACAGAACTCATGTTCGCTGCACTCGCTATTTTCAGCGCGGAACTCCGATCGAGCTTCTCACTCTCTATTCCGAGTTTCCGCATGACCTGGAGCCGCTTTTGTGCCCTCAATACCTGGACAGACGGATAGCGCTCGAGCTCGCTGTTGATCAAATCCGTCGCCGCCGCAGAAAGCCAGCGCCAGTCATCCTCCTCACCCTCGTAGGAAAAAGGCATGACTGCAATTGAATGCATCTGGCCACGGCTTTCGCCAAAAGGACGCATGATGAACAGCAGCAAGAAAATAAGAACAAAGACGGCCACACTTCCCAACGCCATCCATCTGCGGCCTGTCAAAGACAGGGAGAACGAAGTTCTGAGTCGAGGCTTTGCAGGTGGAGAAATGTTGGCGCGGCCGCCTTGACCCGCTCTCAGGTCGTCTCGTAGCTCGTCTGCTGTTTGATACCGATCCGAGGGCTCCTTTGCTAAGGCCTTTAAGACCAGATTCTCCAGCGGCCCGGGAAGGTCAGGACGACAGTCGCGCAGCGATTTCGGGTCATCATGCAGAATCGAATACAAAACAACGAGGTCATAATCCCCTTCAAAAGGCCTTTCGCCAGCAAGCATCTCATACAAAATCAC
>JBHHXT010000075.1:0-20951 GCA_046757165.1 bacterium | reverse complement strand
ACTCTATACGCGTAAAGCAGGAAAAACTGTTGGGCTTGAATAATTTGGACTTCATTCAACAAAACGCTGAATAATGTGCGAAAGACGAAACAAACCATCCGCCAGGTGGGCTTTGAGGTCGTGAACCTCGATTTGATGATTGGATTGCCTGGGGAGACCGACACCTCTTTCGATGAAAGTCTCGAGCGCACTATTGCGATGGCGCCTGACAGCATTACAATTTATCAACTTGAGATGCCAATGCCTGAGAACACACATCTGTATCGGAAGTACAGCTGACAGGTTGAGCGAATCGCTGGCCTCCTGGCCAGTGAAGCGAGAACGATTGCGGCGTGTATTTGTACGTCTGGAAGCGGCAGGCTATCCCCTCAGGAGCGCCTATACGGCTGTTCGCAATGGCCGGCCCCGGCAATTCGTCTACCAGGATGACCAATATCACGGCGCGGATCTTCTCGGACTCGGCGCCTCCGCTTTTTCTTATTTGGGGGGCATTCTGCCGGTTTTTTACCTGCCAAAGCATCAGGGCGTCTGGTATTCCTGAGGGGGCGGAGCGGTGGACTAAGGGTATGTTGCGCAGGGCGTCATCCTAGTTCTTCAACCAACAGTCCATCCGTACAAGAGCGCTTGGAATGGCTCTCAGTACTGTCATGGTTCGTTAGTGGACTGAAGTTCAATTCATGTACACTCTTTTTTCGAATGAGCTTTTTCTTGCAATTCTTTAATTGATTTGCTATTTAATAAGGTACGAATCTGGGATGAGTCAAGGCCTTTTGTGAAATCAGCTATCTCAGCATGCTTCTCTCTAAAGGCCAACTCTAGGACATCTTGTTTTCCTTTCCCCGTTTATGGCTCCCGGGAACGATCCAGACAGATTCCTTTAACGCATGACTAAGGCGGAGTTCTGCTTATGACAAAATCTGAATTGCGGGTGACTGCGGGTGGTTTTGGTCAGACCATGCGCACGGATGCCTGGTGGTTGCAACCTGTTGTTGTATTCGTGGGTCTATCCACCTTCATTGTTTATTCCACCTGGGCGGCCTTTCAAGCTCAGCATTATGCATTCGGACCCTACTTGTCGCCATTCTATTCTCCGGAAATCTTCGGAAGCTCACCGCATAGCTGGTTTGGACCGAAGCCGCAGTGGTGGCCGCTTTTTTTGCCGTGGTCTCCGGCTTTCTTGATCCTTTGGGCTCCTGGCGGATTTCGACTGACCTGTTACTACTATCGTGGCGCTTATTACAAAGCGTTCTGGGCGGATCCGCCGTCCTGTACTGTTGGGGAACCGCGGAAGAATTATCGCGGTGAGGGTTCCTTCCCTTTGATCATTCAAAATATGCATCGATATTTTTTGTATCTTGCGCTGGTTTTCCTCGTTTTTCTCTCCCATGATGTTTGGAAAGCCATGTGGTTTACCGACCCCGGTACGGGAAAGATCGTCTTCGGGATTGGGATCGGCACACTTGTTTTAGCGGCGAATGTCTTCTTTCTGGGAGGCTACACGCTCGGCTGCCACTCCTTACGGCATTTGGTTGGGGGGGTCCTCAATCGGTTGTCCGGTTCGCCGATTCGCCTCACGGCTTATGATTGTGTGAGCTGTCTCAACCGTCGCCACATGGTGTGGGCCTGGATGAGCCTTTTCTGGGTTGGATTTTCTGATGTTTACGTGCGAATGTGTTCAATGGGAATTTGGTCTGACTCGAGGATTTTCTAAATGGCAACATACGAGACTTTCGAATATGACGTTCTGGTAATCGGTGCTGGCGGCGCGGGATTGCGGGCTGCCATTGAAGCCTCAGCAGCAAAGGTATCGGTAGGGTTGGTTTGTAAGAGTTTGTTGGGCAAAGCACACACCGTCATGGCGGAGGGGGGCATCGCTGCCGCCCTTGCGAATGTCGATCAAAGGGATAGTTGGAAGGTGCACTTCGCTGACACAATGCGAGGCGGTCAGTATCTCAACAACTGGCGCATGGCCGAACTCCATGCAAGGGAGGCCCCGGATAGAGTGCGTGAGCTGGAGGCCTGGGGAGCACTTTTTGATCGCACAACGGACGGACGTATTTTACAACGA
Source organism: bacterium (assembly GCA_046757165.1). GTDB lineage: Bacteria > Zhuqueibacterota > Zhuqueibacteria > Oceanimicrobiales > Oceanimicrobiaceae > JBHHXT01. The sequence goes on along the minus strand of JBHHXT010000075.1, from coordinate 18,883 downwards.
AATTTCGGAGGACACAAATATCCGCGACTGGCCCATGTTGGAGATCGAACCGGTTTGGAAATGATTCGCACGTTGCAAGACTATGGCATCCATCAAGGCATCGATGTTTACATGGAGTTTACCGTCGTGGCGTTGCTGAAGGATGGCGAACGACTCGTTGGGGCTTTTGGCTATGAGCGAGAGCGCGGACGCTTCAAGCTGTTTCGCACCAAAGCAGTTATTTTAGCCACCGGGGGGATTGGCAGAGCCTACAAAATTACCAGCAATAGTTGGGAGTATACGGGCGATGGTCATTCGCTGGCCTATCATGCCGGTGCAGACCTCATCGATATGGAGTTTGTGCAATTTCATCCGACCGGAATGGTCTGGCCGCCCAGCGTCAGGGGGATCCTGGTAACCGAAGGCGTTCGCGGCGAAGGCGGAGTCTTACGCAATAAAGATGGCAAGCGATTCATGTTCGATGACATTCCGGAACTGTATAAGAATCAAACCGCGGACAATGAAGATGAGGGCTGGCGCTATACGCAAGGCGACAAGGACGCTCGCCGGCCGCCTGAGCTTCTCACCCGGGACCATGTCGCCCGTTGCATTGTGAGAGAAATAAGGGAAGGCCGGGGGAGTCCTCACGGCGGTGTGTTTCTCGATATCTCCTGGATCAAAGAGAGGCTGCCAAATGCCGAGGAGCGCATCAAGAAAAAACTGCCCAGTATGTACCACCAGTTTGAACAATTGGCCGACATCGACATCACAAATGCGCCCATGGAGGTCGGGCCTACGACTCATTACGTCATGGGGGGGATTCTTGTCGATCCCGATTCACAAATGACGACCATCCCCGGACTCTTCGCTGCAGGGGAATGTGCTGCCGGGTTGCATGGCGCCAACCGATTGGGGGGCAACTCACTTTCCGACTTGCTCGTTTTCGGCAAGCGGGCAGGGGAGCATGCCGCTGAGTTTGCGAAACAAACCAAAGCTGGCAGGATTGAAGAAGGCCAAATTATCGAGATACAAAACCGGGCAGTCAAATGCTTTGACTCCAATACGCCAGAGGGCGAAAATCCCTACCAGATTCAGTCAGATTTGCAGGAAATGATGCAGCATCTCGTGGGAATTGTGCGCACCGAGCACGAGCTTGAACAAGCTGTTGAGGAACTCGAGAAGTTAAAGAGCAGGGCGAGTCAAGCCAGGGTCAGCGGTCATCGTGAGTACAATACCGGCTGGCATACCGCCCTGGATCTACAAAATCTGCTTACCGTCTCAGAGGCGATCACCCGCTCGGCGATTGAACGAAAAGAAAGCCGGGGGGCCCACTTCCGCGATGATTTTCCTGAAAAAGATGAGGTCTCTGGCAAGGTTAATATGGTCATTCGAAAAACTGTCGATGGTGAGATGCAGGTTGAAGCCAGGGCACTCCAGGAAATGAGAGCGGATCTGAAACAAGTCCTCGAGGAGATGAAATAATGTCTAATGCGACATTCAAAATTTGGCGCGGCGATCGAAATGGTGGCGAGTTCGAGGATTATCAAACAGAGATTTCAGAAGGCATGGTTGTGCTCGATGCGGTTCACCAGATACAGAAAGAACACGCTCACACCCTCGCGGTGCGCTGGAACTGCAAAGCGGGTAAGTGTGGCTCTTGCTCCGCAGAGGTCAACGGCAACCCAAAGCTCATGTGCATGTCTCGACTTAGCGATATCGATCTTACCAGGCCGGTGACTATTGAACCGATGAGGGCGTTTCCCCACATCAGAGACCTGGTCACGGATGTTTCCTGGAATTATGGCGTCAAAAAACGGATTAAGAAATTCAGTCCCCGCCCCCCGGACACCGAGGACGGTTCCTGGATCATATCGCAGAAAGACATCGATCGTATACAAGAGTTTCGCAAGTGCATTGAATGCTTTCTGTGCCAGGACGTTTGCCATGTTCTTCGAGAACATCATTTACACGACGAGTTCATCGGCCCACGATTTTTCGTTTACGCTGCTTCGTGGGAAATGCATCCATTAGACTCAGAAAACCGTTTGCAGGATTTGAAGAAGGCGGATGGGATCGGTTACTGTAACATCACCAAATGTTGTACAAAAGTGTGCCCGGAGGAGATCGCTATCACAGACAATGCCATCATCCCCCTCAAGGAACGTGTGGTCGATGAGTTTTACGACCCGGTGAAAAAACTTTTCCGGTCTTTGAGGCCAGGGTAAGTAAACTCGAGAAATAACTGTCCCGGTAACGAGACTAACCAACCGAGCATGACCAAGAAGGAGAAAACCAATGTTTGAACTCAAGCCTCTTTCAATAACGGGTATTCCGGCGGCGCTTGCACGAGCAGAAACGTATCGCTTACTGAACGAGCCGCAACTCGCCGAAAGCATCTGCCTCGATATCCTCGAGGTCGAGCCGGAAAACCATGATGCCATCGTGATGCTGCTTCTGGCAATCACAGACCAATTCAGCAGAGAATCTTCAACGAGTGAAAAAAGGGCTAGAGAACTTTTACCCCGCCTGAATGATGAGTACGAACGCAGTTATTATGCCGGGATTATTTGTGAGCGTCAAGGAAAAGCGGCCATTACCAGGCAGGTACCCGGCAGCAAATATATCGCTTATGAGTGGATCCGGGATGCTATGGAACATTTCGAGAAAGCTGAACCCATGCGCCCGAGCGGAAACGATGATGCCATTCTACGTTGGAATACCTGTGTTCGCCTAATTGAGCGTTATAAGCTAGAGCCACGGCAAGAAGAAGTGCATCAGCCTTTCTTTTAGAGTAATCACTCGAGACTGTTTGCTGATTTCGATTTTAGGAGCATGTCCGTGAGTAAAACTATTCGCTGTTACGACTACGTAAACCAGCCGTACGAAGCCGTTCGAGATGCATTGAGCGTCGATACGCTTACTGTATTTCGTAACGCGACAAAGGCTGCCGCATCTCGTGCCCAAACCGTGGCGGCCGAATTGCGTGTGAATGTTCGTGGCATTGAGGTCGGAACCGATATCTCCATTTCAGTACGAGAAATCGAAGACCGCCCCAAAAGGGTCACGTCTCCTCCGGTTACTCGTCTCCAGCTTGAATGGGAGGCTGCAAAAATGCCGCGCCTATTTCCGTTCATGAAGGCTGAGCTTTCCATTTATCCGCTGACGGCCACAGAAACCCAACTGGAGTTTTTGGGGAGCTACGAAGCCCCATTTGGAGTGCTTGGTGGCGCGCTGGACGCAGTCGTGGGGCACCGTATCGCAGAAGCTTCGGTTCACCGGTTCATCAAGGATGTGGCGGCGTATCTGAGAACAGAGCTCTCTAAACCAGCCTAGATGCGCTTTGCAACTTCCTCAATTGTTTCACTACTGAGCGCATCCAGCAAGGTTGCACGAATGTGTCCCCATTGCTCATGGAAAGGGCAGGGGTCCTCGTTGTTGCAATCTCTGAAGCCCAGTGCGCAATCCTGTGCCAGAGAGGGGCCGTCAATGATGTGCACAATGTCCAGGATGGTCAATTCTCTGGTTGGACGTAGGAGCGCAAAGCCTCCGCGCCGGCCTTTGGACGAGGTCAGAATTTTGTGCTTCACCAGGCTTTGAAAGGTTTTGGCAAGAAACGGCGCCGGCGTATTCGTTCGTTTCGCCAACTCCTGTACGGTCCAGTATTCGGTCTCCGGCTGACGTGCCATTTCGACTAAACCTCGTACGGCGTATTCACAAGCTCGACTAAATATTACGGGCATCTTCTCCTATTCCATTTTCGTTCACTGCAGGATCAATACTTATCATTGATCGCAAAGTTCGCCAATGTAGCAAATTCGTGCGCCAAAAGCAATCAATGGCGACAAAAGAATCTGTTATGAAGCGGAGAATTTGTTGCCGAGCAGGGCGGATAGTAATATTTAGATTGAACGGAACCGCTTTTTTCACTATATTTTTGGGTTTTTAACACTTCCAACTCAACATGCGCAAAAACATCAACAAACTGTTCCCGCGACTCAGCATCAGCACGAAGCTTGTCATCGCCTTTTTGGGCGTTGGCGTGCTGCCGCTTTTGGTCTATGGCGTCTACAGCGTGTGGTCGATGAGCCAGTCATTGGAAGAGCAGGCCTTGAAACAACTGCAATTTCAAATCGATCAGACCGGGCAGGATATCAGCCAGTTTTTGGCCGGCGTTCAGAATGACTTGCACTATCTGAAATCGCTGAGATCGCTCAAAGAATTGGCCGCGCTGCAAGGCCCCGGCGATAAGCTTGACGACAGCGTGCGGCTCGACAGAGCGCGCAGCCGGGTTGAGCAGGACTTCCTGCGCTTCTCGCAGGGCAAACGGGCCTACTACCAGCTGCGCTATCTCAACTCTCACGGCTGGGAGCTCGTGCGCATGAACCGCCGCAATCATGAGCTGACCATTGTTCCCAAGGATGACTTGCAGAACAAAGCAAGCCGTTATTATTTCCAGGAAGGCCTACAATGCGAACCGAACGGCATTTATGTTTCGGATATGGATCTGAATATCGAGCGCGGGATAGTAGAGGTGCCCCTGAGGCCGGTCGTCCGGTATGCGACGCCGGTCGTCGATGAGCATGGAAACAAGCAGGGGCTGCTTATCATCAACATTTTCGCTGAGGCGATTTTCGAGATCATCGGTGGCGTGCCCGATGAGGCAGGGTCCTACTTGACTGACAACGACGGGCTCTATCTGTACCAATCCGCCCACACAGGCGCGTTGAACTATTTCAGGAATCGCAGCCTGCAGGATGATTACCCCCCAGAGGTCGTGCGTGCGGTTTTGCAGGAAAGAAGCGGATTGACCGATACGCCTGAATTCATTTTGTCACATTCTCATATCGAGCTGTCGACACAATCAGATGATCAATGGGTGCTTATCATTGCAGTTCCCCGGCAGGTGGTGTTGGCCTCCGTTTACCGGCTCGAGAGCGTCTTTCTTGGCCTGCTTTTGTTGATCGTTGGGTTGGTTTGCTTCCTGGCCATGGCCGCGGCGCGCCAGTTTGTGCGGCCTGTTCTGCAACTGGCTCGCGGCGCCGACTTGATTGCGAAAGGCAACTTCGACCGCCGCATCCAGGTGGAGACCAATGATGAACTCGAGGACCTTGGCGGCCATTTCAACACCATGGCCAGACATCTGGGCAAATCCCAGGCGAAATTGCAGCGCTGGAATGAGGAGCTGCAAACTGAGGTGGCGCGCCAAACAAAGGAGCTGATGATCTCTGAAGCCCAGCTCCGCATCGAAAAACAAAAGCTGGACGACATCATCAGCAGCATCGGGGCGGAGCTCTGCCTCATCGACCGTGACCGCAAGATTGTCTGGGTCAACAAGACGCTGGCACAACGGTGCAACGGTGAAGACAGCGCCATCGGCCGCTCGTGCTACGAGCTGTTCTATCAGGGGGAAGGCGCCTGCCCGAACTGTCATTGTGAACACAATTTCACCCACCGGATCGGCAGCAACGTGGTTGTCAGCCGTCCGGATAAGCGCGGCAGCGAGCGCATCTACCAGATCGTCTCCACGCCGGTGATCGACCTCAACGGAGAGGTGAGCCACCTGCTGGAAATGCACATGGATATCACCGAGTCTGTTTTGCGGGAGCGCGCCCTCGAAAAGCAGAGCGCAGAGAAAAAGCGTCTCGCCTCCCAGGTGCGGCTGTCCGCCGGCGTGATTCACGAGGTTGCCAAGCCTCTGGCCGCCATGAAAACCACCGTTCAGGTGCTGGAGAGCGAGCTCCCCAATGGTGAACAGCGGGTTTACTTGCAAGGGATCGAAAGCGAAATCGACCAGCTGAGCGAATTCTTGCAGACGTTTTCAAAATACGCGCGGCCCCGCCCCTTGACGCGCCAGCCCGGCAAGATCTCCGACGTCGTGCGACAGGTTCGCCTGCTGATTGAGAAAGACGCACAGCGCCGCAAGGTCGATATTTGCGTCAAGGGTCTGGATGAGCTCCCTGAAATCCAGCTAGATTCCATCCAGCTTCAGCAAGCGCTGCTCAATATTTGCGTCAACGCGTTCGAGGCCATGCCGGGCGGAGGCACACTCACCATCGCTGGCACGACGGTGCAACCCCCCGAGCGGGTGTTGCAACTCTCCATTTCGGACACAGGCATGGGCATCGAGGCAGATAAAGCAGCCCGGATTTTCGACCCCTTCTTTTCAGACAAACCGGATGGTACCGGCTTAGGCCTCGCGATCGTGAAACAAATCGTCACCGAGCACGGCGGCCAGATTTACCTGGAAAGCAAAAAAGGCCGGGGAACGAAATTCATCATGACACTGCCCCTGGGAATCGAAACGGTGAGCTCATGAACCCTTCTGTTTTAATCATTGAAGATGACGCCCTCATGCGCAAGTCGCTGGCAAATTTTTGCAAGCAAAGCGGGCACACGCCGCTCCTGGCGGAAGACGGGGGAGAGGGACTGGCCCTGTTTCGGAGCCATCGCGTCGACGTGGTCCTGCTCGATATGCGGTTGCCGGACGCGACGGGCACAGAAATCATGGCACAGATCCATCAATTGGATGACGAAGTCGCTGTCATCATGATGACGGCCTTCCCCGATCTCAAGTCCGCTGTGGAGACGATCAAGAATGGCGCTTTCGATTACGTCACCAAGCCTTTCGAAGTCGCCGAGCTGCGGCAAACGATCAACAAAGCGCTGCAAATCCGGGCGCTGAAGAGTGAGGTGCTGCGCTTGCAACGCAAAATGCCGGATGATGGCTTTCCTGAGATGCTGGGCACAAGTCCGGCAATTCAGAAAGTCAAAACGATGATTGCGAAGGTTGGACCGGCGAGCGCTATCCCGGTCCTGGTCACCGGTGAGAGCGGCACAGGCAAGGAATTGACGGCCAACGCGGTTCACGCCACGAGCGCGCGCCGGGCCCACCCGCTGGTCAAAATCAATTGCAGCGCGCTGCCGGACCACTTGCTGGAAAGTGAGCTTTTTGGATATGAAAAAGGCGCGTTTACGGGCGCAACGCAGCGAAAGCCCGGCTTGTTCGAGCTCGCCAACGAAGGCACCCTCTTTCTCGATGAGATTTCTGAAATGCAACTGAACATGCAGCCAAAGCTCTTGCGCATTCTGGAGGGTCACCCGTTCAAACGTCTCGGCGGCACCAAGGATATTCATGTCGATGTGCGGATCATCGCAGCCTCTAACAAGAAGCTGGAAACCCTGGTGAAGGCGGGCGCGTTTCGTGAAGACCTGTACTATCGTTTGAGCGCGTTCATCATCGAGCTGCCCACGCTGCAAGAGCGTCGCGATGACATCCTGCTGTTTGCCCATCATTTCCTCACCAGGTCTGCCGCTGATTTGAGAAAAAAAATAGAGGGCTTTTCAGAGGAGGCCAGGAAGCTTCTGAAGCACTACCACTGGCCCGGAAACGTGCGCGAGCTGCGCAATATTGTCGAACGGGCCGTCATCCTTTGTGATGAACCCTGGATCACTTCGGAGCATCTCCCGGGGCAGCTCTTGCCAGACGCCGCGCAACCCATCGCAGCGACCCTCCCGGGTGCAGATTGGAGTTTAGCTGAGCTGGAACGACGCCACATTCTCTGGGTGCTCGAGCAAGTTGCCGGCAACAAAGCCGAGGCCGTCAGGCGACTCGGAATCGCCCGCTCCACTTTTGATGAGAAGTTGAAGAAATACAGGCAGGTTTCAGACGTAAACACCTAGCCTGGATAATTCATGAATTTCTCACAGCAAGGGCCAACACGTAAGGAGTGAAATGCTTTAGCATTTCATGCAACGCTAAAGCGTTGCACTCCTCTTTATCCCGTTAAGTTATTGCATAATCAAGCGATTAAGCAATATTTGCCAATCTCTTGTGAATAATCCAGGCTAGTTTTCCTGCAAGACTGCGCTTGCAAGAAATGGAGTAATGGAGTAGTGGAGTGATGGATTGTCGGCCAGCCAATGCTCCATCACTCCAAATTATCGACAAAACTTAGGGGACGGCGAAAAAGGTTGAATATACAAAACGACGCAACAAAAATCGTGGGTACATGAAGCTGGATGTATGGCACAAGAGCATCGAATTATACAAACTGGTTTGCAAAATAATTTATATCGAAAATCGGATTGAAGTCAGTGGAATGGGGATCGTGTGGTTCATGAATTTCTTGGTTTTCGCCCAATATCAGATCCGTGTAAATCCGTTTGATCCGTTAAATCCGCGTTCCATTCGTTTTTTGCTGCGTCAGGTATTTACCGGAAATCGGCAATCGTTTGCCGAATTCCGGTAGAATCAACCCACGCAATCCCGCCGCACAGCCTCGCGCGTCTGTATGATTAATCTCTTATTAATCATATCTTAACGCCTCTCTCCCTCACCGTCTTTTCTGTCTGGTACCAGGTTTGCTCACTGGTTGTTCGATCCATTCAACCGACAGGCTCGGCAAACCACGCCACTAAACCATTCCGTGATGTAGACCATATTAGAAAATGGAGGTAAGGACATGTCGAAACGTTATGTAAGCTCGAGCATGCTCATCGCTTTAGCTGTTCTCGTTTTTGGCTTTTCACGACCGGCCGTCTATAAGGTGGCGCCGGTGGTCAACGGCGCATCGATTCTGGGCGCAGTGAACTTCAAGGGAGACCTGCCATCACCGAGAAAGATTCTGATCGCCAAGGACAACGACATTTGCGGTAGCGGCAGCCGCGAGATTCAATGGGTCCTGAATGCCGAGGGGGGCAAGGGGTTGATGAATGTGGCAGTCTATCTCGAGAAAATTGACAAGGGAAAAGAGTGGCAAAAGCCGAAGGATGGCTATCTGTTGAATCAGGAAGGGTGCCGGTTCATTCCCGAATTCTTTGCCGTTCCCAACGGCGAATCCCTCAGAATCGTGAACAGCGACCCGACGCTCCACAATATTCACACCTACGAAATGATCGGCCGCGCCCGGCGGACAATGTTCAATGTCGGCCAGCCCGAAAAGGGGTTCGAGTTTACCAAGCCCATACGGACTCGCCGCGGGAATACGGTCAAGGTCGAGTGCGATGCGCATAATTTCATGCACGCGTGGATTTTTGTGCCCCAGAACCCGTACTATGCTCTGGTTGACAAGAAGGGCGAGTACAGGATTGGGGACATCCCGGCTGGCACCTACACCGTCAAGGCATGGCATCCCACGCTAGGTGTGAAAGAGTCCGAAGTGACGTTGGCGGCTGGTCAGCAGATGACGCTGAATTTCGAGTTTTCATCCAGGTAGAGGGACGGCACAGCGGGCCGAAAAAGGCAATCTATTCCGCTCGGATCAAAGAACCAAACGGATTTGTGATCAAAAAGCTTTCCGTACGACAAGCCGACAACATTGTGTTTTTTTAGCACAGTTTTTCGGTGACCTTCGGCGACTTCGGTGATTTTCGGTGGTCTCAAAAATTTTCCCGACCGAAGGGCACCGAAGTCACCGAAATACATCGACCCCGGATTGATATGAATCGTTCACCTGAACTTATGCGCGTCAGACGGATCCATGTTGCCCTGCTGTTCGCGCTCTTTTTGCTGGTATTCTCGCCACTCTTTTCACAGCCAGTGCTGGCCACTCCGGCAGGTGTTGAGCCGTATGATGGCGGTACCGCGGCGGACTCCACGGCCGCAGGCGTCGATCCGCTGTCAGAGGCGTACCGTTCATTTCTGGGACTGGATTCTCGGCTCATCGTCTGGATCGTCGCCGAATTGCACTTGATGTTTGGCGCTTTTGTTCTGGGCGTGCCGATCTTTGCCGTGATCCTGGAGGTCGTCGGCATGAGGAGTGGCGACCTGCGCTATGATAAACTTGCTCATGAACTAACCACCCTGCTTTCTGCCGCATTTGCCACCACTGCGGCCCTGGGTGGGCTGCAGGCGTTTGTTCTCATCGGGCTGTATCCAAGGTTCATGACCTATCTGGGCGGTGTTTTTCATAACTCTTTTTATGTCTATGCGCTGATGTTTTTTGGCGAGGCGTTCATGCTTTATCTCTACTACTATTCGTGGGAGCGCATGAAAAACCACAAGGGGTGGCATGTCTCGCTGGGCGTTTTGATGAACCTGTTTGGCATCATGATCATGGTCATCGCCAATTCCTGGGCGACTTTTATGATGAGCCCTGCCGGCGTCGACCTCCAGACCGGCAACGTTTTGAATCGTTGGGAAGCGTTCTTCAACCCGTTGTGGAATCCTTTGAACATCCACCGGTTCTTGGCAAACATCACTTTCGGGGGCTTTGTTGCGGCGGCATATGCTGCTGTCAAGTTCCTGGGGACCGAGGACACGGCAGAGCGGGCACACTATGACTGGATGGGGTACGTCGGCAATTTTGTCGGCATCGCTTCCCTGATTTTTTTGCCGTTTGCGGGCTACTACCTCGGCCGCGAAGTGTACAGCTTCAGCCCGGTCATGGGCAATAACATGATGGGGGGCGCCTTTTCCTGGACCTTCATCCTGCAAGCCATTTTGATCGGCATGCTCTTTATCGGCGCCAATTTCTACCTCTGGTCCGGCATGCAGCGTATTCCCGGGGCTGAGCGTTACCGGGGATACGTCAAATACATCAACGTCACGTTGCTGATTTGTTTCGCGATCTGGCTGACGCCGCACAACCTGCCGCTGAGCGCCGAAGAGCAAATTGTGATGGGTGGCCAGTACCATCCCGTCCTGAAATACCTCGGCTTGATGTCCGCCAAAAACGCGGCGGTCAACTTCATTATCATTTCCACCTTTTTCAGTTTCCTGCTCTACCGGCGTGCAAACAAAGGTGCGCTCTGGCAGTTTTCCGAGCAAGGAAGGCGGGCGAAGGTTGTTCTGGCCGCCGTAGCGCTGGTTTGTCTGGCAATGCTTTTTTGGTATGCCGAGTTTCTTTTCACCCTGGACCCGGAGTCGCTGGACCTGACCGCGGAAAAGAGAAAATACTTTCTCCTACCGGCGATCTTGCTCACGGGTCAAATGGCCGTCATCCTGGCCGGGGTGTTCCTGACTTACCGGGACAAAGGCGTCCTGGCGCAATTCATCTGCATGGGGGTCACCGTCTTTTCAGCCGTCTTTTGTCTCGGCGTCTATGGCTATGTCATCATGACCCAGGCCAACGCCTTTTTGCGCAACATCGCCGTGGCTCAGTTCATGATGTTGCTTTCCTGTTTGATATTTGTGGGCGCTGTGGACATTTTCCTTTTTCGCAAAGCCAAAGAAATCGGCGGTATCGTCTGGGGACGGATGACTGCCGGGTCGCAATACACCTTGATCCTGATCTGTGTGTCCGTGGTGTTGTTGATTGCGCTGATGGGTTTCATCCGCTCCGGGCTGCGCGAAGATTGGCATGTCTATGGCGTGCTCAGGGATACATCGCCTGGCGCCTTCACGCCGGATATGGCGGTCATGGGTAAAATCGTCGGTCTTATTTCTTTTCTGTTTCTGGGCATGATCAGTTTTGTGTTCTGGCTCGGTACCGGATTGGGCGGCAAAAAGGAGGAGAGCACGGCATCATGAAAACCGGTTTCCTCAAGGTCTCGATTTTTGCAACGGCAATCATTCTGTTTTTTGTCTACATCACCGATCTTTTGACTCAAATCTCCGGTGGCGGTGGGGCAGGCGGCGGCGGAGCAACCGGGGTCAATCCGGAGGCAGGCGAGGCGGTTTTTTGGGGCAAGGGCAAATGTTTCACCTGCCACAGCATCGGGAGCCGCGGAAGCGCCATCCGCTGCCCGAATCTGGGCGACAGCGACCTCGGCCCGATGATTGGCTTGCGCGCCGGGGAACGTGCCGCTGAGCGCGCTGCGGCAACCGGAAAGAACATGTCTGCGACCGACTACCTGGTGGAATCGATCGCCACGCCCGGTGCCTACGTTGTCAAGGGCTACAAAAATGAAATGCCGCTGGTTTATATGCCCCCCATCTCGTTGTCGGCCGACGAAATCAAGGCCGTGATCACCTACTTGCAATCACAAGGAGATGAACCGGACCCGGGCGCAATTGCCTTGCCTGCCAGGGTGTTGGCGGCTGCATCGACTGCACCTGAGCCTTTCAAACCGTACATCGCGGGGGATTGGCAGGCGGGCCGGCACTGGTTTTACGATGTGACGGGCCCGGCAGGCTGTGTCCGGTGCCACACGGCTATCGACGAAAACGGGCAGGAAACCGGCGGCACAGTCGGCCCGGCGCTGACCATGATTGCCGCCACGCGCAGCCCGCAGTACATTCTGGAATCAATCTTGAGTCCGAGCAAGGTCATCGCCAGCGGATATGAATCAGAGCTCGTCATCACCCGCAAAGGGACGTATCTCGCGGGTCTGGCCAAGAGCGAAGACGACGAAACGCTCATGCTGGTCACCTCTCTGCCGGAGACGCTCTACGTCAAGAAAGCGGACATTGACAGGCGGGTGCCGCAACCGGTCTCGGTGATGCCGGGCAATTTCGCAGAGCTGCTCTCTGTGCAAGTGTTGCATGATATTCTGGCCTATCTGCTGACTTTGAAGGGCGAAGCGCTAAGCGCGCAGCGCTAAGCTCGAAGCTCTAAGTTCTAGACTGGAAGTTTCATGAACCACGAAGTGCACGAAGGACACGAAGAAGAAACAGTAGCAACAGAGCAAGGTTTTCAGCCACAAATATCTCAGTTTATTAAAATTACAGATGTCTTCGTGAACTTCGTGCATTTCGTGGTAAGAAAGATTCTTGAGTCCTAGTTTCTATAAGTATCTCGAATGTTGCCGTCTAAGACCTTGCGAAGGTTCGAGACCCTCGAGGGTGCTCGGTCACTTCCAGGAAAAGCTCTGCTTTTCTGACTTCGAATTTCACAGAGAGAGTCCATGCCAAAGAAAAACAGCATCGGGTTGAATATTTTCTACCAGTCTTTGATGACCCTTGCCGGTCTCGGGATCTTTTTTGTGTTCGTCTTCCCCTATCTGTCGCAGTGGATCGCGGGGAGCGAAAACCCGCTGCCGGTGCCCTCCACCTTGATGTTCATTTATTTGATTCTCGCAGTGGTTGGGATTCTGGTTTACGTTGCCAGCGACCCAGACCGGCTGCATGAATTCTGCGAGCCGCTCATCGAGCTTCTCGAGGGACGGGAGCGTATCGAGACCCGGGGCGACAGGATTCATCAGAATGTGCGGGCGGTTGTCCTGGTCGCCTTCCCGCTGCTGGTCGGTTGGGTTTTGTTCGACCACGCTGCACCCGGCATGCGGGCGCCGACCTCGCTGCGCATTCAGCATCCCACGATTCCACAGAGTTTCGAGAGGCTGGAGAATCCGTTTCGAAAGGGTTCGGCAGAGCAGATAGAGCAGGCTATTCTGGAGGGCCGGGTGCTTTATCAAAAGAATTGCCGGCCGTGTCATGGCACCAAAGCTGCGGGTGACGGCCCGATGGCGCGCGCGTTTCGTTTGAAGCCGGCAAACTTTCGGGACCCCGGCACCATCGCGACAGTGGTCGAGGCGTACGCCTTTTGGCGCATCAAGAAGGGCGCGCCGGGCTTACCCCGGGAGGCCAGTCCCTGGGATTCGGCCATGCCTGTGTGGGAGAACGACCTGACCGATGTAGAAATCTGGAAAATCATTATGGCAGAATATCAGACAGCCGGAGTTGAGCCGCGCAAGCCAGAAAACCTGGAGGAGCGATGAACGGTCTGGCGCAATTTCTTCGGAGGTTGAGTACCTCGCTGTGCACACCGGCCGTGGCGTTGTTTCTGCTCTGGCCCGCTTCCCTGGCCGGCCAGCAAGAAGTTGAAATCCCGGACACGCAGCTCCCGGTCACAGAAGAGAACCTTGCAAAGGGAAAGCAAATCTACACGGAACGGTGCAGCTTTTGTCATGGTGAGGACGGCGACGGCAATGGTCCGGTCGCTGATTATCTCTACCCGCGGCCGCGGGACTTTACGCTCGCCGTCTTCAAATTTCGCACCACCCGCGACGGCGATCCCCCGTTGGACCGGGACTTGTATCGTACGATCTCGCGAGGGATTCCAGGCACAGCCATGCCTGCGTGGGGTACCCTGCTGACCGAAGAAGAACGCTGGCAGGTCATCTACTACATCAAGGAGTTTGGCGCAGATTTCTTCGAGGGGATTGAACCGCAGGTGGTTGAACTTGGCGACAGACTCTCCGCCTCGGAGGAGGTCATCGCCCGGGGCAGAAAGATTTTCGAGAAAATGAAATGCGGCGAGTGCCACGGTGAGCAAGGCCGTGGGGATGGCACCTCTTCGGGTACCCTGACGGATGACTGGGGATACAGAATCTATCCCTTCAATCTTGCCGAGGCCTGGAAGTTCAAAGGCGGAAGCCGCGCAGAAGACATTTATATGCGGTTCACGACCGGTGTGAACGGGACCCCGATGCCCAACTTTGCCCTGAACCTGAGCGAAGAGGAGCGCTGGCAGTTGGCTCATTATATCACCAGCATTGCGCGCGATGAAAAAGCTGGCAGCGAGGTCGTGCTCGTGTCCAGGCGGCGTGTGGGAGATCTGCCGAAAGACCCCGACGACCCGGCGTGGCAGCAAGTCAAAGCCCTGGCTATCCCTCTGGCCGGGCAGGTGATCACGAAACCGCGCTGGCAGAATCATTCGATCAGCACCGTCTACGTGCGCTCGATGTACAACGCTGATGAGATCGCATTCTTGATCGAATGGGACGACCGGTCAAAGAATGTCACCCACGACAGCTCTGCGGTAGACCTGGAAGCGCTGATGGCTGACACCTATGTTCCGGCCAGCCATCTTTTCGAGCAGAAGAATCTGCGCGATGCGATTTGCCTGCAATTTCCGGTCAAGATCCCGGATGGTCCGGAGAAGCCGCACTTTTTCTGGGGCCAGGTCGGCAAGAAGGTCAACTTGTGGAAGTGGCACGCTGACCGGGCAGAAACCGGCAACCGTGCCGGCGCGGTGCTTGAAATGAACGGCACGGGATACAAGAATCCGTTGCAGCCGCAACCGGATTCCAGCCAGACGACTTTTTCGGCGAGCAAATGGAGCCAGGGTGTCTGGCGCGTGGTGGTCTGGCGGTCGCGCAAAACCCGGGATCGGGCAAATGATATTCAATTCGAGCCTGGCAAGCTCATTCCTCTGGCCGTCCAGGCGTGGGATGGCTCCCGTGGGGAAACCGGGAAGATCATGTCGCTTTCTGCCTGGGCCTACGTGACCCTGGAATCTTCCAACACGTTGACCGCCTATCTCTTTGGTTTCCTGGGCGTTCTGGTGGCTGGATTCTTTGAGCTGTGGTGTGTCAGGCGGGTTCGACAAAGGACGTGACTGCCTGGTTTTCGGTCAATCACTAACCATGGAGAAATGACGCATGAACCTGCACAAGAATGGTAAGACCATCGCGATAGAATCCCTGAACGGCAATGGCGGCTGTACCTATCCGCTTTGCGATTTCACCACCGAGTTTCTCCACTGGCAGCTCGAAGACCGTCAGGCGATTTTTCAGGACATCGCCAACAAAGAGGTGGTGCCGAGTTTTGCAGCCCATCTGCCGGTGGTGACAACCGTAAGCCGGCAGGGCGTGTTTCCCTTTCACACGTCCACCAAAGGCGTGGGTTTACTCCCGAAGGACGAATACCTGCAAGGATACTGTGACACCTTCAGGACCTTGTTGGAGGTTAACAAAGGACAAAACTGGAAGTTCAGCAAGCGCCAACGAGTCGAGGCGATTCGGAGCTTCTACAACAGCGACCACATCGCCACCAACAAGCTGGGAATGCTGGAAATCTTCCGGGGGAATTCGTTCAACAACATTGAAGCCAATCCGCTCGTCAGTCTGCAATTTACCAGTCCCGGGCCACACTACAAGAGCTTTCAGATCAACGGCATTGCCGAGATCGTGGACGCCACGGATCTGAATTTTCAGTTCATCTATCTGGCGCGCATGCTTTTTGAATATGAGAGTTTTCATATTCACCACCCGGAATACAAGACGGGTTACGTTGTGTGGGTCAGCGAGGTTTATGACAAGGCGCCCATTCGGGGCAGGGCTGGCAAGCGGCTGAGATGACGAGACCAGGCCTTGCCGGCGGCTGGTCGGCGTATTTGCGGCGACTAGGATCCAACACAGTCTCTGACTGTGTTTTGTTTTTCTGTCCGGCACGCTCTGGCCTCAAATATACGGTCAGAGACCTTTTGCTTGACGCAGAGCGTCAAACACGGGTTCCAACGCAGGAGCGTTGGAACCAGGCAGGAACGCAGGAGCGTTGGAACCCGACAGACGACCCCTGGAGCTCAAATACACGGTCCGAGACCGTGTAGGATCGGGGCTGGAGCATAAGACGTCAAATGCCGCAACGAAACAATCGGCAAAACCGGGAAGGATGTCATGTACAAAAAAATCTACATCCCTGTTGACAATTCGCAGCATTCCAATTCTTGTATGGATTTTTCTATCGCGCTTGCCAAAGCCACGGGTGCCCGCCTGGTCGGCAGCCACGTCTATGCAGCAAAGATGCACGACACGCGTTTCAAACAGATGGAGTTCACGCTGCCGGACGAATATCGCGCCGAAGCCGAGCTCGAGAAACAACGCCGTACGCACGACAGCCTGATCGCCGAAGGTTTGCGGCTCATCAGCCACTCTTATCTGGACGTGCTGGAAAAACGCTGCGCCGAGGCCGGCTTGCCGTTCGAAAAAAAGACCTTCGATGGACGAAACTACCAGGAGCTGGTCAAAGACATTCGCGCCAGTGACTATGACCTCGTGGTCATGGGGGCGCATGGCCAGGGCGCCATCAAGAGCAGTGTCATCGGCAGTGTGACCGAGCGCGTGGTGCGCCGTATCCAGGTCGACACCCTCGTCGTCAAAGAGGTTCAGCCGTGGCAGGAGCAGGTCAACGGACGCTCAGCAGCCCGGCCGATCGTCGTTGCGCTCGATGGCAGCCCGCAGTCGTTTCACGGTCTTGCGATCGGCATGTATCTCGCCAGGCATTTTGACAAGCCGCTGCAGGCCGTGGCGGTCTATGACCCCTACCTGCACTACAGCATTTTCCACAGCATTGCTGATGTTCTCTCCGACGAGGCGGCGAAGGTGTTCAAGTTCAAAGAGCAGGAACAGATGCATGAAGAGGTGATCGATACCGGTCTGGCGAAGATCTATCAGTCACATCTCGAAGTGGGGAAGAAGCTGGCAAAGGCGGAGGGGCTGGACATGGAGAGCACGCTTCTACCAGGGAAGCCATTTGAGCAGATCAAACAATACGTCATCAAACAGAATGCCTGGCTGCTCATCTGTGGCCGAATCGGCGTGCATAGTGAGCCGGATATGGACATCGGCAGCAACTGCGAGAATCTGATGCGGTCGGTTCCGTGCCACATCTTCCTGGCCAGCGGAGAGCTCGTGCCGCCGGTCGACTTGAAAGCTCAGGAGGCGATCCACTGGACAGATGAGGCCATCGGCCGCATGGACAGGGTGCCGGACTTTGTGCGCGGCGTCGCCCGCAGCGCGGTGCTGCGCTGGGCCATGGAGCGCGGTCATTCTGTCATCACCTCAGGTGTCATCGATGAGGCCATGGGGGATATTTTGCCGCCCGGCGCTGCCGCTGCCATGGGCATGGCCGCTAAGGTGGCTGAACGGCAGGTGGCCAAAGAGTCCGTTTTTGTCTGCGATAACTGCGGCCACACAGCGCGACGGCAGGCGCCGGCTACATGCGTCGTGTGTGGCGCCTCAGGCAAGAGTTTTTCCAGGCTGGACGAAGGAAGCATGGCGTCGAGCGCCAAAAACGAAGGCGGCCTGAAGGAAGAAACCGCGTTTGATGGCGTCCGGCTGACCTGGACCGAGGAGGCCAGGCGGGCTCTGCGTTCGGTTCCGTCGGGCACCGCCCGGCGCCGCGTTAGAGCACGCATCGAGAAGATGGCCAGAGTCCGAAAGATTCCAGCCATCACTCTCGAGTTCGCGTTACAGGCCATTGAAGAGGAAACTGGCGAAACAGTTGGTTCCGGCGACGCATCGAAACTCGAGCAGGAGGGAGGACCACAAGCGCCAGCCGGCAAGTCAGCGGATGCCGGGCCGCTGGTGTGGACGGAGGCTGCCCGGCAACGGCTGCAACGGGTTCCACCAGGCTTTATGCGCGACCTGACCAGCCAGCGCATCGAGGCGTTTGCGCGGCAACAGGGTACCGGAACGGTCACGCCTGAGCTGGTTGAGGAAAAGTATGCAGCCTGGGCCGCCGGCTCGGAAAAACAGTCCCGGACGCTCGAGTGGGAGCCGTCAGCGCTCGAGCGCATCAACCGCATCCCCGACTTCGTGCGCGGCATGGTCGTGCTGGAGGTTGAGCGGTGTGCCCGTGCTCTGGGAAAAGAGACGGTCACCCCCGCGGTGCTTGAACGTGCGAAGGGCATCTGGGCCAGCGCTGGCGCGTTCCATTCCGAGTCTGATTCGGAATCTCACAGCGATCGTCCGGACGTCACGCTCGAATGGACGCCGGAAGCAGAGCAACGGGTGCAGCGCGTCCCGGAAGGATTCATGCGCACCTCCGTTCGTCATCTTATTGAAGCGTTTGCCCGGCAGCAGGAGGCTCGAACGATCACGCTCGAGATCGCCGAGCAGGGCATTGCGCTCGGGCGCAAGCGGATGGCAGAACACGGGGGTGGCGGCAAGCCCGACGAACGGGACGCTTGATTACGCCGCGCAAACGTCCAAAAGCGCAGGACTCATCACGTGACCATAATTCGTCCGGGCATCGATCTTTAGAAGGGCTGACAAGGGTGGCGAGGCGATCAAGGAGAGCAAGGTCTGCCGAATTTCTTCGGGTTGGCTTTGCAAACAGTCGAAATGGATGACCGGGAGTGTGACCAGGCGACGAAAGTTAACCAAGGTCAATTGCAGCGGGGACAACTCCTATTCGTGTTTCCATCCTATTAAATTCAAATCTGCCTGGCACCTGGCCATCTGTATAATACACGGTCAGAGACCGTGTCGGATCGGTGCTTGAATCACCTCCTACCGGAAA
>JBHHXT010000074.1:0-20971 GCA_046757165.1 bacterium | reverse complement strand
CAAATCTCCTCCTGGGAGGAGACAGAAAACGAACTTGTTTGTTTTCAGAGGTGGGTTTGACCGGAGTTGGTTTTGCGCGTTTTCTTGTGATTTCCGCTCCGAGATACTGGAAATGCTCAGGGGAATCTTGCTTTGAAAGCATGACCGGGCTAACCGACCGCATTTCGCGGTTACTTGAAGCTGCGCGGATCGATGCCGTATCTGGAGATTTTGTCCCGAAGATTCTTGACATCGAGCTCGGCAATCTGGGCGGCTCGCGTCACATTTCCGTTGGTTTGTGTCAAGATTCGGCTGATATAATCACGCTCAAAGCCGCTAACCACCTGCTCCTTTACGGCACGAAATGGCATCATATGCCCGCTCTGTGTTGAAATAAAGTTCTCTTGCAGGACTTCCGAGGGCAGATGATGTGGCTGGATGACCCGATCTTTGCACAAAACCACCGCGCCATGGATGAAGTTTTCGAGCTCGCGCACGTTGCCGGGATAATCGTATTTCATCAGGCAATCTTGTGCGGCGGCTGAAATGCCAACCCCGTCCTTGCGTTCCAGAGAGCCGTACTTTTTCAGGAAATGGTGAATCAGAAGCGGAATGTCGCTCTTGCGTTCACTCAACGACGGCAGCTCGATGTCCACAACCTTCAGTCGCCAGAACAAGTCGGCGCGGAACTTGCCAGCCTGGATGAGCTCCTTGAGGGGAAGGTTGGTCGCGGCCACCACCCGCACATCCAGGTTGCGAACTTCGGGATCACCGAGTCTGCTGAATTTGTGCTCCTGGAGCACGCGCAAGAGTTTGACTTGCAGCGCCTTGGACATCTCACTGACTTCGTCCAGGAAAATGGTGCCGCGATTTGCTTTCTCGAACCACCCCTTTCTGTCCCGCGAAGCCCCGGTGAACGCTCCCGCTTTATGCCCGAAAAGCTCATCTTCAAGCAAATTTTCAGGCAGGGCGCCACAGTTGATGGCGACAAATTCCTGGTTTTTGCGACTGCTGTTTTTGTGAATCGCTCTGGCCACGAGCTCCTTGCCCGTTCCGCTCCCGCCCGTGATCAGAATGGAAGCCTGGCTGTCAGCTATTTGGCGAATGAGCTTCAGGACCTTCATGATGCTGGGGTGACTGCCAATGATGCCTTCAAACTGATACTGCTCTTTCTCCAGCCTTTCGACCAGTTGCCGTCTTTCCAGCGCATTGCGCGCGGCAACGGCGATGAAATCAGCAAAGTTCTGTGCAAATGCAAACTCGGTTTCGGTAAACGCACCATCAAGGGAAGGGTTGTCGAGATAAACAACGCCAAACACGCTCGTCTGATAAGTTAACGGCAGACAAAGGACAGAAAGGAGCTTGAGTGTGATAATGCTGTCCCCGGACCTGATCGAGGTGTCCTCGAGGGCGCTTTCGAGGGCGTTGCGAAAGAAAACGGGCTCGCCAGTATCTTTGGTTTTCTTGATAATCGTCTTGCTGATCTCGAACTCCGGATGCTCGATGTCCTGCTTTTTCAGCTTGCGTGCAGTCTGAAACAGCTTTTCACCGGCTTCATCGAACAAGATGATGATGCCGCGCTCAGCACCGGTGGCGGCGATGGCCTCGTCCATGGCGACCTCCAGGACTTTGTCCAGGTCCGACTCAGCCAAAACCAACTTGCCGATGTCGAGAACTTTCTTGAGTATTTCTGAATCCGGCATTTCTTCTTTTGACAGAAAAAAAGAGATGGAGAATTTCCCGGCCACTAAAAATGTCGTGCACGGCGTCATCACTAAGAAAACACAACCCTGACAGAATTGCAAGTATTTTTTGGGGTTAGGATAACAGGCCGATAGGCTGTAGACTTTTAGGCTGTAGGAAGCAGTTAGACAAAAAAAGGGCACGCTGGGATTCCCGGCGTGCCCTTCCCGTGATGACGCGTACTGGCTGTCCTCTGATTTATTTCGCCAAAATCATCTTGCGCGTTTGGGTGAATTGTCCGGCTTTGACCGTGTACAGATAGATGCCACTCGCCGCCGCCTGTCCGGAGTCATCCCGGCCATCCCAGGTTACACTGTGCGTTCCGGGCGCGTACTCGCTGTTCACCAGCTCTCTCACCGCTCGGCCCAGGGAATTGTAGATGATGACCTGCACTCTACCGGCAACCGGCACGGAAAACTGAATCGCTGTCTCCGGATTGAACGGATTGGGGTAATTCTGCGCCAGCCGAAACTCGCTCGGCGCGTTGAGTTCGACCTTCAGCCTGCTCGAATACTCGAAGGCGCCGTCAAAATCGATTTGCTTCAAACGATAGGTATAACTTCCCGGCTCGACGTCCTCGTCTGTAAACTCATATCTGTGCTCCTCAGTGGTGGTTCCGTTGCCTTGCACGAATGCGATCCGGGTGAAGGACTCGCCGTCCGTGCTCCTTTCCACGTCGAATCCGAAATTGTTGGTCTCGCTGATGGTCAGCCACTCGAGCGCAACCGCGTTCTCAAAGACCCGGGCCGAGAAGGAAGCAAGCTCAACCGGGACCGACCCGTTGAGCGTGCCGTCAATGGTCGTCGCATGGGCGATGGCGTCCTGGAAATTGATGAGCTGCAGCGCGCCGGTGCCCGACTGCGCTGTGGTCACGAATTGCACGTTCACCAGGACGCCGGTCTGATTGGCGTCGTTGGCATCCAGGGAATTGAACCCGACGAAGGTAATCGTGCCGGAGGTGTTTTCCTGCCCATCCATCTGATTCCAGTTTTCGGTCAACGTGCCGACCCGGTCAACGCCGACGTAGGTCAACTGAGCTGTCGGATAGAGGAACTGGAACGTGACCGCATCGACGACCGCACCGCCGTCATTGGTCAAGGTCAGGGGAATCGAAACCGTCTGACCCGACGGCGGGCCAGCTTCGACGCTGAGCGGAGGGCTCAGGTCCACCGGGAACGTGCTGGTGAGCGTGCCGTCCGTAGTCGTCGCTGGTGGGACGAGGTCATCCTGGAGATTCGTCAGTTGCAGCACGCCCTGGCCAGTGCGACCCGTTGTCGTGAATTGAACATTCACCAGGACGCCCGTCTGGTTGGCGTCGTTGCCATCGACGGAATTGAACCCGACCAGGGTAATCACGCCCGGCGTATTCTCTTGCCCATCCATCTGGTTCCAGTTCTCCGTCAACGTACCGGCCCGGTCAACGCCGACGAAGGTCAGATAGGTGGTCGGAAAATTGAACTGAAACGTGACCGCATCGACCACCTGGCCGCCATCATTTGTCAAGGTCAGGGGAATCGAAATCGTGCTCCCTGCCGGTGGCCCAACGTCGAAAGTGGCCGGAGGGCTCACGTCCAGGGGAGCCTGTCCGAACCCGCTGGACACAAACAGGCTCGAAATCAGAAAGCACCTTATACTTCTCAGAAAACTTCGCATGTAGACTACTCCTCTATCTGATAACTGTGTTCGGCTTCTCGTCTTCTCATTTGACCAACATCATACGCCGGGTATCTTTGAATTCTCCCGCCTTGAGCGTATAAAAATAAGCTCCGGACGGGACGAGCACGCCCCGGTCATTTTTGCCGTCCCATTTCACTTTGTAGGTGCCAGCTGCCTTTTTGTCTTTCAGCAGCGCACGAACGAGCTGTCCTTTGACGTTGTAGATGGTGATTTGAACCGCAACTTTCCCTGCCTGAAGAAGGGGAATATCATACTGAATCAAAGTTTCGGGATTGAAGGGGTTGGGATAATTCTGGCGCAGGGCAAAGGATTCCGGCGCCACCCCGTTGACCTGCACAGAATGG
The DNA here is from genome assembly GCA_046757165.1 of bacterium. Classification (GTDB taxonomy): domain Bacteria; phylum Zhuqueibacterota; class Zhuqueibacteria; order Oceanimicrobiales; family Oceanimicrobiaceae; genus JBHHXT01. Next base: position 17,228 of record JBHHXT010000074.1, on the reverse strand, counting down.
GATTGCAGAGTCGCGCCCGCAAGATCATCGGCCAGGCTCGACACCGAGATTTCTATCGGGCCGGTCGCCACGGATTTCCTCGAAAAAAGCAGTTGAAAAATCTCGCTTTCGGGAGAACCCTGCAAAGGCTGAATGTTAAAACCGCCGACCGTGACACGCCCTGCCTCATTGACTCTCGCATCCAACTGCACCCAGTTTGCCGTGGCCGAACTTCTTTCAACGCCGAGAAATTCAACTTTATCCGCGGGAAACTCGAAACGGGCCGTGAACGCCCTGAGGCCCGCCGGGTCGGCCACGCGCAAAGCGACCTTGAAGGAACCGCTGCTGCCTGAGTCCCCCTCATCCGGCGCAAGGGAAAGCGAGTAGGGTGTTGCACCTGATTTGGCAAGGGACGGACCGGCAAAGCAGAGGGCCGGGTCCTCGAAAGCCAGCGCCCGCTCAAAAATGGCCAGCGCATCGGCAGCCGAGACGGTGGCATCACAGTTGACATCCGCGGCAACGACCTCACACTCGAAATTAGCCACATCGCACTCGGCAGGCACCTGCTGGCCATTGAGCGTAATCAGAAAAGCACACAGGGCATCCTGGCCCGACAAGCCGCCGCTGTTGTTTACGTCGCCATCAGCGACACACAACGCCGCCCCAGAGCACGGCGAATTCGGAAACAAGCCCGAGGTCTCGAACAGCGAGAAATCCACGCCGTCACTGATGGCGTCGCCCGAGCCGCTGCCTGAGCCGCCGGGCCCGTCGCTCGCACCCCACCAGTTCGTGGTGGCATCCACCGTACTGGCGCCCAGGCTTTCCAGGCCGAACAGGCCATTGGAGCAGAATTCATTGCGGTGGAGGGTCACGCTGGTACTCAGCTCATCCAGAATCGATACCCCGTTGCTGTCACTGTTGGCGATGATACATTCATCGATTTCGCCAAACGACTGCTTGATGATGATTCCGGTCTGATTGTCCAGAATATCATCACGGTCGAGGTCGAAAACGGTGGCGTACTCGACTCGAATGCCTTCTGTGTTGTTGTGAATGCTGTCGTCTTCAGCTTTGACGAAGAGCGCAGAGTTGACCTGAATCCCGACGGTGTTGTTGTAGATGTCACAGTTCCGGATGATGGCAAAACTCTGGTCCGAGATGCCGCTGCCGATCTCGATGCCATTGTAGCAATTGTAGATCTGGCTGCTGTCAATCGTCACAGATGTGCCGTCACCATTGAGAGTGCTGACACGAATGCCGGCGGAGACAGAGTCGAGCTCAGCGTCGACAACTCCTGAGCAATTGTAAATCGTGTCTTGCTTCATCGTCACGGACGCGCCACCCTCCAGCTCGACGCCGTATTCCAGGTGCACGCCACTGCCCTTGCCGATGTAGGTGTTGCCGCGGAACAGCGACCCCTGCACACCGGTGCCGAGAAACTGCACTCCGGCCCGGCCCATGTTGCTGAAAGTGCAGTTCGTGATTTGCACGGCGGTGTCTCCGGCGGCAACAATGCCGACGCCAGAGCGGCCCGGGCCGGAAATGTTGGTGAACACCAGGTTGCCACACGAGCCCCGCCCTCGCACGCGGCAAGCCGTACGAATGGAAAAGCCGCTGCCGTCGAAGTTGATGTTGTAGATGTTGACCGTGACCAGGGTATCGACGATAAACCAGGCGCCGCCCAAACCGGAGCCGGTGGCGTTCGCAAGCGGCCGGCACACGGTAGTCCCAGTGCTGACCCCGAAAAAGGTCAAATCCTTGTCGATCACCACGCCGGTGGTGTCATAATACGTCCCGGCGGCAAAATTGATCGTGTCCCCTGCGGAAACGACACCGACGATGCGGTTGAGAAGCACTGCCGTGTCCGGAGGCGCAAAAGCCTTTGGCGTCACGTAGATTTGTTTGCCGGTCCACCGGACCAATCCGAATGCGGGAGAATCCAGGGCATGGAACACACGGTCTTCGATCTCGAAGTTGTCCGGGTTGCCGGCAAAAACCGCGTTATTGGCATCGATTTCCGCCACTGAGATGTTCAAGATAGAGACCACCGAATCAGCGCTGCCGAACATCATATCCGACACATCGAGGTTGCCCTCGATGTTATCCAGGTAGAGATTCGCGGCCCCCTTTGAGCCAACACGTGAAATGTCAATATCCACATTAGAAAAGCTGATGCTACTGACGTCGCTGTACCCCGAAATAAACAGCCCGGACCCGACCCAGGTAGGCGTGGGATGCTGATACTGGCCAGATAGGGTCACGTCGTTGAAAACGACGGTTCCAGCCGGCTGCAGCGCCCCGGCAAAGGTCGTGTCACCCCGAACTTGAATGCCGATGTGTGCGCCATCTCCTGTCACGTCGACGTTGGTGAGCGAGGCATTGCCGTTGAATTTGAATAAGCTGATGTCGCCGGACCCGCTCCCTGAGGCGGAAAGCGCATCCCCGTTGCCTGAAAAGGTGGAGTTGCTGATGTGAATGTTCGTTACCCCCTGAGACCCGTCCGGCCCGGTGCTCACGCCGGTGATGCCGTTGCCTTTCACCTCACATCCGGACATCATCAGGCTGTCAAACGAGGCGATGTCGGTCGGGATGAGAAAGCCGTGGTTGGTGTTGCTGTCCAGCTTGCAATTGATGAGCTCGATATCGTTGATCGTATCGAGATGGTCGATGGCGATGCCGTTGCCGGCGTTCCCCACAGCAGCCACATTTTCAAACGTGATGTACTCATTTGTGGCCAGGCCGGTGGTCGTAGACGTCCCTCTCGATAAGTCTCGCCACGCCAAAGTTTCAATCATGCCGCCAAATCCGCTGGTCATCAGGATGCCGCTGGGGGTGTCGCCTGCGCCGGTGGCGCCCCTGACGCGGAGGTCACGAATGACCATGCGTGAATTCTTCGACGATCCGCCCACGTTGTTGCCGATTTCGATGACCGGAGCGCCAAAATTGGCTCCGTTGATGACCGTGTTGGCCGCCGTATTTGTGCCATTGCCAGAGCCCTGGAGGTTGACCGGACCAGAAAGAAAAACATTTTCGCTGTAATTTCCGGCCGCGATATGCAAAGTCGGAATCGATGCCGGTAGTCTTACAAGCAAAGAATCCACCCCTGCCTGTACCGTAGCAAACGCATTGACACCGATAACTCGGACATCGATTTGGCCTGGAAACTGCACGGCGTCGCCAGCGTTCTGGCTCACCCAATCATCGTCGACATAGATCTCGGTGATGGGTTCCGGGATGGGGCCGAGGATGAAGAAGTTGTCGAACTCGATGACGCCATCGGCAGAGCTTTTGAACCACACGTCCAATCTCGCTTCGTCGAAGTCAAAGACCACAGTCCCCGTAAAGACTCCGTCTTCGAATTGTTGCCAACTCTGGCCGGGCAACCGAAACCATGGTGTGACCGTCCAGAAATCACCCTGCTGCGCCTTGGTGAACTGAAAGCGCACGTCAAAAATAGTGGTGTCGAGCTCGGGATCGAAAAAACCGTGCGAGGAGATTCCCTCTACGCCATCAGATTGGTAGCATTCAAGCAGATCGGCCCCGCCCACGCCGGGATTGTCCAAAGAGACACTGATCCCCAGATGCTTGGTAAAGCCACTGACGGTGTTCTGCAAATTGAATTGAATCTTACGTCCGGCAGGACCGGTCACGCCGCTGGCATCGATGCCAACCACGTAAATCCAGTAATCCTGGCCTGGAAAAACGTCCTTGATATCGCCGCGTGAGCTGTTGGTCTGGGTCAAGAACTCATGATGCTCGGATTGCCCCTCGAACCCGATGAGCGAATCCGGCCCGGTCACCGCGGGGGGCGTCAAGGTCGGTTGAGCAAAGATGTTCGCTGTAAAAAGCGTGATACACGAGACCAGAATGAGCGAAGAACTAAATAGTTTGCGTAACATATGCAACCTCCTAACTTACTGTCCAGAACAGCAAGATCATGATTAGTTCCCCCGGCAAATGTCTCAAAACAACATGAGTCTTTAGCGCATAAATTCGCTTTGGAAGAGAATCGAGATAGATTTAGCTCAGCGGTTCCGACTGGAGTCCCGGAATTCGACAACAAGAATTCCCGGCACGGCCAGCCATGCCGGGGCCACGTCACTTCATTTCTTCATGACCCGTCATGAAATGACGCCGACGCGAGAGTCGTCAGATTGCTATTACGGTAGGATTCATTCCCCTGAAAATCTCTGGGGTCTGTGACCGGCCGACCCTGGTCGTGCACAGCCATTCCCCAAATTTATGTTCCCCGATAGCGGACTTCCGTCCAAAGAAATACTGAGCGCTCCAAAGTTAGAATAATACAACTATACAGTTTCAGTACGACAGAATGGAATAAATGCGGAAAAAAGAAATAAGCTGACCTGAAGGGTGAGCCGGAAGCACGACTTTTCTGGAAAGATTTTTCCCCGCTGTACAAAGAATGGCCAAACTGCAACCGGATAGAGGAGCGGGTACCTGAATCAGGACCTAATTTTTTTCGCAGACTTCGCTGCGAAAAAAATCATTTAGCGCTTCACGCCGTCATTTGCCCTGCGGGCGTCATTTGGTCCTTGCTTGCTCAATGACGCCCGCAACGTTATCCCCTAAGATCTGTGTTTTGTCAGTGTGAATCCGTGGCCAAAACATTTTTTGTTCAAATCGACATCTTGCGCCAGACTCATTTCTGCATTCTCAAAAAAGCCACAATATCCTCGACTTCCTCCACATCCAGGTGAAAATTCTTCATCGCCGTTCCCGGAATGACCTTCTCCGGCGCCTGAACGATGCGAAACAGGTAAGACTCCAGCAGCTTGCTGCCGGCGTGGCTCAAATCTGGCCCGATGTTCTGCCCGTCCTCGCCCACTTTGTGGCAACCGAGACAGCCGTACTCAGCAGCGAGCTCTTCTCCGGACAGGACCATCTCGCTGTCGGCCTCGGCCCAGTCGAATTCCGGCTGCGGAAAGTTCTCGTCTTGCGTCAGCGTGAGCAGGTACGCCGAGAGATTGAGCGCTTCCCGTTCAGTCAGATTAAAATCGGGCATGCGGGCAATCGGCCGCTGGTTCTTGCGCTGCCAGCGGATGCGATGCGGGTTTTGCAGATAGTGCACCAGCCAGGGCTGCTGGTATTTGTTGCCGGAGAATTCCAGACCCGGCGGCAGGTTGCGGTCCCCGGAGGTCTGGCTGTGACACTCGCCGCATTTGAGACCTTCGTAAAGCTGTCGGCCGATCGACGGGTCCACCACAAATATCTCCTCGACCTCGCCTTCTACTGTGACGGTATCCTCGCTTTTCGAGCGGGCTTTCTCGCCAGTGACCGCACCCATCACCGTGAGCAGAACCACGCCGGTCACCGCCGTTGCGCCCAGCCCGCTGGCGAGGGGCCGCTTGATCAGGTCCCGAGCGGGATTGCGGTCGATGAAGGGCAGCAGCAGGAGGAGCGTGAAAAACGCGCCAGGAAGCAAAATTGCACCCACGATCTCGAATCGGCCTTCAAAGAATTTCAGCAGTTGGAACAGAGCGTAAAAATACCAATCCGGACGGGGAACATAACTGGTCGAGGTCGGATCGGCGCGCTGCTCCAGGGGCGCGCCATATTCGATCGCCAGCAGCACCACGGTCCCGATGACCACAAACGCGACCAGGCTGTCCCGGTACAACTGCATGGGGTAGAATCGGTTGACGTACTCCACCGGCCGGTCGGTGGAGAGAGCAGATGGCGTGGGACCGTGCAGCCGAATATAGAACAGATGCAGGCCCACGATCAGAATCAAAGAAAGCGGCAGCACGATGACGTGCAACGCGTAAAAGCGCGAGAGCGTGATGGTGCCCATCTCGGCGCCGCCCTGCAAAATGCTCACCAGGTAGGCGCCAATCACCGGCGTCATCTTCGCGATGTTGATGCCCACTTTGGTGGCAAAGTAAGCTTTCATGTCCCAGGGCAGCAGGTAGCCCGTGAACGCAAATCCGACCACGAGCACCAGCAGCACCACGCCGAACACCCACGTCCACTGCCGCGGCCGTTTGTAGGCGCCGTAAAAAAACGTGCGGGCGCCATGAATGAGCAGCAGGATCATCATCGCGCTGGCGGCAAAGTAGTGCATGCCACGAATCACGTGCCCAAAAATGACATGGGTCTCGATGTACTTTACGCTGTCATAAGCCGCCCCGGCGTTGGGCGAATAGTAGAGCGCCAGCAGGATGCCCGTCACAATCTGCACCAGGATGAGCGCCAGCAGCGATGAGCCAAACGTTTGCAGCCAGTTGACCCCCTTGGGCATGGGCTCGCCGAGGAAGCGTTTGATCACCGTCAGCAACCCTTTTGTGGCTTCAGGATTCATGGGACTGTCGTTCATTCGTTAGGGGTCAATTGTACGGCAGCGCGACCGTTCTCGACTCTTAGAGGAAGTTTCTGCAACGGCTTCGGTGGAGGACCGGAGACGACGTTGCCGCGGATATCGTACCGGCCGCCATGACAGGGACAAACGAAATGCGCTTCATCAAAATGCCAGGCGACATTGCACCCGGTGTGAGAACAAACGGCGGAAAGAGCCGTCACGCCATGCGCGGCCTCCGCGTCCTCGACCACCCAGACGAATCCACTTTTCTGGCTGCGGGTATATCCGGTCTCGGAGATGTACGTGAAGCTCGCTTTTTGCGGCACCGGGGTCTTCAACCTTTCAACGTCCCCGAGCTGTACCCAGGCGCTCGCCCCCTTGCGAAATACCGGGGTCAGGAGATAGCCCAGCCCGGGAATCGCCAGGGCAAGGCCAATCAGTGCGTTGAACGCGCCAATGGCCAGTTTTAGAAATCCGCGGCGCGGAAGGGCGTCGTCGAGGTTGTCTCGAGAGCTCGACATCGGTTATTTCCTGAGCGTTAGAACATAATCCGCAATCAGGCCGATGACCTCTTCAGAGAGCTTGCCTTCGAAGGCCGGCATCGGAGACTCGGGTGAGAATTGCTGCGGGTTTTCGAGATTCTTGATGAACCACTCCCGGCCACTTTTTTTGTCGGCAACGTAGGTCAGGTCCGGTCCGACTTCTTTGCCCGTCCCTGCAATCTTATGACAGCCCAGGCAGTTGTTCTGGTACCCGAGGTACGCTCCCTGGCGAATGTTCTCCGGCAACGCCAGAACCTGCTTCTTTTCCGCAGCCTTCGCGTCAAAAAGGAAATCGGTCAAAGCCGTGATTTCCCGTTTCAGGATGCGGCGCTTTTTGCGTTTGCTCTTTGCTTCGCCGAGCACGATTTCGGACTCCTCGCTGACATGTTGCTTGAACCAGTCATCCTCACCTTTGCTGCCCAGGGGCGTGAGTTCTCCCTCAGCTTTGTTCGCAAGGGTGTGGCACTCATTGCACTTCTTGAGCACAAACAGCTCGTGCCCGGCAATCTGGCTCATGCGTAAGGTGCTGGTCTTGACTATCTTCTGGTCAGATTTCTGCACCGCGAGAAACATCAACATCGAGGTGGTCAGGGCAACAAATAGAGTTGCTGTTTTCATTACAAAACCTCCGATACACTGCTTATGAATTAGTTCTACCCTAAATTGAGCGGTTCAGCTTTGAATAGTTCTATCACCACGGGTTCAGGTGTTCAGAATTTGGGTGTTCACGCTTTAGCGACGTCCACGCTGCCCTGTGGTTTTGTATGCCACAAAAGCAGAGCTTTTCCGAAGTGACCGAGCAACCTTGCGAAGGTTTCGAACCTTCGCAAGGTTTTAGATGGGCAGAAGCGGAAATTCGAAAAGCTAAAACTCTAATCTCTCAGTGCCGCGGGCCCAGAAGCGCCACCGCAGGAAAGTCCCGTAGTCTTTTTTTTTACAAGCTGTGTAATTTGGCGTTGAATCATAATTGCAAATTAGAAATTAATTTCTAATTTGTCAAGCGTTCTTGCCAAGCTTCCATCTCGCATGCATTACCTCCTGCTGGTCATTCCTCGATGGCATGAATCGTGGCGATGTTGGGATGGTTCAGTGCTGCTGCCGCCTGCGCCGAGCTTTTCGATAATTCGATACTGTGAGATAGTCTTCCCAATCATAAATGCTTCCCAAAACTGAGTTCCGAATAAACATGTTTCGTTAAGAAATCAAATAAACTGCACACCATGATATTTTTGCCGACAGGATAGGTCTCCGATTGCGGGACAATAATGAAATTCGCCTCTGTTCCCAAATCTTCAATCGCGATTTGAAGCCCTTTGGACAATTTTGGCGCTGCGGTATATTTTATTTCAATGCATGCCAATGGCTTGTTCCCACGTACCAGCACTAAATCGCTTTCCGTCCCGTTATGCGTCCGATAATAGTAGAGGTCAACTTCCCCGGGCAAGATTTGTTTGATCTGTTCGATGACATATCCTTCCCACGAATTTCCAATTAAAACATGGCCCTGCAAGTTTTCAAAACTCAATACGCCCGTCAGGTAATGCAAAATACCACTGTCGCGAATATAAATTTTAGGCGATTTAACCAATCTCTTTTTCAGATTCAGAGTGAACGGTTGCAACCGATTGATAATGAAGGCGGCTTCTAAGAAGTCAACATAACGATTGACGGTCGGTATGGTTACGCCGAGAGACTTGGCAAAAGTACTGGCGTTCCATATTCCGCCGTGAAAATGTGCCAGCATCGTCCAAAGTCTGCGCATCAAAATCGGATTGACTGACAAGCCGAGCAAGGGCAAATCTCTTTCCAGGTAAGTCTGAACAAAACTTCTCATCCAGTTTCGATAATGCCCGGCATCGCGGGAGAGAAAGGCCTCCGGAAACCCGCCCCTGAACCAGTGCAGATGCATATCCGCATGCTCAGAGATTTCAGTCAGGTTGAATGGCGCTAACTCCTTGTAGACGATTCTCCCCGCTAACGTTTCAGAGCTTTGTTTGAGCAAAGCAGGCGACGCCGATCCCAGGATGACGAATCGACCTGCCACTCTGTGTTTATCGATCAACCCTCGCAGAACGGGAAATAGCTGCGGAATTTGCTGAATCTCATCCAAAATAAGACACTTATCGAGATGCTGCTGCAGGTATAATTGCGGATCGGTTAGCTTGCTCTGATCTTCGGGAAGTTCAAGGTCTAAATAGATGCACACTTTGTCGATCTGGTTCATCAAATGCCTGGCCAGTGTGGTTTTCCCAACCTGGCGGGGGCCGATAATACCGACCATAGGAAACTGACCGATGAGTTCAATCAGTTCCGTTGTATTCTTTCTTTCGATGTACATGACACATGAGTATCCATGAAAATATTAAACTGCATTTAACTTTTTCATGGTTATATACAAAAATCCTGGTTGGAAAGCAAGAAAATCAGCGTTTTGGCTGTTACTCCTCACTTATACTCCATATACTCCATATATCCCACCAGCTGGTCTGCTTTCCTGCAGAAAGCGGGCCTTTTCGGTGTCGCTGACCGTGAGACGCTCCGGCAAAGATTTCAAGGCCACGAAGCGGTCGAGCTTGGTATCCTTGGCTTTGTAGACGACGCCCATGCCGCCTTCGCCGAGTTTTTCTATGATTTTGTAGTGGGAAATGGTTTTTCCGATCATATGCCGCGCAATGGACAATTTGTTGTCGCTAAATGACGTTTTTCGCAGCGAAGTCTGCCAAAAAAACATAGGATCTGAAAACGGGAGAGACCACCCCATCTTCAGGTTTGACTCATTGAATCGTCCGGTTTCTGGGAAGTTACAAATCCGAAAGGCCAATCGCAACCAAAACGCCTTGCACTGACAGGACGTTTGTCAATCACTAAGTACTGGTTTTCATAAATTCGATGACATATCGCCTCACGCAAAGCCGCAAGGTGCGCAGAGAAATGAAGCTCAAAAACAAACAAACTCTGCGCGCTCGGCCTCTTTGCGTGAGATTAAATACGTAATAGTATTTACGAATTCCTGTACTAAGGAACCTATCTCAAGCCAGGGGTTTTACATCTTCCAGTAGTCTGCTGAACGAGACGGCCCGGATATTGTCCGCCAGTGGGAATGTGTGCTCACCGGCGTGAATAACATCAAGGCTGTGCAGTTTCAAATCCACCAGCGCGCTGTTCATGGATTTGGTAACCGCCGGCGCGGAGGTTCGCTTTATTTCAAATCCGAGTCGCTGATGGCCCCGGACGATGAGCAGATCCAGCTCTGCGCCGCTGTGTGTCCCCCAAAAGAAGCACTCCTCGGGCGCGGCCTTTACGTGCCTGATTATCTGCTCAATGACAAAGCCTTCCCACGATGCCCCAAGCTTGGGATGTGCCTCAAGCTCAGCAAGGCTCCTGCAATTGAGAAGGGAGTGCAACAAACCGGTGTCTGCAAAAAAAACTTTCGGGGCTTTGACCTGACGCTTCTTGATGTTCTCATGCCAGGGCTGAAGTTGCCTGACTATGAGGGCGCTCGTTAGGAGGTCAAGATAATTTCTCACAGTCGTATCAGCAACTCCAAATGACCGCCCGTATTCAGAAGCATTCCACACACGTCCATGGTTGTGAGCCAGCATCGTCAAGAAACGGCGCAACGTAGTGGCGCTAATCCGAACGCCAAGCTGTGGCAGGTCTCGCTCCAGGAACGTCCGCACGAATCCCAGACGCCACTGGTGGCTTGCAACATTGGTGCGGGCGAGGTATGACCGCGGGAATCCACCTCGCAACCAAAGCTTCGCGTAGTTCGACATGCCAACTTCAGCCACAGAGAAACCGCCAATTTCGTAATAGTAGATGCGCCCGGCAAGTGTCTCTGAGCCCTGGCGCAATAAATCCGGCGACGTGCTGCCCAGGATAATGAACTTTGCGGGCATCCTCGGCCGATCCACCAACACTCTTATGACTTCAAACAGGCCGGGCAAGCGTTGCACCTCGTCGATCACGATGATTCCCTTTAATTGTTTAAGAGCAATCATTGGATCGATGATCCGCGCAAGGTCCTCCGGGTTTTCGAGATCAAAATACGTAACGGGTTGCTGCACACGCTCCATGAACTTTCTGGCCAGGGTCGTCTTACCGACTTGACGCGCTCCAATAATTCCAACTACCCGGTGGTCACGAATCAGGTCGCGCAATGTGTTTTCGTATTCCGAGCGTAAAACCATCGTATGTACCTTGAAAATTCGGTCACTAACACCGATATTTCAAGGTAACAAAGTTAGCCCATGCATGCAAGAAAAAAAGATTCATGAGTTGGAGAGAACACGGTGACAACGGTAGGGGCGCGATGAAAACGTCGAGAGAGGTGGCCACCTCGTAAAAATCAGGTCTCGCATCCCGCTAAAATGGCAGCCGCAAGGTTCTGTACACATTGAACCCCAGCCTGAACTTCCCTTCGGAAAAATCGAGGTTGCCGCCACTCAGGTACTGGTTCGTTGACAGGCCGATGGAATTCGTGATGTAGACATGGAAGACGTGGCCACCCACCTTCTTTTCCAGACCAACGGTGAAGGTGTCGTTGAACACCAGCTCTCCGCTTTCGTTGCGCGCGCCTTCGACGATGTCGGCACTTTCGGAGCCCGAGATGATGGGCACGCCCTCGACAAAAATGGAAAGATCCGGGATGAGCATGAGTTTTGCGCCAAAGCCAAGCGTGACTAGCGCCTCCTCATCATCGACCTGCGCGTTGCCGTTCAGCAGCACGCCGGGGGCAAACAGCACGGAGACTCTTTTGCCAAGTCGCTTCGACAGCGCGACCTGAGCGAACCAGTGAAAGCGCTCGCTGTTGGTGCGGCTGAGATCTTCTGCGACATTGGTGAGGTGCTTGCGCGTGGCCCAGTCCAGACCGGCGACCACAGCCGCTGACAGCGGCACGGCGCCGTCATTTCTTTCGCGCAAGAACCGCCATTTGCCGATGAACTCGAAGGTGGCATTTGCACTCGTTCTTCCCACAGAAAAGTCGACCTCGTTGCTGAGTGCAAACGTGAGCTGGGTCAGGATACGGGCGCCGGCATCCAGGCCGAACAATTCAGCGAAGCCGCTGTCCACCACTTCGCCGCGCCAGCGGTGGGCAATGCGGTAGGAAAAAAAACCGCTTTCCAGGGTTTCTGCGGTCGGCAGGGTGGCGAGGGTCAGCCCTGGAAACGCCTCGGCATATTTTCGCTCCGGTGCCTGAACCTTCATTCCGGTGGGCAGCGACTCGATCCATCTTTCGATGGCCGCAATTTCTGACCCGGAGAGCGGGGTTTTTCCGTTCGGCATCCGTTTGCCCTCGATGCCGGGAGCGCCCCTTATTTTCATGATGAGATAACTGCCGGCCGGATTCTTCGGCTGGACACGCAAGTACACCTTCGACTCTCGGCTGGGCTGATTGACCAGCGAGGCCAGGGCAAACTCTTCGGTCAAGTCCAGACCTTTCGGCGCACGCGTCCCCGCGTGACAACCAGAAAATGCGCACCTGCTATCAAAAATGTCGAGAATCTCGTCAGGAATCTGCTCCTGAGCGAGTCCAACACGTGCAAGCAGCATGACAGCCAGCAAAGTACAGGCAATCAGCACCACCGGTCTGGCGATGCTGAGGCTGGCACATCGCATACACTCCCTCCGTATTAGGCCTACTCTGATATCATTCCCTCTGAAAGCACACGAAAAAAGTCTTCACAATATAAAACAGTTTCCCTCAATGTCAAGACCGCATTCGGGGTTTAGACGGATTCGTCCAAATCGAAGCCTTCACGGGAAAGCTTCGAGCAATCAAACCAGGAAAGGAATTGCCAACCCTTAACGTAAAAGCGTCATCTTTCGGGTCTCGATGAACTCGCCCATGCTCAGGCGGTAGACATAGATACCCGTTGGCGCCAGGTCTTCGTGCTCGGTACGGCCGTCCCACTCGACCGCATATGAGCCGGCAGGCCGGGCACCTGCAACCAGCGTTTTGACTTTCTGGCCGAGCAGATTGTAGATTTCCAGACGGACGACCGATGAGCCACGCGTTTGCGGCACGCTGTACCGAATCACCGTGCCCGGATTGAACGGATTGGGGTAGTTCTGCGCAAGACCGATGGCGGAAGGAATCTCGGGTGTGCCATCCTCAACGCTGCTCGGCGGCAAGAAGGTCACGGTGAGCACAGGTCGGTTGTCCGGAGTCGCGTTGTCCTTGGAGTCAAAGCGTTTGGTTGTCCGGTTGGTGCTTTCGTTGCCGATGAGGATCCAGCCAAAATTTTGCGCCGGATTTTCGACCCAGTCTTGCACGTCTGCCACCATTTCTGCGGTGGACTCCCAGGTGTAGCTGCCTATTTGTTCAATGACCTGGCTGCCGCTCGGGGTGTCATCAAAATCCCCGCCGGCGGTTGTCCAATTATCGGTGTCAAAGAAGCGGTGAATCCAGGTGGCATCGCTGTCCGCTGCTGCCGTGCCCTGGCCGCCTCCGCGAAACGTATCGTCGGAGGACCCTTCTCCCCAGTCTGCTGACACTTTGTGCAAGCTAACGGTTTGCGCGCCCGCCAGCGCGTTCGTTCGTGATAGATTGAGAGTCAGGGTGACACTCTGGATGGTGGCGCCCTCGGGAATCTCAGCGAGGTCAAACTGGACCACGGCTCGCCGAATCCGGCCCTGATTTGTCTTGCCGACAAAAAAGGCCGGGCCGATTCCGTTGCTCAGTGCGCCGTTCACGTCTTCATAAAGCGTGTTGTCCTTGCTGGCGACGATGGACACTTCGCTCGGCTGTGCCCACAAAGCAGGCCCGATGGCAAGCGTGAAAAAAGCAACGAATAGACAGACAAAAAGCAATGTTTTCATGATGCTCCCTCCGTTGAACGTAAAGGTTTTTCCTTGAGTAAGTAAAGAAAAAACCACATTTATTTAGTTGTTCACTCGATATGATCAGTTGGTCGAAGAAGGAAACACTCTTGTAAGTGACTGTTTTATATTATATGATAAGATTTTGAAAGGTAAGATAGGTAAATTCAATAAACAACGCAACAGATAAGTAGCCTGGATTATTCCTGGCGATAAACCCTGGAAATACAAGGCCATGGATTCTAATTTGATCAAAGCCGTCAACTCTTGCACCTTGTTTTTTGTCAGTGTTTTGTGGCTGGCCGGTCGTTTGAAAATGGCTTGGTCCTGCCCAAAAGCAGCTCGGCGATCTGAATGGTATTCAACGCAGCTCCCTTGCGCAAATTGTCAGAAACGACCCACAAGTTGAGGCCGTTCTTGACAGACGGATCCTGGCGAATTCGGCCGACGAACACGTCATCCTTGCCAGCCGCAAAAGCAGGCGTGGGGTAAAGGTCGTTTTCCGGATCGTCCATCACCACCACGCCCGGGAACGCTTCCAGAGAATTGCGTGCCTCAGTGGGAGAGAATGGCGACTCGAACTCGAGGTTCAGGGTGACGCAATGGCCCGTGTGCACGGGCACGCGGACGCAAGTTGCTGAAACCGGCAAGGCCGGCACGGCCATGATCTTGCGCGTCTCGTCGACCATCTTGTGCTCCTCTTTGGTGTAGCCATCGTCGAGAAACACATCGATGTGTGGCAACATGTTGAAGGCAATCGGGTGGGGAAAGACCTCGCAGGTGATTTCCTCATGGTCGAGCGTGCACTTGCTTTGCGCAACCATCTCATCCACAGCGGCCTTGCCCTTGCCCGAAACCGACTGGTAGGTTGAAATCACCAGCCGCTTCATCCCGGCTGCATCATGCAGCGGTTTGAGAGCCATGACCGTCTGAATGGTCGAACAGTTCGGGTTGGCAATGAGCTTGTGCTCCGGCGCGAGGGCCTCCGGGTTGACTTCCGGCACCACGAGCGGCACGTTGTCGTGCATCCGCCAGGCGCTGCTGTTGTCGATGACCGTGGCGCCCGAGTCAGTGGCGATGGGCGCGAATTCTTTGCTGACGGGCGCACCGGCTGAGAACAGTGCGATATCGATCCCGTCAAACGAATTGCGGTCGAGCACGTGCACCGTCTTCTCCTGGCCGCGAAATGCAATTTTCTGACCCGCCGAGCGCGGCGAGGCCAGCAGCCGAAGTTCGGACAGCGGGAAATCTCTTTGTTCCAGAATGCTCATGAACATCCGGCCGACCATGCCTGTAGCGCCCACGATGGCAATGTGAGATGGCTTCATGTCAGCTCCTGTCGAATAAGGCGTGATGCATTGCGTTGACGGCTTGCTTCAGATATCGCTTGTCAACCCCGAAGCACAGGCGTGTCTCGGAGAATTGCAGCACCCGTGGCCTGAGCGCCATCTCCTCGAAGACCTCCATCGCTCTGGCCATAATATCGGTGCCAAAGTTGATGCCTGTTCCCGTTATAGCAAGGAGGCCGAGGTCGTGGTCGGTCTCCACCCGCAAGGCAGGGTCAGAAGCTTGTTGCGCGGCGATGAGCTCATGTGCACGCTCTAGAGCATCTGCGCTCAGCAAGAAAGCCAACGTGTTCCCGGACTGCCAGACGAATTTGACCGGCACGCCATTCCTGGCCAGGGAGGTTATCAGGGCGGCGCGCGTGCCTTCGTTCTCACCTGTCACCTTCACCAGAACGATGTTGGCATCCTGGCCCACCCCGGTGACGCGGTTTCGGTCCAGCTCGCCATTGGTGATGATCGTGCCGATCTCACCGGTAAAACTGGAGCCAACCTCGAGTTTGATGTTGTGGCGCTTGGCAAATTCAACCGCTGATGATTTCAGCACCTGCGCGCCGCTGTCCGCCATGTCCAGCATTTCGTCGAAACTCAAGCGTCGCAGACGTTCAGCGGAGGGAACAAGTTGCGGATCGGCGGTGTAAACCCCATCCACGTCCGTCATGATCTCGCACGCCTCGGCGTCGAGTGCGGCGGCCAGCGCCACCGCCGTGGTATCGGAACCCCCGCGCCCCAGGGTCGTGATCTCTTTTTCGACACTCACGCCCTGGAAACCCGCAATGACGACGATCTTGCCCTGCTCGAGCTCCTGGCGAATCCGGTCGCCTTTGATCTCGAGAATACGAGCGCGCGTGTGGTCGGTGGTGGTGATGATGCCCACTTGCGAGCCGGTGAAAGAAATCGCAGTGTGGCCGCGTTCGATGATCGCCATGGTCAACAAAGCGATGGAGACCCGCTCGCCCACAGAAAGCAGCATGTCCATCTCGCGCGGCGGTGGATTCTGCGTGATTTGTTTGGCCAGAGCGACCAGATGGTCCGTCGTATCTCCCAGCGCCGAAACCACGACCACAACCGAGTACCCTCTCTCTTTGGTGGCAATCACTCGCCCGGCGATTCGTTCGATCAGCTCAGGCGCAGCTAAGGAGCTGCCGCCGTATTTTTGCACAATCACTTTCATCGCAAGAAATTCTCCAGAGCTGTCGCCGCGTCGGTCTTCTCATCCCGGTACTTGATGATGATCGGCGTGTTCAAGCTCAGGCCATGCTCCTTGGCGAAAGGCTGGGGAAGGAGTCGTGATCCTTGCACGACCACAGCGC
Source organism: bacterium (assembly GCA_046757165.1). GTDB lineage: Bacteria > Zhuqueibacterota > Zhuqueibacteria > Oceanimicrobiales > Oceanimicrobiaceae > JBHHXT01. The sequence goes on along the minus strand of JBHHXT010000074.1, from coordinate 913 downwards.
CCGGAGGGATCACCAGCGGCGACGTGTCCGTTTTGCGCAGGATGTCTTCCTTCACCAGGTCAAAAACAGGCGTCGAGGCCGTCAGAACCGTACCTGCGGCGATCACCGCGTGCTCACACACCCGGGTGCCGTCGAAAACGCCGCAATTGCCTCCCACCAGCACGTGGTCTTCGATGATCACCGGCATGCTGCCAACCGGCTCCAGGACACCGCCGATTTGGGCGCCGGCGCTCAGGTGCACATGCGCGCCAATCTGCGCGCACGAGCCGACCAGCGCGTGCGAGTCAATCATCGTGCCCTCCCCGACATAGGCGCCAACATTGATATAAGCCGGCGGCATGATCACCACGCCCGGCGCAACATAGGTCCCATCCCGGATCGCCGAGCCGCCCGGCACCTGCCGCACCCGGTCCGCAAGCCCGAACCGCTTCAGGGGGTAGGTGCTCTTGTCATAAAACCGGAACGACTCGTTGACGGAATAATCGACCATCTCCCCCAGCCGGAATCCGAGCAAGATGCCCTTCTTCACCCACGGGTTGACCTGCCATTTTCCGTCCTGTTTATGCGCGGCCCGAACCTCGCCCGCATTCAGGCGCCGCTTCAGCTCATCGACGAGGCTCCGGGCCGACTCATCCACCTGGCTGGCTGAATAGGCGACCTCGATTCTTTCCTGCAGTCCGTTCATGGTTGCGCAATCCTCTATGTTATTCCCACGCATCTTCTGCAAAAAAGTAGAAGAAATGGAACACGGATAAGACGGATTTAGCGGATCGGAACGGATTGGACTTAATCATAATTCATGTAATGTGCCGAAGTCAGTGGAGTGGAGATCATATGGTGCATGAATTTCTTGGCTTTCACCCAAAATCAGATCCGTGTAAATCCGTCAAATCCGTTAAATCCGCGTTCCATT
>JBHHXT010000073.1:0-21049 GCA_046757165.1 bacterium | reverse complement strand
TTTGGTTAGCCAGAATAAATGTGCACGTTAATTATGTGGTTCTTAAAATTTCTCACCCCGCTGAAAAACACGGGGATTCGAAATGACAGTCCTTCTTCTTAGACAGCCCCAAAACACCGCTCTTAATAAAGTGAGCTTTGTGGGTACTAATTTTTTTTCTAAACGCAATTCATCCGTGTCAATCAGTGAAAATCCGTGGCTCAAATATAGGCGAGACATCGTTTTCCTTCGTGCTTAGAATGGACAGAATGACATGAAAAACAATGCAACTCGTTCCCTGGCCAAACTGATGAGTTTGGTCACGATTGTCTTGACAGGTCACCTCTTCTCACTGGCGCTATCGGCGCAGGAGACGGAGGTGACGATTCAGGAGCTGATGAGTCTGCTGCAAGACGTCGAGGGGTTGACCTTTCGTCAGGCAGGGAGCAAAGTCGTCGTCGAGGGGGAAATCTATACGCATGTCGATATTCAGAGGTTCGAAAAGATCATGGCCCTTTACCCCGAGGGAGAGGTCGTGAATCTGGTGGTGGACAGGACGAAGAAATACCAAATCGGGATTTCAATTCTGATCGTGAGCGTGAGCCGGAGCGCTTTTGCCGAATACAACCCTCAGGCCAGATTTGCCGCTGGCCTCGAGAAAGGATTCGAGGGGGTGACCACCAACCTGGTGCTGGAGTCTAATATTCTCAGCGCCGTTTCCTATTGGGTGACCAAAGGAAATGCCGAGGTCGTTTATAATGAAAGAATTACCACGGTCGACGGTGAATCCGGCAAGATCCTGATCGGCGGCGAGTTTCCGTTCAATGAAGTGGGACCGGATGGATTTGCGGTGACTATTTTCAAGGAGTTTGGCGTCAAGCTGGAGGTGAGTCCGAAAATTCAGGGGTCCGGTGATATCCTGGTCAAGATCCACACCGAAGCAAGTGAAATCAGTCCGATTGCCGGGCAGCCGGCGTTGGCCTCCAGAACCGCAGAGAGCACCATATCGGTTGAAAACGGTGGCACGTCAATATTGGGTGGCCTCAAGAAAACTTCCCGCGGCTCGTCGGTATCCAAAGTCCCCATCCTCGGGGATATTCTCCCGATGCTGTTCCGAAGGGAAAAGAAGATGCAAGATAACTCGGAGCTATTGTTTGTTGTCACAGCAACGACGCCGCCCGATTTTTCCGTGAATGATTATTTCTTAATCCAGGAATCGAGAATCTTAGAGCAGAAAACAGAGAAGCAGAAGTAGAAAACAGATGAAAGTAAGATTGACGGTTACCCAGGGTCCTGGCACGGGCAAGCATTACACGGTTTCCGGTGGCGCCGTAATCATCGGCCGGAGTCCGGAAAACGGTGTTCATCTCGATGACGACCTGGCTTCAACCACCCACGCAGAGATCAAAACGGTCGCCGGGTCGGTTTACCTGAGAGACCTCGGCAGCCGCAATGGCACCCGGGTGAATGGACATCTGATCACCGGAGAGCTGCTTCTGCGCCATCATGACGTCATTGAAATAGGAAACACAACTTTGACCGTGGCGCTGCTGAATGAAAAGGGCAAAGCTCTGAGACGACCCTGGTTGGATCGCCGATTTGACCCTAATCGATCAAGGTCGCGATGGGGCTACATTGTCCCCTTCCTGGCCGTGGCTGTTGTTGGGAGTTTCGTTTTCTTTTTTGCAACAAGATCAGAAAAGCACGGAACGGTAGAACCCTACTGGAGCACCGCCAACAAGTATTACAAACGAGCCTTGTATAACGACGCCCTGGTCGAGCTGGAGGTGGCTTTGGCTGTCGACCCGAGAAATCAAGAGGTGATCGACCTGATCGAGGAGGTGCATGAGAGAATCAGAATCGACAATATTTGCACGGCAGCAGCTTTCCTCGGTCAAAGTGACAATGTAAAAGAACTTCAACAAGCGATAGAGAGATTTGATGAGGTTCTCCGCCTGGATTCCAATCATGAGCAAGCCCTGAAACTCAAATCAGAAGCTGAAGCCAGGCTGCAAGTTCAGGAATTGCTGGGTGCAGCAAAGCACGATTTTGCCAAGGGACGTTACAAAGACTCCCGGAGAAAAATCAACCGGGTGCTTGAACGGCATCCCGAAAACAAGGTGGCATTGAGCTATTTGGAGCACGTTCAGCGATATGAACAGCTCCGGCAGAAAAACGAGCTGGCCCGGCGCGCCGAACAAGAAGCAAGATCTAAACGCAAACGTGCGCCCGTAAAGATTGTGAAGCTGACAGCAGAAAAGTCCACTCTGACTACGGGCGAGCAAAGCCGGTTGACTGTGGTCGCGGGGGGCCCGAACCCTGAACTTCTACGCTATGAATGGAGCGCGCTATTGGGCACGATTACGGGCCTGGACAGTGAAGTGACATATACGGCTCCGATGGAGGTTCCTGCAGACCACCAGGACAAGGTCACCGTATCTGTGGGGGATGAGTCCGGCATGACGGCTTCCCGGGTGGTGTCCCTGACTATCACCCCACCCAAAGCAAGAGTGATATTGACGGAGGCGCAAAAGCTGAGAGCCAAGGAGTTGTTCATCGAAGGATATCGATTCGAGAAAGAACCGACCATCAGGAATATCCCGAAAGCGATTGGCTACTATGAACAGGCGATGCAAGTTGCTCCGGACCCAACCTACCTCTATTATCAAAAGGCCGGGAGCCGCCTTTTCAAATTGGAGGCTCAGGACCGGGAGTAGGACGGCCAGCCACCATTTCAGCACCCGAATGGGGATGGGCTCATTCAGGAACATATCTTGATCTGAAAATGACAAAAATCCGGACGCGATCTATCCTTGATGGAAAATATGAACTTGTTTCGAAGATCAAAGAAGGCGGATTGAGCGTACTCTATTACGGCCTCGATCGAGCCTTGCAGAAACCGGTCGCCATCAAGAAGATTCATTCCAATTTGCTGACAGACAAGACTTCTGTTGATCGGTTCGTCGAGGAGGCCCGCAATGCGGCAAAGCTCACTCATGCGAACATCGTACAGATGTATGACCTGCGTCGGACCGAGGATGGCACCTTTTATTCTATTATGGAATTTGTCGATGGGTTGGATTTGAAAAGTATTCTGACCATCTGCAAACTCTTGCGCAGGAAGCTGCAGCTCGATTTGATGGTGCATATTGTTGCGGAGGTCGCCAAAGCGCTGGACTATGCCCATAATCTAAAGGATATCAGGTCCCATAAACCCCTGAACATTCTTCACGGAAATATCGACCCTTCCAACATACTCATCTCATTCAAGGGCGAGGTGAAGCTGATAGATTTTGGCCCCGCCAAGTGGAAACTCAGCTCGAGCGAAGTTGTGGATGTAAAGACGCGCCGGGATAAGTGGACCTATTTGTCTCCGGAGCACATCCTGCGCGGCGTGGCATTGGACAGGCGGTCGGATATTTTCTCATTGGGCGTCATCTTTTATGAACTGCTGACTGGAGATCGACTCTTCAAAAGAGAGCACGCCTATGACATCATGACAGAAATCACCTCTGTTGACCTTGATGCGGGGAGCTTGAAGGAAGCCGAAATTCCAAATGCTCTGGAAACCATCCTCAGGAAGAGCTTGAGAAAGAGAAGAGATGAAAGATACCAATCGGCGCGGGACCTGTATCAGGACCTGTCTCAATTCCTCAGATCGCGACAGGTCTGGGCCCTGGATGAAAAGCTGCGCGATTTTGCACAAGGGTTGAACCAACCGGCGAAAGAACCCGACAAGAAAAGTGTGCTGCAAGCGAAAAAGGAGAGGGTCGCAAGCCCGGAGGCGGCCAGCCGTGCAGAGAATGCGGCACAAGAAGTCAGATCCCACTCCATGATTTTTCAAGCGAGGCCGAGCCAGGAATCAATCACGGTGATCGATGTCATGCGACACACTGCCCGGTCGCACAAAAAAGCAGCGATCGTGGGCCTGATATCGGTTCTGGTTCTCTTTCTTGCGTTCAGCGCTTTGGATTTTTCATATAAGTGGACCCGGTTTGGAGAGACCCTTTACAGCCAGCTCTATCCTTCATCGCTAATCATCGAGTCTGTGCCGGGGGGCGCCCGGGTGATTTGGGATGGCCAACCGCTGCCACAAGAAACACCTGTCGAGATTGCCAGGATAGTAACCGGAACGCATCACCTGATGTTGTCCAGGGAGGGCTTTGAGCCAGCCGAGAAATCCGTCAGCGTACTAAGGAACGGGAGCCTCAAGGTCGGCAACGAAACCATAGCTTCCGGCTCCGCCGTTCTGGTACGGTTCAAGAAAGAAATTAGAATAGATTCAGCGCCACAGGGTGCAACGGTTTATATTAACCGCAAGAAATTTCCTCGTCCAACGCCATTCTCTTACAAGGCGGAAGTTGGCCTGCCTCTGACCCTGTTCATGAAACTGAGCGGATACAAACCCATCCCGGAGTTAACATTCACACCCCTGGAGCAGGTCCCCACGATTGCTGACGAGAAGCACTGGAGCATGATGAGGTTAGAATCAAGCAATAACCTGTATCATCTAAAGGGGATTTTTGAGCAGGAGTAACCGTGGGAGCTGCGAAGTTCAGTCCCTGTTCTCATATTTGCTCACCCCGCCTCCCCAGGTCCCAAACCAGACGGAACCGCTGTTATCAAGAGCAATGGCCAGGATGAAATTATGGGCCAACCCGTCGGCTGTGCTAAATTGAACCCACTCGCCAGAGCTGAATTCGTATTTGGCCGCGCCCATATTCGTGCCCACCCACAAGGCTTCATGCCCATCCCGATGCGTGTCGAGTGCCAGGCCAACCACCGTATCACCTGGTAACCCGTCAGCCTTGGTATATCGCGTCCATTGCCGCGTTTGCTTATCATAGCCAAATAAACCTGAAAGCCATGACCCGGCCCAAAGGGTTTCGTGCTTGTCATCCACAACGATGGACCGGATGTCAGCATCAGGAGCAGGAAAGGAATCAAAGGTGATCGGCCGTCGAGAGTTTGCTTCATACCCTTGTATCCCCTCTTCGGTTCCACACCACAAGGTCTTCTCCGCCTCATCCCAGGCAAGCGAAAAGTAGATATAGTCGGGCAACTCTTCGACATGCTGCCATGTTTCAGCCTGCAAATCATATCGGTAAAGTCCCTGGTTATTGGTGCCCACCCATAACACTTTACCTGCCGGATCCTGAGCAAATGATTCGACCAGGCCTTCGCTGAGCTCTCTACTCACCGTCAAGGTGGTCTGTTGGTTTATGCGGACGACGCCATCAAGGGTGCCAAACCAAACGAGGTCATCACGGCTGTCATCTTGACCACCTGTCACGACAATTCTATTCACCGTATTGTTCGGAAGCGTTTTGGCTTCTCGATTGAACGTGTTCCACTGGCCCACCGCGAGTTCATAACTGGATGCCCCTCCCCCTTCCGTGCCAACCCACAACGCATTCCTCACACTATCTGCAAACATCCCGACAACCTGATTATGGGCGATCTCATTGGTTGTTCCATAAACCTGCGCCTCGTTGTTTCGGTAATCGAACTTGACCAGACCCTTTCCCCAGGTCCCTAAAAGGAGCTGCGTGTTGTCAGCAAGGGAGACTGCGGAGATGGCCATCAAGAGCCCATCTTTTCCTCCAAAGACCTCCCATTTCCCCACATCGGTGCGCAACCTGCTCAGTCCGCCATCTCTGGTTCCGACCCACACGCTGGTGCCGGCACTATCTACGACAATTGCGGAGACCGCATTTCCGCCGAGCCCGTTCTCGGCGCTAAAAGTTTCCCAGCTCTCCTCGCTCTTGTCGAAACGGCACAGGCCTGAATCGAGGGTTCCAAACCATACCACATCGGTCTGCACGGCAATCGCGGTGACCGTATTCGATGCCAGGTTCGAGGTTTTGTCCCAACTTCTCCATTTGCCGGTCGCAAGATTCAGTTGGCTGACACCTCCGCCCCACGTTCCACACCAAAGGATGTTGTCCTGAGAATCAACAGCCAGAGAGATGACGCAATCGTTGCTCAAACCGTCTTTTGTCGAGTAACTCTGCCAGCGATCATTCTCAATGTCGTAGCGTGACAGACCACTATCCCAGGTGCCAAACCAGATGATCCGGTTCTCCCTGTCGAGCGCAACAGACACAACCAGATCATCTGCCAGGCCATCCGCCACAGAGAAGTTCTGCCACTTCTTTTCCTTCCTGGAAAAGCGACTGACTCCTGCGGCTGTCACCACCCAGACAAAATCATCTTCAACCGAGATCGCCCGGGTGTCATTGCTGGCCAGGCCGTGCTCGGTATAGAAGGTGGTATAGCTGTTTGTCCTGAGATCGTATCTTCTGACACCCCCCCCAACTGTCCACACCCGGTCTCCGTCAGCGGCGAGCCCGGACACGTGTGTGGTGTTGACAAATGACGTCCAATCGGCTCGGATTTTGTGCGCCGCTTCGAGTGTAAGGTGTGGAAATTCCACCGCTTCCGGCTGCCAAAGGCCAAGTCGGAGTCCCGAAACCGCGGTGACCGCTAACAACGCAGCCAGGACAGCGGTGGCCTTCACCCTTCTTGTCATCGATCGCAAAGTCGACTTGCGCCTCCCATCAACGTGCCAAACCATGTGCAATTGCGCTTCTTATCCAACACGATAGAAAGCACATAATTGTTAGCCAACCCATCCCTGGTGGTAAACGTCTCCCATGTATTTGTTTTCAAGTCAAGACACGTCACACCAAAGCCCTCAGTTCCGAACCACACTTTGTCGTTATCTTCATCTATTGCAATGGCCAGAACAATGTTATGAGCCAATCCGTTTTCTGTCTTGAAGAACTGATGCCAGCGTTCCTGCCGCTCATCATAACAATTCAGACCCCATTCTGTGGCCGCCCACACGGCCCGGTGCTTCCCGTCCCTGGCCAGGGTGATGACCGCGCTATTGGATAACCCGTCCTCGGTAGTGAACGTCCGCCAGTCGTCGGTTTTCGTATTGTATCGGCTCACGCCAGCGCCTGTTCCGACCCAAACCCGATCTCCAGCCACCGCAATTGAAGTCACGCTCCTGTGCGCCAAACCATAAGTATAATTGTGGCCGGGTGATCTCGTATCGTTCAAATCATATCGATAAAGTCCGCCCTCTCTGCCCCATGCTCCAATCCATGCGACTTCTCTTTGCTCGTCTATCGCGATGGCGGTAATCGCGGCATCGTCCAGGCCCTCGGCCCGCCCGATACGTGCAATTTGTTTGGTGTCAGGATATAAAACTCCAACTGCCTGCGAGGAGCCAAACCACAACGCCTTATCCTTGACACTCATGTCCGCTGATTTGAAGGAAAGAGAAAAGAGACCCTCTTCCCGGGTATAGGTCTCCCACGCTTTCTCTTCGAGGTCGTAGCGACTGATGCCTCCGCCATCTGTCGCAAACCAGATCGAGTCGGAGGGTTCATCGAGAGCGAGTGCATTTACATCGTTATGAACCAACCCGATGTTGGGTGCGACAGAGGTCCAGGTTCGAGCTTGCAACTCATACTCATAGATACCCCTGTCTGTAGCAAACCAACCCTTCTCCAGCTGCTCATCGATTTGCATAGACGTGATGACCATGGCCTGCCCAGGCCTTTCAGGGCTGTGCTTTTTCCAGGGACTTTTATTCGCATCCGGGTGGTAGGCCCAAAGACCATCATCGGTGCCAAGCCAGAGGGTCTGCTGCCTCTCGTCCAGGTGCATGCAGAGCGTGTGAAATGGCTTCGACGTGTTCAAAACATCACTCCATTTCGCCTGCGCACTATCATATTTTTTGATCCCCTGTGAGAGTGTCGCACACCAGACGTTGCCAGTTTCATTCTCTATGATGAGGTCGACAATCCACATGGAGCTGGTGAAGCGTCCAACCTTCGCCCAGTGCCGGCCTTCTAAGTTGTATCGAGCCAATCCCTTCGCCGTCCCCACCCAGACGAATCCCCGCACCTCATCAACAGCCAGAGCGGTGATCCAATCATCCGGCAACATCCCCTCTTCGCCTGTATCGTGATGCCAGCTCATCTTGCGGGGCTCGAGAACGCTCACCCCTTTTCTCGTGCCAAACCAGATCGTCTTCTGATGATTGAAATGGCATACAACCACAGCCTGCACCCAATTATTGACCAGGCCATCCTCCGTGGTTAAAGAAAGCCAGTTGCCGGTCTCGACATTCAATCTGCACACTCCATCCGCGGAGCCAATCCAAAGCTCCTTCCCGGAATTGTCTTGGGCGAGACATGTCACGCCATTAGAGATCAGCCCATTCTCAGTGTGAAAAACTTTCAGGGTTCGTTGTTGCAGGTCAAAGCATCGAATCCCTCCACCCGCTACCCATAAGGTGCGGCCATCAGAAAACAGATCGAGAGCATAGTTCACGCTCGTGAAAGATTTCCAACGGTCATTCGTTTTGTCTGAAAGAGTCCCAGTAACCCCGACAGACGAGGCCGCTAGTAAAAGAACGATCAGGATGATTCTTGCAAACAAGGATGAAACCTTCATTTCTCAATTGCTTAAGCCGGACGAGCTGGAAACCCCAAGTATCAAAGAACAAAACCCAAATAAAACTCAAACTGCAAATCACAATGAACCAAACGACCGCCGGTATCGAGCACCTTTGTCTTGTTTGAGATTTCAGGAATTGGGCATTGGGGCTTATTTGTTATTTGGACCTTTGCAATTTGTGATCTCAAGTCTTGCCCCGACAGTCATCAAAAGACAATTAGGACAACAGCCGGGGCTTGCCAAAAAATAACAGAGGTTGACTTGTCAGATATTGATTACCAGGTCGTATGGCTATGCGCCGAAGCGCTGGAATGAATATGCCAGCCCTCAGCTTTCGCCTCCCGGGCCTTCTTCATGATGATGGCAGGAACTTTGATGGTGACGGCCACTTTTCTGGCTCCGGGGCTTTTCAGGGTCAACCCCTCGGCAGCCAACGCCTTGGAAATATTCAGCGTTTTAGCCTTGCCCGCGGATCTGACCATCTTCTCAATCACCGCCTCCACTTTTGACATGGCTTCGCCGACTGCCGCTTGTACCAAAGCCTGAAGCTCCTCGAAGTCGTCCTCAGGCGCATTATCACCTGGTGGAGGAGGAACGGCCCAGGTGACTTTCTTCTTCTGCTGCGATTTGGTTAGTCTCTCCTGAGCTGCAGCCGGACCCTCCAGGATGACAACTGCACTTGCCAGGGCCGCACCTTTGAGAAAGGTTCTGCGATCTTGCTTCTCATTCTTTTTCTCGGACATTGGTTTCATCTCCATAATCTAAGTTGAGCGATTGGCTTATGTCAATTGGCTCTTAGCGAATAGAATTCAATCAGTTTGAATAGGTTCTGAGTAACTATCAGGTGTTTAGACTGTAGGCAATTAGGCTGTTCGGTTTTGCGCAATGCTCAAATCCAACGCGTCGATTCTTCCTACAGCCTCTACAGCCTATCTACCTGAATAATCACGGTTCAGAGGGGATGAACCGTCGTTGATTCAAATTCGGGTTTACCCATTCGTCTATACCATCCCACACACATCCTTAATTACCAGGTCATATGGGTATGCTGAGAGATCTGGCCATGAAGATGCCAGCCCTCAGCTTTCGCCTCCCTGGCCTTCTTCGTTATGATAGCAGGAACTTTGATGGTGGTGGCTGCCTTTCTGGCTCCGGGGCTTCTCAGTGTCAACCCCTCGGCGGCCAATGCCTTGGAAATATTCAGCGTCTTAGTCTTGCCTCCGGACCTGACCATCTTTTCAATCACCGCTTCCGCTTTTGACATGGCTTCGCCGAGTGCTGCTTTCATTAAAGGCTGAAGCTCCTCGAGGTCGTCCTCAGGCGCATTGTCACCTGGCGGAGGCGGAACAGCCCAGAGGACTTTTTTCTTCTGCTGCACTTTGGTTAGTCTCTCCTGCGCAACAGCAGATGGACCCTCCAGGATGACGACCGCACTTGCCAGGGCCGCGCCTTTGAGAAAGGTTCTGCGGTCTTGTTTCTCATTCTTTTTCTCGGACATTGGTTTCATCTCCTTAATTGTTAAAGATTTCCCCTCTAAACCGATTGCTGCGCGTTTGCTATCACCTCCTTCCTGGAATTTGCTGGCGAGGCAGGAATGCCGGCTGGCATACACTGCTCTATGTCTGGCAGTAAGAATGTTGCCAATTCGGGCGTGTGGTGCAACGTGTCCAGCAGAAACGGGTACATCTTGACATAATAGTCGCATAAATCAGAAGGATGGTCAAAATTACCATATTTCTGATAGGCCCCCATGGCGCAGCCACCGGTGCAGACATGGCGCCAGGGACATCTCGAGCACCTGGCAATCGTATGAACCGTGCGCTGTGCCATTCTGGTCACAATCGGATCATTCTTGCAGCATGCGTGAAAAGACAAATCATTTGATTCCACATTCCCCAGGTCAACGTGCCGGGAAGCGGAGCGGAAATAAGCGCACGGGTGAAGGTTGCCTTTCGCATCAACGTTGAGATAGGTGATGCCGGCACCACACGTTCCGCGCATACACCTGAAATCACGCGTGCGACCGACCAAATTCCGCACCATCGATTGGATGGAGTCGTCACTGAAGGTCAAATGCTCAGCCATGTGTTCAACGAGCTGCTGCATGAAATGGAAATAGCTTTCCGGCGTGATGCCATGTTGTTGCTCGACGAAACTGCCGCGACCGGACCGGATCATGGGATTGAACCGAACGTGCTTGATTCCCAGATCATCGTAGTATCGAAAAAGGTCTTTTGCTTTTGGGATGTGTGGTCCTCTGACAACCGTGATCACCCGAAACGGGAGTTCATTCTGATGCAGTTCGCTAAATGCCGCCACCACATCCCTGCTCGAGCCCTTACCATTGAGGTAATATCTGACCGTATCATGGATTTCAGGTAAACCGTCGAAACTGATCTGCAGCCTTATCGGGTAGCACCTTAGTGCCTCGACAACCCGGTCCGTGATCAGAGTTCCGTTGGTCGTGATGTCAAAGAGAATAGCGGCTTCCTCCGCCCTCTGGGTTTTGTTCGCTTGTAAAGCATACTCGACCAACTGAATCAGGGTGCGAAACCTGGAAAGCGGCTCGCCGCCACCAAATTTGACAACAAAGCTCTGGTCAGGAAGAGCAAGCATTTTGTCGATTGCACGCTTGCCCAGCTCCAAAGTCATGTCATCTTTGCTGTTATCCGCCTCAGCAAAGCAATACGCGCAGCCGAGATTACATTTTTCGGTCAGCATCAGCTCCAGAATAAATGCTTCGGTGAACAAAGGCCCATTTGCATAAATGTCCTGGTCGATGCCCTGCTGGCCGTCTAACGCGAGCAAGCCGCGTTGGTAGAGGTGAGTCAGGAATTCCGTCAACTCAATGTCCTGGTCACCGTGTTGCAGTCGGTGTTTCTGCCTCAGCTCGCCATATCGAATCGGCTCCATCATTGACTGGCACACGGGATATTCCATTGGGCTGATGAAGCACCAGGTCCCCGTTTCAGGATTCCAGATCAGGGCGTGCCCGTCATCTTTAGCTTGCAGTGTCGCGTTCGTCAGATGCAAGACGGTCGCGGGCGTCAGCTCAGGCTCAGCAAAATAAGGCAGCTCTTGATCAAAAGCGTTCTCCAATAACACAATTTCAAAAAGCTGCGCAAGGTCGCTGTTCTTCAGATAAAACATTTTTCGCCCTTCCTTATGCCTCGAGAGACCCCTTGTCGTTCACGAGACTGAACCTCACCACCTCGGCGTTTTCCCAATAATCACAAATCACCTCTGGATGTTTTTGAGAAAATCCCAGCAGATAGGGATACACCATTTTGTAGAACTGGCACTTGGGGGATGCGTGGTATAACGTACCGTAGCTTTTCAAAGCAGCCAGGCCACATTCCGCTTCGCACAGGTGTCGCCAGTCGCAACTCCGACAGCCGGGAATATTCTTGACACTGCGATGGCACTTCATTTCAACGACGGTCGGCTGTTTCTCAAAGCAAACGTGCAAGGGCTCAGGGTCTTTGATGTTTCCCATTTTCAGCTCCGGTCTGACGTGATCCGCACACGGATAAATATCTCCGTTTGGACGAATGACAAAATAGTCGACGCCAGCGTTGCAAGGCGAGCGCATGCACCGGAAACTACGTGTTCGTACGAGCAGGTTCCTGATCAGCCGCTTGGTGGTCAAATCTCTGAAAAAGATGTTGTTTTCAGTCGTGTATTCCAGAACCCGTTTGATGAACTCAAAAAACTCCTCGGGCCCAACGGCCAGCTCATGCCACGACGCTTCGGCGCGTCCTAACCCTAGCATCTCTTTGAAAAGGCCGTAGTGGATATTCCGGGACACAAAATAATCTACAATTTCTTCCGGTCTATCGACATTCGCTCGATTGACTGTCGTGATGGTAGCGACCTCAAAGCCCGTCTTCTGCAGCGCCTTGATTCCTCGCAACACAGCGTCGGAGCTCTCTTTTCCGCCTGCGGTTGGTCGGACGGCATTCTGTACCTCTGGCGGCCCATCGATGCTAACGCCGGTGATGATGTTGTGTCTTAGAATGAACTTGCGGATGTGTGACTTGTGATACAACGTGCCATTCGACTGCACCACAATTTGCGGATCTTTGCCGGTTTGCTTTTTCTTCACCGCGATGTATTCGACCAGGCGCTGAAAGGTCCCGAACTCGACAAAAGTCTCACCGCCTGCGAATTCGATGATAAACCTCGTTGCAGGCAACGCAAAGGCCTTATCTATCGCCAGGTAGCCGATTTCCACAGGCATGGTCGAATTGTCCGGCGCGGCCTCAGCAAAGCAGTACTTGCACCCCAGGTTACATTTTTCCGTCATGTACAACTCAACCAGATATGCTTTCTTGAACAAAGGGGCGTTTTCACAAAAGCCGGGATCCAGACCTGGCTGGTCGTCAATCTTCAACAAGCCGCGTCGATACAAATGAGTCAGGAGTTTCGTTACATCTTCGCGCCGGTACTGAGGGAATCTCTGTTGCAGAGTGGAGAATCTAATGGTCTGCTCTAACTCTTGACAAACGTGCATTTCATTCGAATCAACATAACACCACATGGCGGTATCCGGATGCCAAAACAGACTGGAATCCGCACTGCCCGGGATGATTTGCAGACCGCTCACGAGCTCGAGCAAGCTGTTGGCTTGAAGAGTTGAATTCAGATCGGCAAAATAAGGCAAGGTTTGGTCATATTCTGTCTCGAAATGTACGATCTCAGATAGTTCTTGAACTTCTTTGTTTTTCAAATAATACATGAACAGTGAAGCCCATTTGTTGTTTTCTTCTTCAAAGATCGCCTGATCTTTGCAAAGGAGATTGGTTTTTCTTTCACGGTAACAGCTTTGAGGTTAACGTCAATAAAATCATAAAAATTGTCCTCTTGCAGTACCGTCCTGACAACCGACCGAACTTCAGGGTCTTTGATTCTTGACATGAACTTCTTCGTCTCAGCGAGAAAGGCTCTTTTGATTCTGGGCCTGAGGTGGATCGTGACCCCATGTTCAAAAAGCGGACCTGAGAGCATTCCACCGCTATGGCCATACACGATCACCTCACGACACTTTCCCTCTCGGGCCGCTTGCAGCAGGCCATCCATCGTTCCATTGCACAGCGCGGAGGCAGTAATGCACGCCACGTCCGCCTCTAACACGATGGCTTCGCTGCTGACAGCGTCGTCAAAGAATTGCAGCTTATTCGGAAACTGTTGCAGAAACCTGGCAGCGTTCTCCTGCATCTCTGAAGATCTACTCAACAAAAGATCCGACACAAGAACCTGGTGCACATTGGGGTCATATAGCGCTTGACAGAAATAGCCCCCAAAACCGATAACACTAACCGTGTCTCCCTTTCTAGAAATGTCTGCCAGTGGGATCGGAAAGTCGTCAACAATGAGTCCATTGTCAGCAAGATCCTTATCGCGGATATTCTGGCTCTGAGACAGGGCACTCGAGGTTGCAACCTGCACTGAAAGCTCGTAGAGTTCCCTGGGTTCGTGGTCGGTTAGCAGCGTATCAGTCCGGGCTCTATCTAGCAACCCCGTCGCTATGGCTGGCCAGTTGTGTCGATTTTCACATATCTTGAAGGGCTGCGATTCATGATCAAAGTTGAAGGCGACGCCCAGGTCGCCATTCGTCAACTTCACGATGGTATAAGGCGACTCCATATGAATTTCGAGGATATTCAGATCACGAACAGAATCACCACAAAGCTTACTGGTGCGAAAAACAGTTTCGGCCACTGTCCCACTCATTGTCCATTAATCAATAGAAGGTCATGATCAGACTAACGAGACTAAATCAGCAAAGTAAAAGGAAGGCACGTGTCCACGTTGACATGCGAAGCAATGCCAATACTTTGTGGACTTAAAGGGTGAACAGCAATAGGCGACAGATATTCAGGTAATAACGAAAAGGAATAGCTCACTTCTTACAAGTGAAAGCCCCGGACATTCCCTCCAGCTATCGGCATCCCCCGTGTTCATCGTGAGCGGTGCAACACACTCGCCCACGACACCTGGAAGTCTCTCTCCTCGATAGTTACCAGAGTGTAACAAATAGGACGAAGAATGTCAAGGTTTTTTATTATTTTAATATCTCATTGTCCTGTTAATTTGGTACTCTCTCTTTCCACATCAAAAAATTGATCGCCTTTAAGGCTTTGTTTTTTGGTCACTTAATATTTACACGATTGCTTTGCTATCACTGACAGAAAGAATTAGAATTTCTTATCGCGCCTTGTGTGTCAACCGTGAAATAATCGTGCTGCTCTATTCGTTATTAACTATCAGAGGTTTCTTTGCACGATTTCGGTTGACAAGAAATGTTTGTATCGCTATATTGACTTTCGCGACCGGAGATTTCTGCAGCTCGAGCGCTCGTCTTGCTTCTCACAAAAATCTGACACCCAATCCCACAAAAGGAACGCTCTATGAATTTGGAAGGCTCACATGTTTTGTCAGCGCCGCGCCAGCAGGTTTGGGAGCTGCTGATGGACCCAGAGGTCATCGCCAACGCCATTCCGGGATGTGAACAAATGGAAGAGGTTGCAGAGGACGCGTATGACGCAAAAATGACCATCGGGATTGCGGCGGTCAAGGGAGTTTACTCGACAGCCATCAGACTTCTGGACAAAGACCCGCCTGAAAGCTTTCGATTAACACTGGCAGGAAAGGGCGCTCGTGGCTTTCTAAACGGTGAGGTCTTCATCCGGCTCGAGGCGCAGGGCGACGAAACCCGGCTCCACTACACGGCCAGCAATCAAATCGGTGGCCCCATTGCTGCGGTGGGTCAGAGAATTGTTGGCGCAGCGGCCAAGATGTTTGTGAATCAAGGTTTCAAATCCCTGGAAAAACAGCTCGCCGAACGATCAAAATAATTTGTTGTCAATCGTATTAGGGACGCAGACACGGAAGACTATCTTAATTTAATTTGATTTGAGAAATCCGTGTGGGTTTTTGATCCGTGTGGAATATCGTCCCTTTTCCCGCCCGCAGGGAACTCTCTACTGAGCCAAGTCCGCGTCGACGCGCTGGGGCTTAGGCGCTCATTTACTCCGGATCAAATCACATGAATCGCCTGAACTGAGTGGTTCCTGACCGGGGAGGTCGGTGTACGAGCTTGAGCTTGCCCCGACTCAATTACTATAGAATTAAGGAATCGGGGCTTGCTGGGGTGGAGGGGAAAACACGCCAAAGCGTGAACACCCTAATTCTGGACCCCTGAATCCCAAGAAAAGACTGTCGCTGTAACTTACATAATAGGGTCATCAGTGTTCTCGAGTTGACAACTCAGGGACTCACTCATCAAACCAAGGAGGTGGCCTATGATTCCACCGTCATTTGAATACTTTTCGCCGGCCTCGCTCACTGAGGCGCTCTCCCTGCTGACAAAATATGGAGAGGAGGCCAAAATCTTGTCCGGCGGGCACAGTTTGATTCCCATGATGAAACTTCGCCTGGCTGCACCTCCCTATGTCATCGACATCGGTCAGATCGACGACCTGGATCATATCAAGGAAGAGAACGGCTACTTGAGCATCGGTGCGTTGACCAAAGAGGCGGCCCTGGAGGCATCCAACCTCGTAGCGCAGAACTATCCCATTCTGCTCGACACGGCAAAGGTGATCGCGGACCCGCTGGTCAGAAATATGGCCACGGTGGGCGGCAACCTGGCGCACGGCGACCCGGCGAATGACCATCCGGCCACCATGATCGCCCTGGAAGCTCAGGTGGTGGTAACGGGGCCCGGCGGCAGCCGAACCATTCCCGCCGAGGCGTTTTTCGTCGACTTGCTGACGACGCAGCTCCGCGCTGACGAAATCTTGACCGAGGTGCGCATTCCGACACCGCCTGCCAACAGCGGCGGTGCCTACATCAAACTGGAACGCAAAGTCGGAGATTACGCCATCGCCGCAGTCGCCGCACAAGTTACGTTGGACGCGGACGGGACGTGCAAACACGTCGGCATTGGCCTGACCAATGTGGGCAATGTCCCCATCAAAGCCCGGGACGCCATCGACTATCTGCTGGGGAAGAAACCCGATGAAGCAGCGACCAAAGAGGCGGGCAAGTTGGCCGCGGCGGCGGCAGACCCGACCGATGACTTGCGCGGCACGGAAGAATATAAACGCTCTCTGGTAAACACCCTAACCCGGCGGGCCTTGAACAAAGCAGTCGCCAGAGCGAAAGGAGGGAGTTAGACATGACCACAAAGTCGATCACGATCACGGTCAACGGGCAGGAACATTCTGCGGATGTCGAGCCCAGATTGCTCCTGGTTCATTTCATTCGTGAGAATTTGAACCTGACCGGAACGCATATTGGCTGTGACACCAGCAACTGTGGCGCGTGTACGGTTTTGTTAGACGGGCAAGCGGTCAAATCGTGTACCCTGTTTGCGGTGCAGGCCAACGGCCGGGAAATCGCAACCGTGGAAGGCCTGGAGCAAAATGGCGAACTGCACGCCCTGCAAGAGGGATTTTGGGAAGAACATGGGCTGCAGTGCGGTTACTGCACACCGGGGATGATGATGACCGCGGCCGAGCTGCTGGTTAAAAATCCTGACCCAACCGAAGACGATATTCGACAGGCGATTTCCGGCAATCTGTGCCGCTGCACCGGCTATGTGAATATCGTCAAGTCTGTTCACTATGCTGCGAACAAAATGAAAACAAGGAGTTGAGGAGATGACGGATCCCAAAATTGGCGGAATGGGCTGCCGTGTCAAGCGCAAAGAAGATCCCAGGTTTATTCGGGGCAAAGGGACCTATGTCGATGATGTCAAGCTTCCCGGCATGCTCTACATGGACATCTTGAGAAGCCCTTATGCCCATGCCAAAATAAAATCCATCAATGCTGAAAAGGCCCTGGCGATGCCTGGCGTCGCAGCGGTTATCACTGGGAAGGATTTGGAAAAGTACAATCTGCACTGGATGCCAACCCTGATGTCCGATACACAAATGGTGTTGCCAACGGACAAAGTCATGTACTATGCTCAGGAGGTTGCCGCTGTTATCGCCACAGAGCGCTACCTCGCGGCTGACGCACTGGATTTGATCGAGGTCGAGTATGAGCCGCTGACGCCGGTCGTCGATCCGCGCGAAGCGCTCAAACCGGGCGCCCCGGTGCTGCGGACAGACAAAGAGGGCAAGCAAGACAATCATATTTTTCACTGGGAGGCGGGCGACAAAGCTGCCACTGACAAAGCCTTTGATGAAGCAGACGTCAAGGTGGCGCAAGAATTATACATCCCGAGAATCCACGTGTGCTCGATCGAAACCTGCGGCTGCGTGGCCAGCTATGACAAGGTGACCGAGAAGCTGACCGTCTGGATGACCACCCAGGCGCCGCATGCCATCCGCACGGTCTTCGCACTTGTGGCTGGACACGTGGGTTTGGCGGAGCACAAAATCCGGGTCATCTCACCGGACATCGGCGGCGGATTTGGGGGCAAGGTGCCGGTCTATCCCGGCTATGTGATTGCTGTCGCGGTCTCTTTCCTGACCGGGGCCCCGGTCAAATGGATCGAAGACCGCTCTGAGAATCTGCAAGCCGATTCCTTCGGGCGGGACTACCGCATCCGGGCCGAGATGGCTGCCAAGAACGACGGCACCATGACCGCGCTGCGCATCAAAACCATCGCGGACCACGGCTATACCGATGCTGCCGCAAATCCATCCAAATTTCCCGCCGGTTTGTTTTCTATCTGCACGGGGTCTTATGACTTGAAGCATGCCTTTGCCGAGGTGGACGCGGCCTACACCAACAAACCTCCCGGTGGCATCGCCTACCGCTGTTCCTTTCGCGTGACCGAAGCAGTCCACACCATCGAGCGCATGGTGGACGTCCTGGCACAGGAGCTGAAAATGGACCCGGCTGAGCTGCGGTTGAAGAACTTCATCCCACCGGAGGCGTTTCCCTACAAATCCGCTTTGGGCTGGGAATATGACAGCGGTAATTATCCCGCAGCCCTGAAGCTGGCCCTGGACAAGATCGGTTATGACGATCTGCGCAGAGAGCAAGCGGAGAAGCGCAAGAAAGGTGAGCTGATGGGAATCGGCATTTCGAGCTTTACCGAAATCGTCGGAGCCGGCCCTTCTCACACGTTCGATATTTTGGGACTCAAGATGTTCGACAGCTCTGAGATTCGGATTCACCCCACGGGCAAAGTCATTGCGCGCATCGGGGTGCAAACGCAGGGTCAGGGCCACGAAACGACCTTTGCGCAAATCATTGCCGAGGAGCTGGGCATTCCGGTCGACGACATTGTGGTGGAACATGGCGACACCGATACCTGTCCGTACGGCCTGGGCACCTACGCCAGCCGCAGCACACCGACCGCCGGCGCTGCCATGGCCATGGCCTCGCGCAAAATCAGGGACAAGGCGAAGAAGATCGCGGCCCACCTGCTGGAAGCAGCAGAAGAAGATATGGAATACGAAGCCGGCAAGTTCTTCGTGAAAGGCTCGCCCAACAAGGCGAAAACCATTCAGGAAGTCGCCTTTGCCGCCTACACCAACCATCCTCAGGGCATGGAGGCGGGTCTGGAGGCCGTTTCCTACTACGATCCCCCGAACCTGACTTTTCCGTTCGGTAGCTATGTTTGCGTCGTTGACATCGACAACCAGACCGGCGAAGTCAAGATTCGCCGGTTCGTCGCCGTAGACGATTGCGGCAATATCATCAACCCCATGATCGTCGAAGGCCAGATTCACGGCGGCCTGACCCAGGGGTTGGCGCCCGCTTTGTTCGAGGAAATCATCTACGATGACCAGGGCACCTGCCTGACCGGCACTTTGATGGATTACTTGGTCCCGACGGCGGTCGAGACGCCCAATTGGGAGACAGACAAAACCTGCACGCCTTCGCCACACCATCCCCTTGGGGCCAAAGGCGTCGGCGAATCCGCCACCGTCGGGGCGCCGCCGGCAATCGCCAACGCCGTGGTTGACGCGTTGTCCCATCTCGGCGTCAAGCACATCGACATTCCAATCACGCCGCACAAGGTTTGGAAGATCCTGAAAGAGAAGGGTGTCGTCGAATGAACGTATTGGCTCACGCAAAGCCGCAAAGTTCGCAGAGAAATGAAGGTCAAAAAAACAAACAAACTCTGCGCGCTCCGTGTTCTTTGCGTGAGATTAAATACTATTCATCGAAGGCAGAATGAACAAGGAGTGAAATGCTTCAGCATTTCCAATCGCGGCAAAGCCGCAATAGAATTATTAACCGCAAAGGCGCAAAACTCGCAAAGGTTCTAATTTTGGGAAACGGGCTCTAACGATCAGTCAATAATCTATCATATTTTGACCTTTGCGTTCATTGCGTCTTTGCGGTTTGATTTTTTTGCAAGAAAATCAAAAGTTCGGCAGGCTGCACTGTCAAAGAGAGATGGCCTGTCATTGCGCGAGTCCCATGCTTTTCAACGTGAAGAAGTTCTCTCCCGGGCAGCACGGGAGGGTGCGCCCTTGCAATGACATCTGACTCGCTGGACAAGCCCCATTCCAATTTCAACCTGAACTTGACATGGACGACTTGTTGCTGACAAAAATCCTCGACCTCAGGCAGAAGCGCAAACCCTTTGTGCTCGCAACGGTGGTGAGCTGTGAAAAACCCACCTCGGCCAGGCCCGGCGCAAAAGCCCTGATCCAGCAAGACGGAACCCTGTTCGGATGGATCGGCGGAAGCTGCGCGCAGCCAATCGTGATTCGAGAAGCACTAAAAGCGCTCGAGGACGGCGTGCCGAAATTGCTCAAAATCGGTGCCCCGGAAGCAGCCATGTTTGGCGAAAACAACAACGTGCTCAATTTTGAAATGACCTGCTACAGCGGAGGAACCATGGAGGTTTTCATCGAACCCGTGCTGCAAAAGCCGCAGCTTGTTTTGATCGGCAATTCTCCCGACTTGCAGGCTTTGGCCTGCCTGGGCGAGGTCATGTCTTTCGAGCTCCTGGTTTTCGATCCCGAGATTACACCGGGCTCCTTCCCTGAGAATTGTACCCTTTGCACCGAACTCGATCTTAGCGACATCAAAGACTCCCCGCACGCCCACATCGTCATTGCCACGCACGGCCGCTATGATGAAGAGGCGGTGAAACATGCGTTGTCGACCCGGGCGCCCTATATTGCCTTGATCGCCAGCAAAAAACGAGCGACCGCCATTTTCGACTACTTGAAAAATAAAGGGGTCAGCAGGAATGATTGGCAGCGTGTGAAAGCGCCCGCCGGGCTGGACATCGGCGCCACGACGCCCGAGGAAATTGCCGTGAGTATTCTGGCGGAGATTATCGAGGTCAAACGGCGCCGCACCGTCGTGGAACCTGGAGCAGACAAAACTCAGACGCCGACACCCGGCGCAATCGATCCCATTTGCGGGATGAGCGTTCCTGTTGATACCGCACTTTACAAAACGGACTTTCAAGGCTCGGTGTTCTATTTTTGCTGCGCTGGCTGTCAGCAGAAATTCGAGTCCCAGCCTGAAAAATACGTTCGCCAGCCCACGGCTTGACGTTTGCACCAACGCGCAGTGCCAGGAGGGAAATCGCGCCCTGCTGCCCCGCCGTGCAATGATGCGGCACGTTTGTAAAGGTGTCTTTGTAAGTCCCAGTTAATCAAATGTT
>JBHHXT010000072.1:0-21052 GCA_046757165.1 bacterium | reverse complement strand
TCTATCGCAACTAGATCTTTTCTAACTTCTGGATGTAGGGGCAAACTGTCTCACTATCTTAGTCGTTGAACTTACACCGAAGCCTATCCGATGATCACTTCGCAAACTCGCGCAGCGCATCCTCCACACCCTCGAACGCATCGAAAATCTGTGTCAGGTTGGTCATCTTGAGCAGGCTTTGAACCGGCGCTTGCAAGTTGGTGAGCACCATATTGCCATCTTTTTTCTTGATCGAGGAGAGGGAAGCGATGAGCTCGCCCAGACCGGTGCTGTCTATCCAACTGACTTTTGACAAATCCAGAATGATTTTGGTGATGTCTTTGCCCATGAGCTCCCGAATTCTTTCCTGGATCTGGCCTTTTCCCTCGATTCCGGACAGCTTGCCTTCAATTGTGCAAATCGCAACATCTCCGACCATCTTTTCCTTAATCTTGATCATAAATGATTAACCTCGCATTTGATATTTTTGAATCAGTTCAGCTTGTCGTAGAAGAGCTGCAATTTCGACGGTTGTCTCTTGGTCTGCAGGCAGCAAGGGCCTTCTTGGCTCCCCGCCGTGATACCCAACCATATCCATGGCTGCCTTGATTGCAGGGATGCCGTATTGACCGACGATTCTCTTTGCCACCGGCAGTATTTTCAAAAACCGAAGCTGCGCCGCCTCATGCTTCTGTTCTCTGAGCAAGTCAAATATCTCCACGCACGCTTTGCCAGCAAAATTGCTCAGCGCCAGGATTGCGCCCTGAGCACCCAGCAGCAGACCGACCCACAGCATCCCTGCGTTGCCAATCAAAATGCTGAACGTCTCTGAGCAACATGGCATCAATTCATGTAGTTTGGTCACGTTCGAGGTACTGTCTTTGATCCCGCAGATATTCCGATGCGTGGACAATTCCGAAATAACAGAAACATCCAGATCCAGTCCCGTAAACTTTGGAACATTGTAGATGATAATCGGAATCGGGGATCGGTCCGCAATCTGCTGAAAATGCTCTGAGTACGCAAGACTGCTGAGATGACTTTTGAAATAGCCTGGTGTAATGACCAGGGCATAATCCGCCCCCCATTCGGCTGCCCGGTTGGTCAGCTCGATGGCCTTCTCCGTTGCTTCCGCGCCCGTGCCAACAATGAACCCGCTCTCCGTCGGAACACATCTACGCGCAAGTCGGACAATCTCTGCCTTCTCATCCATAGAAAGGGTGACAGACTCTCCAGTTGAACCCAGAATCACAAATCCGGCCAGGCCGCACGAGAGTAATTTTTCGATATTCGAACCGAATGCTGCGCTATCGAACCGGTTCGTCTTAAAGGTTGTTACAACAGGGCAATAGATTCCTTCAAAGGACATCACACAAAGAACAGGTGCAATAATCTGGAGGGATTCCGGAAACTGATCAAATTCAAATATAAAAGATTCATGTAATAAAACAAGTGAAATTTCTAATTAATTATTCCCACTTATTAAAGTTTACCGCCGTCGGGTCGTCAAGCTGATCGTACCCGTCCAGGGTCATTCTTAGTTCATTATGTACCGCCCTGAATCCTTTCGATAGCAGCCACTTGTAAGCGGCGAAATATCTCGTGTACGCCCGCAGATAAATCCCTCGCAGGCCCACTTCGGAGGCCCAATTGCTGACAAGTCGTATAAGAGCATCGAGCGTTCTCATGTCTTCCCGCGGCGCCAACTGGAGCGCGTTGACCTTCAGGAAAAGACGCTCTTCCTCCTGGGAATAGGTTTCCGTGTGCGCCAAAACAAAAGCCAGCGCACGGCCCGACCTTTCCACGAGCAGAGCGTCACCGAAACGAAACTTCTCCGTCAGGTCCATCTCCGTGCGATAGTCAAGCCCCGGTTGCACATCTGTCGCAAGCGCCTGTGCAGCCCGCAGAAATCTGACCCGCCCTTCGGCAGAGGTGGCTGTATATCTCGAGATCTCCCACTCTGAGGGAACGGTCTCGGTGCATTGCGGCACATCCCGAATCAGATCAACCGTCAGCATCTGCGGGATAAACCCCAGCCTGGTATAGAAGGCCAGATTCTTGTTCGACTCGGCCGCGAGCTCGAGGCCGATGGTCGTGGCGCCCTGCCCGATGAGATGCTCGACGGCGGCCAGCACGATTCGCTTGCCCAGACCCTGCCCCTGTTCGGCGGGCAACACGCTCAGGGGGCCAATCCAGCCGACCTTGCCCCAAAGACGGGAGAAACAGTAGGCGATAATTCTGTGCTCTTTCTCGAGGACAAAAGAGCCTCCAGGATTGGCTGCCAGATACATCTGCAGAAATTCCGGCCGGCAGAGCGGGACACGCGAGCGGGCAGCCCCCTCCTTCTGTCTGGCATGCGTAAAAGATTTGGAAAGAATCAAATTGATCTGTTCCAAATCGGTCTTCTGTGTGCATCTGAGCGACGGCATGTCAGCAAACCAATTCCAAGGACATCACACTAAGAATGAGATCAAGCAAATCAAGACCGAGCCCGGGGCCTATCCAGAAAGTCCAATAAGATCCCAGATTTGTCATTCCTGCTTTCGCAGGAATCCAGCAACACCAGCCAGTTACGGATGGGGCTGTCCAAAAAGACCAGAAATGTCATTCCGACCGAAGGGATGAATCTGACAAGCCACCAATCGTAGGACTCACGAAAACAACTACTTACATCGAAGTCCTTGCACGAACAGATTTCTCGCTTCGCTCGAAATGACAGGCACGAGGAACCTTTTTGGACAGCCCCATGACGGTGCCCAACCGGACACACCTGAAGAAAGATAATAAACTCACGCTGATAAGCAAGAGAAACTATCGTAAGCTGGTGCAGCATGGCAGGGCTTGAAACAGGCTCGAGAGCGTGGCCCAATTGGGTATTGGGTTTTGTTTGTTATTTGGCTTTTGCGGTTTGTGATTTCAAGTCTTGCCCCGACAGTCATCATAGGCATACAATGAGGACAGTCGGGGCTTGCCAAAAAGCGTCAAGACTTTACAACTCATGGACTACTCATCCACGGTGAAGACGCGTTGATCGCCATCGCGCACAAAGGGAATCTTCAGGTAGGGTGCGCCGGGAAGAAGAACGTCCAGGCCAAGCTCGTCTCGCAAGCCGGCCGGCAACTCAACATCATCGACCAGCAGGTAGGGGATGATTTCATACTCGCCGACGCCGAGATCGTCCGGAAACAAATTGATTTCCATGGTGCGCACCTTCTGAGCCGCCGTGACCGTGTCCAGAGCACTGGTGACCTGTTCTGCCACTATCGAATTGAGCACGGTGACCTGATCGGTAGCGGTATTCCGAAACAACAAGGGTCCGGTGCGACTCTCCACAGTCGCCGGAAAGAAGACAATAACCGTATCATTCCGAGCAGCCTGCAGCGTGACATCCACGGCCATGACAAAATCGGACTTTCCACCTGTGACAGTGATGGCGGAGCGCGAAACCGAACCGGGACGCACTGCGGTCCTGATCCTCAGCCTCTGAAACAACAGCACAGCCTCACGAAGCTGGCCGTCGGCGCTGATTTCCTCGGTGTCGTAGACAAACTCGCCATCTTTAGTGACCACTTCTGTCGAAGCAAAGGTGTAGTTTCCCATGTAATAATAGAGGTTGAAAGCACCGGTGATCCCGCTCCTCCCCTGGGCAGCGGACGGCGGCAGCACCAATTCAAACTTGCCGGTGCGGTCGGTTCGGGTGTTGAGGTCGAACCCGTCCAACCAGACATAGACATTCGCAGGCTCGATATTGGTATCAAATCGCACGGTGCCGGTGATCTGGCGGTTCGCCCCGGAGATCCCCTCATCGCCGCCGACGGGATTCTCCTCGCAGCCTGTGACCACAAGCAGGGCAGCAGCAAAGAGCGGAAACCAGATGGTCCAGCTCATCATTCTAACAACCAACATCTCACCCTCCGGTAGTAAAGCAGTTATGGTATGATCTTGACGGTCCTCCCAGCTCCGGTGCGCAAGAAGGGAATCTCGAGATAATCCGGCCCCGGACCGATGAATTCAATTCGCAAGCGCTTTCGTATCCCGTCCGGCACGGGCTCATCTTCTACAAACAGATAGGGGATGACCTCGTATTCCCCGACTTCCAGGTCGTCCGGAAAGATTGGCACCACCATCGTCCGCACGTGCGGATCCGTCTTGACCGTATCATAAGCACTGGAAACCACGCCCGCGATGGTCGAGCTCAAGACCCTCACGTCATCGGTCTCGAGGTTGCGGAACATCAACGGCCCGAACATGCCATCGACCACGCCCGGGAAGGTGACCAGGACCGAGTCTCGTATCGCCTGCAGCGTGACATCGACGCGCAGCAGAAAATCCGTTAGCCCGCCGGTTACCGTGATCTGCGAGTTAGAAACCACCGCGGGACGCACACGGGTGTCAATCCTGAGTCTCTGCTTCAAAAGCACGGGCTCCAGCAACGTCCCGTCCGCGTTCATCTCAATATCCGCGTTGACGATTCGCCCCTCCTGTGTTGCGATGCGGGTGGCTGCAAGGGCAAAATTCGCAACGTAGTAATAAAGGCTAAACGCACCGGAGATGCCGTCACTGGCAGGACGTGAGAATGGCGGCGGCAGCGTCACCTTGAAATGGCCCTGTGAATCAGTGCGAGTGGCCAGATCGAACCCCTCCAGCCAGACATAGACGCCAGCAGGCGGCGCGTTGCTGTCTAAGCGCACCGTTCCCTCGATTTGTCTCCCGCGCAGTGAAATATCGCTGCTGCCAAAGGGGTTGTTTACACATCCCTGAGCCAGGAATGCTGCAATGCACCCTAGCAATCCTGTAATCTTCATGCCATCCCTGCTTGAAGTTAGATGCCAGACTGAGTGAAACACAAAAGACACAACCGGAGAGTGCGTTGGACCGTTACCCGGCCCCTGCGGTTTTCACACAATCTGTGCGTGAGGAAATTTTCTGCTATCCTATCGTCGTCAGGCAAGTCCATCAAGTCAAGCCTGTTTCTTTATTGTCATTCTCAAATTCTCGTGCGCTCCTCAGTATTGCACGCCCACCGTCAGGTAAAACCGCCGGTCGCGGATGGCCAGACCCCGCAACACCGTGTCCTCATCATTGAGCAAATTTCGTCCACTGGCATTGGCAAAGAATCTCAACTTCGAAATCTCGAAAGTTTTGCTCAGATGAACATCCAGATTCGTTTGACTCGGAAGCCCTTGCACTTCGGAGTTGAACTCGCCAGTTCCAAAGTTTCTCAACAGGGCAACTTGGTCGCCCTCCCTGAACCAATAGAGCTGAAACGCATAGCCGGCGTGGTCTATGCTCACCGTCAGAGACTTCTTATTGTCCGATTTGAACGGGAAGCTTGATTGATCAGAAAGAAAATACTTCGAGATACCGAGCTCTGCAGAAATCTTCTTTTTGAACAGAAACGCGATGGCCCGACCTTCAAACCCGCTAATGTTGGCATTCTGAACATTATCGAAGGACGGAGTTGGATCGGTGATCTGCGTAATGAACATTCGAAACTTGTTATCGTAGTGATTTTGAAAATAGCTGCCGCTCACCTGCCAGCCATAAATGCTGGTGTGCTCGCGCACGTCTTTTCCAACGGTGATCCCAAATTCAAAGCTGCGATTTTTTTCCGGACTGAGGTTCGGAGTGGTCGCCCCTGAGGCCAGAGGATCCGCCGAGCTGATTTGCTGAAAAAGCGTCGGAAACTTGGTATTCGCGCCAAAATTGAAGTAGCTCTTGAGCGACAGATTCTCGCGGTACCCGGCCAGGCTCACCGAAAACTTGAAATTGGTCGCATTCCAGGCATTGTCCGCAAACAACCCAAATCCGCCACGGTCACCGAATTCTCCAAAGAATTCGACGTTTTCTTGCTTGTCTTGCACGCGGTCGTGGCGAATGCTCAGATCCAGGTCCATGGATTGAAAGAAGTCCGAACCGGTGTCACCATGATACTTCAAAATAGACACGGCCCCGTGGTGTGTCCTGCCGAGGTCCTGGCCCACGTTCTCGTCCAACTGTTCGAGCTCACTCATCTGGAACTGGTACGCGAAAAGGAGGTCAACCTTCGAGATTTGAAATTGTTTTTGTACGTTCAGCAGAAAGGCACGATCCAGGATTTCTCGCATCCTGGGCGCATCGGCTCGATTGAGAACCAACTGGTCCTGATCCAGATTCTTGTATGAGGTGGACAGATCAAAGCCTTCCTGGCCGAACAATTGCCCGCTGTACTTCAGGGAAATCATGTTGTTGAAATTCTCAATATCGTTGGTAAACTCAATGGCGTTTTCTTCGCCCGTCCCAACTGGCTCCCCTCGCTCCTCTTGTCGATAATCCAACGAGCTGTAAATCCACATTGCGCTCAGGGTCCCTGCCGGACGTCCAACTTCGTTGGCTCCGACATCATAGTTCAGTGTGGCGGTGTGGTGCAACGAGCTATTCTCGAGATTCCCGCCATCGTTGACGAAACTCCGGCCAAAGCCCCCCCTTTTGATGCTGTATGACCCGTACAACCGGTTGAAACGCTTGTAAAAATGCAACCCCCAGTTACCGGAGCGATACGTGCCGACGCGCTGCTGAAACCGAATGGTGTAATCCTGCTCCACTTTCGGCACGATGTTGACGACGCCAGAGAAAGCCTCTGGCCCGTACAGGGCCGTGTTGCTGCCCTTGATCAGCTCGAACCTCTCCACATCTTCCAGGTCGATCAAGGACAGGTCGAAAACGTTGTTGTAGGCATTATTCATCTTCACGCCGTTGAACAAGATGATGACCTCATCAGGATTGCCCCCGCGAATGGACACCGTTTTGCTCCCGCTCAGATCCTCATCGACTTGCACACTGTTGTCGATTCTCAGCAAATCTCCGGCGTCCACGTAGCCACGGATTTCAAAATCTCTGGATTCAATCACCGAGACGGCCTGCGGCAAGTCCTTTTCAATTTCAAGATGGCGGACGCCCTCCTCTTCGATCTCCACCGAGCTGAGAGGGATGACACGAGGCTGGAGATAGATGCGGTCCATCTTCAACAACTGCGTCACAGGAATCTCCCGCTCGTAGTAGGCAATATGCTGAAACACGACAACTGACACATCGCGATTCTCCAGGTCTCCGCGGCTCCCGGGCACCCTTAAACGATATTTGCCAGACAGGTCCGTCGTGGTTCCCGTCTTCGAGCCCTTCACGAAAATGTTGACCGAGCGAATTTGCTGGTACGTATTCTTATCCCTGACCACCCCCGTGGCCACGTTTTCCTGTGCAAGGAGGGGGTTTGTCAGCACCAGCGCACAGACAAAGATGAGAGGATAGAAGCTTTTGGAAGAGAACATGGCGGACCACCTCGAGATTAGATGCTTGCGTAAGACGATTCCTGTCAATCCCCAGCACGGCAAAAAGCCGCATCCCCGGCCCTATTCCCTGTCACTTTCTGGCATTTTTCTGCAAGAATGAGAAGGAATGATTATAATGTAGTTCCCACCGGTGTACGGGGCAAGCGTTTTCGCATTTATGACCTTAATATAACTTCCCTGGCCGGTGTTATCAACTCAATCGATGGGCTTAGCGGATCACTTCTAAATACAAGACGGAAGAGGCTATTATTCCGATAATTCTTTGCGCATCAATTCCCAGGTGCCGCGCCGTGCAACCGCTTCCTTGCCTTGCTCATACAACGTGAAATTGGTCACGTACTTCACGGCGCCCAGCTCAGGTGTAAAATATTGATGCGCAATCCCCTCAGTCGCAAAAAGAGTGTCAGAGGTGGTTTCATTGATGATGGTTGTTCTCAGCTCGTACCAGTAGACATCCAGAGCCGGGATGTATTTGTAAGGCTCAGGCAGGAAAGTTTCGGACCATCCTTCATAACGTGCCCTGCCGTGCTTGACATAACGCACGGTCTGAGTCTCGCCAGATAAGGTGATTGCAGAATAAGTGGTGTCGATGTCAATTTGCCATTCAGTACCCTCTCCCTCATCGACTTTGAGCAGTGTCTGCCAGGCTGGCAACAGGATTGGATTGCGATAAGAAAAGCCATAGGCGACAAGCTGAGCGCCCACGTCCGTGGTGTTGTGCTCCCACACGGTTCCATCTTCATCGGTGTAAAAGTAGCTCTCCTTCGTTCTGTCGGCAGCGTTGCCGGAGCCCACCGTGTAGACAAAAACCGGCTTGCCGTCTACGGTGTCTCGACGGGTTACCTTCTTGCTAAAATTGTGAATCTCGCTGACCAACTGCTCTTCTTCGTCAGTCACAAATCCTCGAAAGTAAAGCTCCGAACCAATTTCTTGCGGCAGCGCATTGATGGTGATGCTGTCGCTCTTACGGCACGAAATCAAGCTGAACAGGCCGATGGCCAGAATAAGAAGTTTAGTTCCTGAACTGTCTCTCATTGCTTCCTCGAAACACCTCCGTTTTCCATGAATCGTTTCTTCTTTCACCTCGCAAATCAGAGTGTAGCAATTCATATTTGCTAAATCCCCCTTTGTCGGCAAAAACGAACTGAACCCCGCCTTGTCCCTTCAACTTGTCGTACGTCCACACTTGATAGGGCACCGTGGTCTCTGTGCTGGCGAAGCGTTCAATGTCCGACGGCCCGCCGTAGAGAATGAACACACGACCCCGGTCGCTTTTCCAGCCTTTGGCAAAGATGGACTTGAATTTATCATTCGCATAATGAGCCCGGCCTAAGTATTGTTCGCGATAGACCAGCGGCGGCAGGCGGTTGTCATTGGCCCTGGACCAGATAGAAAAAATAAACTCCCTCTTTCCCTGCACGTTGTTCAGGCTGCCATAGAACTCCCGGTCGTCTTTGGTGTTGATGTGGATCAGTTTAGCGAACTCGTCATCCAATTCCGCTTCGCTCAGCTCTTCCAGGGGACCGAACCTGCCTTCCTGCAAAACCTCCGCCGCAAAGACATTCGGGTTATAAACATAAAACATTTTTTCCTTACTTGCAATCATTGTTTTTGACTCGTCGGCAATGCCATAGAGCAAGCGATATTTGCCTGAGGGCAGATTGGAGATGTTCAACATACCGATTTCAATACTGGTATTGTACAACTTTTTCTTGGGCCGATAGGTAATGCCAAGCCCCTCCCTCTCGACGCCATTGGAATCGATCACTTTGCACACGCTTTTATAGTGGTCGCCCTCGAGATGGGTCTTCAAGTTATAGGCTTCAAAATAGTAGTAGATACTTGCAGCGCCTTCACCAAAGATGCCCGCGGGATTCGGCGTTACCTTGTAGGTATTTTTGATCAGATTGCTTTGTGAACCCGGGGCCATCTTCTTGATATGTGAGGCCAGCTCAACATCGCTGATCTCTACCGCCTCTCCGGTGAAGGGAGAAACCTGAAAGACAGCTCGCGCGCTATCGACTCGGTCTGTGTGGTGCATATCCTTGATGCGCATAGAGATCCTGTATTCGCCGGACTGTTCCACGAGATAGCGAACGACGTCGACCATCTGGCTGCCGGCGGCCACCGAAGAAGTGTCTGCAACCGTCTTTTCGATCTTCCAGACTTTGTTCGCCCAGAGCTGACTGTCCCGATGGATTTCGATATCCAGAACCAGTTGGCAGGCGAATTTGCCGCTGCCGTCGGGCATGTAGTTCATCCCCACCTCCGGAATGGAATAATAGATTTCCATATACGAATTGTTCTGTGAATCCTTGAACTGCGCCATATCGATACTGGGTTGAATGCCACTGTCCGCCAGGACAGGAGGGACGACCATGAGGCTGACCACGAAAGCGGCAACGACAAGGGGGCGGAAACCTGACACACGATCCATCATTTCACCTATCGGTTTGGGTGTTGATTGCGCTGATTGATTAAGAAGGAATGTAAGTAATTTTTTACTTCCAAAGAAATACTAAAGTTCCTGAGGTTTTATTCCGGGCGGCATAGAAGGCAGCATAGCCATCTGGCAGGTCATTTCGGATGAGAAGATTTGAATTTAAGCCGAATGCGGATTGTCAGACGGGTAAAGGTTCCGGCCATTGGCACCGGCCGGAATGGCACAGGAGGAGGTCTTGCTCATCTCCTTGAATTGCGAAGGGGTCATCTTCGTTTGTTTCTTGAATGTACTGTAGAAGGCGGCCTTTGAATTGAAACCCACCTCGAAGGCGATTGCCTCGATGGTGTATTTATCCTTCTCCGGGTCTGTCAGCCTCCTTTTGGCCTCCTCGATTCGGTATCCGTTCACAAAGTCATAGAAATTCTGTCCGAGGTTTTCGTTGATGACTTGCGAAAGATAGCGGCTGTTGATAGCCAGCCGGCTTGCCAGTACCGCCAGGGTCAGTTTCGGGTCAGTAAAGGACTTCTCGGTTTCCATATCGTGAATGAGTCGGTGCAAGTACTCCCTGGACATCTTCTCTGACAATCGTGAGCCTTTGTAGCGTTCAACCGGCTCGTCCCCCTCCGCGCTGGACTCAGAACGATTGAACCCGAGGTAAGCAATAATATAGACATGGAATGCAGTCAACACGACAGAAGCAGCAATGTAATAAAGTTTTTGGCTGTAAACCTCGTAAGGCAAAGCCAGCTCCACACACGACTTCACAAGCCAGATGGCACCATATGAGTAAAATACGTTGCGCATCCACCTGAAACTAACCTTGCTGTCCGTCGGATACTGTTCTTTGTTGATAAGGGCATTATTGTGCAGCAGCCGAATCAACAAAGCCGCGTACACAAGGGGCTGAAGATGCCAAACCAGGAACTGAATCGTGATATTATCAGACGCACCAGGAAATAAGTCCGGAAACGCACCAAAATGAAAAACGAAGAATGGGATAAAATGCAGCAGGTCGGCTATCGTAAACTTGAAGTCCTTATCCAGTGTCGATCGGACATACAGGTAGAGCAATGGGCCGGCAGCAAACTGGTAGGCAGACCCGACGCCATAGAAGAAAGGAGGGGCAGTTAAGATCAAAGGTAAATTCTGCAAAACGTCCCGCTGAACCTTTTGAGATTGCCATACATTTCAAGTCAAGCGCCTGGTACGCTAACATCGACAAACTTTGTCAATCCTTGACGCGCTGTATTGTTTCTAACAAATACGACAAATTCAAGAAAATATTCGCATTTTCGTGTCTTGATTCATGAATTGAGACTTGCTTCTTGTTCAAATTCTGCGGGAATCCGCAAAAAAGGGGTTGGAGCGTGGTCGCTCCAACCCCTTGACAATACAGCAACTTATGTTCTGTTGGTCGGCTCAAAAACCCAATCTGATTGAGAACACATTGCTCGCTTCGAAAAAATCGACATCCCTGTAGGCATAGTCGATGGTGAGGCCGATATTGGGAAAATCATGGTGAATGCCGGCACCCAACGTTGCGCCGTAGATGTGCGCATCATTTGCGGCATCTGGCGAGACGGTGTACCCGAGGCGCGCAAAGAACAAATTGTTATAGTTGTACTCTGCGCCAAACTGGCCGGTGTCATCCTGAAAGTTGTTATCCTGAAATGTTCCCGCCAGCTCCAGACTGCTGGTCTCGCCCAGGTTCACCATGTAGGAGGCCCCGATGACGATGTAGGACGGCAGCTCGTCGTCCTGAGCCTGAATCAAAAGCGGGGTCGCACCACGATCAACCTCGTCGAGCTGAGCCGAGCCCAACAAACCAGAGCCGCCAAACTTCAGGCTCGGCCCCAGGTTTTTGACTGCGACTGCCAGGCTCAGGCCATTGATACTCGCCAAATCGCGGTACTGGACCCCCAGGTCGAGCGCGACACCGCTGGCACTGACACGCTCGAAGGTCTCGCTGATGAAATTGATGGTTCCGCCAACCGAAATGCGGTCGGTCAGGGCGCGCGAATAGGTCAACCCGCCGGTGATGAACTGGGGACTCAGCAAAGCGCCCGTGCCATCGGGAGCGACTTCCGTGGTCACGACGATATCGCCGATATCCATCGCCTTGATGCTGAACCCGAACGTGCCAACACTGCCGAATTTGATGCTCAAAGCCGCGTAGTTGATGTTGATATCGGCGAGATGCTGCATGTGTGAAAACGTCACATCGGCTGAATAATCCGACCGCGCCACGCCAGCGGGGTTCCAGAAAATGGCGTCCACCCCCTGCACGGTCGCGATCGAGGCGCCGCCCATGGCGATGTACCGTGCGCCCACCGGAATCAGAAGCTCTGACGCAGAATTTGTGCCGATCCGTTGCTCCTGTGCGATTCCCTCAACGCTGGCCAGGAACAATATGGCCAGGCAAAGAATCACCATCTTATGAACTGAACTTTTCATGTTTATTTTCTCCTTGTAACTTTGCTGGACTCGTTGAATTCCCAACCCGATAGTCTAACCGATTCCATCGCTTCAGCGCTGGAATCGGTTAGCAGAGTACGGGGGCTGCTTAGAATCTTCTCAGGAACTGCTGTTCTTGAATGATAGCAAGCTTCAGGTTTTTCGACGCCTTGAGGTCAGGCATCTCGATGTGCGCAATGTAGAGTCCGCTTGCTACCGGCAAGCCACTCTCGTTCACCAGATTCCAGTCCATGAACTGCGCTGCATCGTCCTTGCGCAGCGTCCTGACCAGAATTCCAGCCAAGTTAAATATGCGGATCGTGGCGCGCGCAGGCAGATGACTGAACGTCACCCGCCGGTTGAACCGGTTCTGTTCGAAACGGTTGACCCCCAGGTACGGATTCGGGAAAACGTTCACCAACTCGCTCACGTCTTGTTTCGCCACAGACTGCGATTCGGTCTTGACATACTGCCGGGTCGAGAAGGTGAATTTGTCATCAAGAGAATTGGGTTTGGTCGTGTTGATTCGAATCACATACCCGGGCCCGGCCACCTGGCCGTTGGCGTCGAAGTCGCAAACGGTCATGCGTGCGATGTATTCGACCGTGCCAAATGAGCCATCATCCACGATGCCGTCAGCCGCGTCTGCAGCGAAGGCGTCGTAGCCGCGCGCATCGAAATACCAATAGGTCCAGTCAGTACAGAGAAAGGCGCCGCTCTGCCAGGGATCGGGATACGTAATATCCCAGGCGTCGTCGGTGCCGGAGCTGAAAATCAGGGGCAGCAACCGGATGTCATCACTCGGATCATCCGGCGTTCCGATGCCCGTGCGCCAGAGCTGGAAGGGAACTGCTGAGACGGCGCCATTGGTAAATGCCCACCAACCGAGGCTGCCCTCCTCCGGTGTGGTGAAGCGCATTTCAAGGTCAAATGGAACGAGGTTTTGAACGCTTCTTGCCAGACGGGAAAGCTGTCCGGTCCCTCCGCCGGCGCTCACGTAGTAGCGGTCGGAAAACCCACCGGCATTGAGACTATGCCACACCTTATTGCCACCGAACGGCGTTCCGGCTCCATCCCAGGCCGACTCGGGCAAGGGCTGACCGTCCGCCGCCACTTCGACAAGGCCGTCCGCCTGGGAGCCAGGCGCCGACGCAATGGCCAGAGGCGCGCCAAGAACTTTGACCTGCAACCCGTCCGCGGTCAGGTAGGTTTCATCGCCGCTCTGGTTCGCTTGCGCCGCCAACACCGTGTCTCCGGTTGTGAGGTTCACCAGATCCCAGACGATCTGAGTGGTCGTATCCGGGTGTTCGGGATCAGAGAGGTCGATGTCTGCAATCACCTCTCTGAAGCTCACAGAGTAATCGTCCCCCGTAATCGCAGTTGGATCACTCACGATGGGCAGCACTTTGCCATCACTCAGAGGCCCGCCAGCAAGATTGACGTGCTCGATGGTCGAGACCGTATCGCCGAAGGCGGCTTGCAACCGCACGCCCGGCTTGCTGGTCTGCGGCACAACCGTGACGACGGCCATGGTACTCTCGAGCGACTTGATGGTCGCGCTCGGATCCGGGTTGTTGCTGTAGGCAGAAACGCCAAAAAAGTAGGTCTGGCCGTTGACCAACTTCAACCCGCGGATCTTGTCCGCTGAAAGCACCGTCGTACGCTGAATTCCGCTGTTGCTGCCAAATTGCACCGGCAGGCTCAAAACCAGACCTGACGGAATATCAAAGGCCTCCTGCGAAATCGTGGTGAAATCGTTGACAACATCAAAGGTCCTGATTCTCACGCCCTGGTCGGCTGTGGCGCCGGCAGAAGGGAGTTGGTAGATATCGTAGCCTTCGAACAGATGGCCTTTGTCATTATGCCCCTCCGTTGCGCTGACGGCGGTCTCATCACCACCCCAGTTCAGAATAATCTGGCCATCGAGCTCGCTGGCAAACGCAACTGGCGTGGCCGGCGGTTTCGGCAGCTCGAACAGGTTGTCAAAGGCTTCCTGGGCAAACCGGTCCACAAACTTCAACAGCGCCACACTCGAAAGCCGGTCCGTGGCGATAGCGGCGAGCGTCGCAACGACTGTCTCTTGCGTATCGCCTAAGGCCATGGTAAACGGCCCGGAGGAGAGCAGGATTCGACGGTCGCCCGAACCCTGGTCCACCCAGCCTGTGTTCGCAATCGGATCGCCGGAGAGCGTGAACTTGGTCGCCAGACCGGTCGTCGGGTCGATAAACGGCGTCGCCGGCGACTCCGGACGCGGCAGGAAGCCCCGCAGCAGGTTGAACCACTGCAGGGTCACATTGAACGTCCCGAGCGGAGCCGGGTCAGAAGCCTGGCTGCCGGCCGAGAAGGACGCAAAGGTCGTCATGGGCAGATTGCGCCAGCCAGGACGTTTTTCCAGCCCGAAAATGGCCTCGCCATCCGCATCTCTCACCAGAGGACCGGCAAAAAAGTCATAGCCAGACGCCGGCGGCGGCAGACCGGCCGACGCATAAACGGCATCCTGAGCGTTGGAATTGTAGGCATAGCCAAGACTCAACGTCGTATCGGAGCCGGCCAGGTCGTCGCCAGAGCTGCCGACGTCAGGGTCGGACCACTGGCAAATGTACATGCTGTCCACTCTTGCCGTTGACGGGGTGTTGGTGTCCCCTTTGTAGATCAGACGGAATTGCTTGAAAATGATTTGTCCGAGCGCATCGGCACGAGCATAGGCCCAGAGGGTAATCTGCTGCTCGATGCCGATGGGCGGCGCCCCTGAAAAGTTGCTCAACGTCGCCCGGTCCAGGTCGTTGGACACCAGCCATACCACCTGGTCCGCATCCGCGATACCAGGCTCGTCAGCGTGCACCTCCGGGTCATACTCCTGATCGCCCCGGGGGGCTAGCCTGGGCGTGCCATCGCTGTTGAACGCGGGCGTGTACTGACCATCGCCGTCTGCATCATAAAACGGCGCCCCGCTGGCGGCCGGCCAATCGATCCAGTCCTGCCGGTAGGTGTCCCGCAGTTGCTCGATTTGAGCCTCCGATACCTGAGCCGCCCTGACGTTGTTGACCTCCGCCGCGTCCTGACGCAAATCAGCGATCAGAAAATCCCGCCGGACACGCCAGATGCGGTTCACGCTCGGGTCGGTGCGGTCTTCGGCCACCCCTTGCGACAGAATTCGTCCGGGAACATGGCCGACGTTGTACTGTGCGCCGCCGACCCGGATGACCGGTTCCTGACCGTCACTGACCTGCCCGCCCCACACCAGGCCATCCTGGAAAATGGCGGAGGTTGTCGGATTGCTGCCCCGCGGGAAAAACAAGCCTGAGCCCCCCTGCGGGGTAATGGAAGATTGGCCGCTGGCATAAATCCACATCGCCACCTGGCCAACGTTGACCAGCGTACGGTTGGCCGTGTTCTGCGTAATCACGGCATCGAGTACATTGTCCTTCGCCCCATCCTTCCCTGTGGCAAATGACGCCGTGACGCCAAACAGGAGAAGACACATCAGAAACAAAGGGTGAAGTGTGCGAATTCTTTTCATTTGTCCTTTACCTCCAATTTAACATTTAGCCCATTGAGTGAGAACGCCGTCCCCGGCCCGCCGGTCACGAATCAAAGAGACCGGCCAGCGGCCGAAGCCGCCGGCCAGAACCTGGCCCCGGATCAGGCCGAAACACGGTTGCTTAGAATTCAAAGCGGGCCCCCACGCGAATTTGCCGCGGCACGCCGAGCACCTCGAGGCCGTTGAAATTCTGCGGCCCGGTCAGATCCGACCGGAAGTTGATCGCATTGCCCCCGAGGTTGATAGCGCGATACAACGCCTCATAGGCAGCAGCACCGAAACCGGGGTTGACCTCGTTCCGGCGAGTCAGCACGGAGTTGCTCAACTGGTCATCCGACAGAAACGCATCGTCGAAAGCATTGCCCGTGCGCTGGAAGACGTTGATGACGTTCTCGCGATTGGTGATATTCTGAACATAAACGTAGAAGTTCGTGTTGAACTTGCCAAAGTCGATCGTTTTGTCCACGCGCAAGTCGATTTGGAAATTCCACGGCGTGGTGGAGGCATTGACGTTCTCCAACGGGAACCTGGAACGCGGGTCCGTGATTTGACCCCCAAGAGACTCATCTTGCTGGCCGAAATCCCCACGCGCGAAGGTGTACGGATGACCGCTTTGAAAGGTGAACAGCAGGTTGGCCCCCAGTTGCTCGAGGATCGCGCCGCCATCCCCGCGACCATAACGATAGTCGAGGTTGAACGAGCCGGTCTGCGCCCGATGGAAATCCAGCGGCGAAATGGCCGTCGGGACCTCCGACTGCTGCTCGATGCCTGAGATAGCCGAATTCGCAACAGACCCCGTTCCCAGCGCTCTGGAGAAGGTGTAGTTGACCTGTGCGGCCACCCGGCTCGTCCGTCGCAACGTTAACGACAGCTCAACCCCGGCCGTGGTGGCAAAATCCAGATTCGCCAGCACATTGTAATCACCCGCCGCAGTGGCAGCGATGGTGGTGATTCGCGTCACTTGAATCTGGTCCTTGATGTTCTTGTAGAACGTGGTCACGTCAAAGGCAGCGTTGTCCGAAAACTGCTGGTTGAAGCCGATCTCGTACTGCGTGGTAATCTCGGGCTTCAATCCCAGGCCGACGAGATTGGACTGGAAAGTGTTGCCGGCCGTGAAGATGTCATCGAACCACTTCGAGCCATTGTAGATATCTGTCAAGCGTGGCGCTTGCACAAACCGCCCATACTGCAGGTGGAATACCGTGCGGTCGGTCACCGGGAAAGCAATCCCCAGACGCGGGCTCACTTCAACCTGCGCATCGACCTTCCGCAACTGGTCTTGAATCAGGCCGAAGTTCGCCTGATCCCACGGCGGATTGGATGTATCGCTGAAGGTGAAATCATCGTTGTCGATAACATCCAGGCGCACGCCAGCATTGATCACCAGGTCGCTGGCCTCGAACTTATCCTGAATGTAGGCTGAAAAATACTTCGGATGTCTCGGGCCATCAACGCCATCCACATCGATCTCGTTGCCGAAGACGTCGTAGCCATAGTTGAACGAGACGCCGCGAGCAAGGGCGCCGAGATTACGCTGCGCAGCCAGGACCTGCGGGTCGCTGCGGTCACCGGCCAGGGCCTGTCGCAGGATGTCCGGATTCTGGCGTGCACCGCGTAAGAAGTTTAGCGCTGTCTGCGCGGTGATGGAAAAGTTTCGCACCGTCCACCGCTCGTAGGACACCCCGATCTTCAGCTCGTGCTGCGGCAACTGCGTGGTGAAATTGAAGCTTCCGCCAAAATAGTTGCGCTTGGTCTTGACCGTGTTGGATTGGATCGGTGAGCCAGGTGCTTCAAAATCAAACCCATAGACTTCCATCACCTGTGTGCCGCCGCGCCAGGGCTGGTCGATGTTGAAGAATTGCACCCCCCGGGCCGCATTGGCCGTACTATCCCACAGCGCCCAGAAGTTGTCCCTCATGATGGGATCGTACTGGTGCTCACGACGGTCAAAGTAGCTCAAGTTGAGCTCATAGAATGACTTCGCCCCCAGCAGATGGGTGGCCTTCAGGTTGATGAGCGCGGAGCTGAATTCTTCCTGTTCGATGCGATTGTTGAAGATCATGCTGGGAATGTTGCCAATCACCTCGTCCTGCCGGCGCCAGTTGAAGGAACCCCCCAGACGAAAAATGAGGGGATTGGCATCGAACACCAGCGTGCCGTTGCCCACCCATTCTTCGCGATCGGCGTTCGGGGTGTTGCCATCCAGGTAAACCAGACCCTGTTTTTGCAGACTGGCTTCCAGATCAGCATCTCGACTCACCTCCAGGATGATCGGGAACCGTCCCTGAGCGATGGAGGCCAGCTGCTCATCCTGGCTCAAGGCGTTGAATTCGGTCTCGTCAACATGCTGAAAGTTGAAACCACGATTGAAGCGTTGGATATAGTCAGTCGTCAATCTTCTTTCACCGGCGACAAAGAAACGAAGCCTATCGTTCGTCCCGGGAACAGGACCGCCGAGGGTGGCCGTCAGGTCGCGGTACCCATAGGAAAATGTGTCGAAGAACGTCTCCCCGGCGTTGGTAAAGTCATCGGTCTCGAACTGGAACGTAAAGTTATAGTCTGAGCCACCGGTTTTCAACGTCTGCCGAATAATGCCGGCGTTGGCGCCGCCAAATTCAGCCGTATACCCGCCAGCCTGGATCTGAAATTCTTCCAGTGCCTCGGGAATCACACCAACCGGATTTGCTCCCCCCAGGGCAACTTGTGAGCCGCCATCGCGGTCGCGAATATTGGCGCCTTCCAGAAAGTAGCCGACATCGTTCTCGCGCCCCCCACGGATGTAAAGCTCGCCGTTGTACTGTACAATGCCTGGCTGCAACGCCACGGCAGCGGTCACACCACGGATGGGCAAATTCTTCATGTCATCATATCCCTGGATGCGAACCGCGTTGGTGGAATTCTTGTTCACCAACGGGCGTTCAGCCACGATGCTGATCTCGCTCACCTCCAGGGCCTCGCTCGGCAACGCGAACTCCAGACTGGTGGTCAAGCCAGAATTGACCCTGACATACTCGATGGTGATGTCGCGATAGCCAATAAATGATGACCTCAAGGTATAGACTCCGGTCGGCACCGAGAGGATGACGAACTCACCGGTCACATCGGTGGCCGCACCAAAGGTCGTTCCGACAATGACCACGTTGGCACCGGGCAACGCATCGCCTGTTTCACGGTCTACGACTTTCCCGGAAACCTTCCCCGTTTGTGAAAAACCAAGGGAGGACAAAAATAGCACGGCGAACAAGGTCATAAATGATCTACGAATCATTCTTACCTCCTTTTGAACCTGTGTTCTTTGATTGTCGAGATTCTGGTGAATCATCGATTCGTTAGTTATCTGTAAGGTTGCTGAACGACAATGACGACATATCACCGGTTAGAGCGCTGGTCGCGCGCGCATTGCCGACCTCGACGCTGGTCGTGGCGATAACCGTCCCGTCGCCGCCTGCCTCAACAGCACTGATGGTGTAGCTGCCAGGCGTCAAGCTGAAATAACCACTGTCCCCCCTGAATGCCAGCGCAGAAATGCTGACCGTATCCGGACCAGCGACGGTGATGTCCACGCTTGCACCGGCATCGCTGCCGGCCACACCCGCGTGCACCAGACGCAGCCTACCCGTCGACGTCGTTGGCGGGTCAAAAACGCGCCGTTCAACTAACTTGACAAACTCGCGAGTCTCGCTTGTCATCGGCAAAATGACGACAGTTGCTCGCTGATCGCTTGTCATGGCGATGCGCAGCGTGTCGCCATTGCTCAACGTCGCCACCCGGTTGCCAGAGGGGTAGGTCTGGTGAGAACTTGCTGCACCGAACCCGATATTGCTGATATTCGGCCCCAAATCCAGCGTGATACTGACATCTCCCAGCTCAGAAGCGGCATTCAGGAAACGAAACTCCGAATTGAACTCCGGGGGTGTCGGTCCTGATGACGACACATCAGTACATCCCATAAGCCCTGCGATGCACCAAAGTATCGCCGCCAAAACTGACGCGGTTTGAATCTTCATAGAGACACCTCCTCTCGTTAGTGAAGCAAAACATTCAAGACTTCTTCATCAGACCAACACAACAAGTCAGCGGACTTGCTGCCAATGGATAGTCCAACGGATTCCCACCTCCTTTCATTTGGCTTTCATTTCACATTGAATCGAGTTTGATCGCACCTCGCTTAGTACATGTCGGGTGGATTGAGGCTCCCGATTCACGGAAGTGCAGGTAACTGTAACGAATGCGCTGTATGGAAAGGCTTTGCCGCTGCCAGCAATGTTGCAAACAAAAGCTCCATATTCAGAGGCTTCGTCAGCAGCTCATAAACGCCATGTTGTCTGGCCTGCAACGCTTCTCGCGTCGAGCTGTAGGCGGTCATGATAACCGTCTGCATGTTGGGACAAAGCGTTCTTGCCTGCTTGTGCAGCTCCAGACCGCTTATATCAGGCAGCTTCAAATCGGTCAACATCACATCAAACCGGCGCGGTCTCAGCACCCGCAGGGCGTTCCTGCCGTTCTCAACGCCGGTCACCTCATACCCCTCGAGCCTGAGTATCTCAACCAGGCCGTATAACGTATTCTTATCATCTTCGACGATAAGGAGATTTGCACGCTTCATATCACTAGGCCATATTAGGTTCATGATTTGTCTTCTTGTTGATTGACGCACCTCCGAGAGAGGATGACGCAGCAATGAGAACGACACGCCTGTTACGAACGCGCAAAAAGTATACAGGGGAAATTCC
The DNA here is from genome assembly GCA_046757165.1 of bacterium. GTDB lineage: Bacteria > Zhuqueibacterota > Zhuqueibacteria > Oceanimicrobiales > Oceanimicrobiaceae > JBHHXT01. Next base: position 574 of record JBHHXT010000072.1, on the reverse strand, counting down.
GCATTATTCACCTTTTGCTTGTCCAGAGTCACGCAGATGGACGGGATGGCTGTCTTGATTCATGAATCAAGACTTTTGGGGGCTTACAAAGGGTTCAGGCAAGCTTTTCGGTTGATTTTATAGCGTGACAATCCTATTATTAGCCAAGACTCCTGTGCACGGTCATCGTGGCAAGATACTCGTGAAATCATAACTCAGTAATAGTACTCAGGTAGATAGGCTGTAGACTTTTAGGCTGTAGGAAGAATGCCAGTCAAACGGATAAAGGTTTTAGGGGCGTTGATTAGTTTAGAGCATAGCGCAAAACCTAACAGTCTAGATTTTTTCGCAGACTTCGCTGCGAAAAAAGTCATTTAGCGCTTCGCGCCGTCATTTGCCCTACGCCGTCAAATGACAGCAAATGACGAGCGAAGCTCAAAATGACGGTTTTCTCAGCAAACGATTGACCCAAAAAAAATTATCGACAATAATTTGTCGATGTCTGGCGCCAAGCGTCTAATAGCCTACAGTCTAAACACCTGTTGAGACTGTCGAAAAAGGTCAGATTTAGCACAAAATAGTAGCAATTGTGCGA
>JBHHXT010000071.1:0-21319 GCA_046757165.1 bacterium | reverse complement strand
GAGAAGCAAATTCGATGAAGCGGTTTCGAAAAATCTCGTGGTGTTCGCTCAGGAGTGATGTCTGCCGATGAGATAAACGCCAAGCAAGATCAACAAAAAGGGCAGGAGGGGCCCCACGGCCAGCAATGGCGCAAGAACCGTCGCCACAACGCCCGCAACCATCGCGAACGGAACGAGCACCATGAGCACGACAACCCCCAGGACGGCGCCAATGATCTGCAAAGGGAGGGTCAAAACGAAGATGCCAGCCTTGAACAGAACGCCCAGCAATTTAAAGAAAATCAAAAACGCCGCGAGCAGCAACAGGATGACAGCTACGTCCATTTTTTCCTCCTGACCGTTGATTGGAGTGTCGAAGCTACTTACGAACCTTCCTCGTGCATAGTTTCATTCCGGCGACGGCCATCGTCGATCTGCAAGGGTAAACCGATTCCCTGGACAGACCGTTTAATCATTGACAGATTGGCGGGCAATTTGTACTTTGTCTGTTGAATCGTTGAGCTTGTCATTTGTAGATGTGGGCGTCAGGAAGCAGATGAAAGAAAAAAAGAGAGATTCTCTGCCGCCGTTCAATCCTTACTGGCTGGAGCACGGCTATGGCACCCGTTTGCAGGTTTTTCAGAATCTGATGCCGTTCCGGATTCGCAATATTCTGTTAGTTTCCAGTTTGTATGACCTGTTCCTTTTCGAAGAGGATGGCCGTCTTTACGAGCTTCTCCGGGAGGAGTACAAGGGCTTGAATTTGACGCATACCCCGGAATTGACTCGGGTTTCCAGCGGCAAGGACGCAATCACCCTGGCCAAATCACGGCGGCAGTTTGATTTGATCATCTGTACGCTGCATATCGAGGATATGCCCGTGCACAGATTGGCTAAGAAGGCCCGGGATGCCGGCCTGACCATTCCGATCGTGCTGCTGGCGTACGATAATCGCGAGCTCTCTGAGTTGGCCCTCTACCATGACATGTCTGTCTTCGACCAGGTGTTTGTGTGGCAGGGGGATTTTCGCATCATGATTGCCATTATCAAGTACCTGGAGGACAAGCGCAATGTGGAGCAGGATACAGACATGGTTGGCGTGCAATCGATTATTCTGATAGAGGATCGCGTGCGTTACTATTCTTCATTCTTGCCGATTATCTACGTCGAGCTCTTCAAGCAGGCACGGCGCCTGATCTCGGAAGGCATCAGCCTGTCACACAAATTTCTGCGTATGCGGGCGCGGCCGAAGATTCTTCTGTGCACCAACTATGAAGAGGCGTGGCAATATTTCAAAAAATATCAGGACCATATCCTCGGAATCATCTCAGACATCAATTACAAACGTAAGGGAAAATATGACCCGCAGGCGGGATTGAAGTTCGCCAGGAACGTCAAACGACACCAGTTCGATATTCCGATTCTGCTGCAATCGAGTCACCCGGAAAACGAGCAAAAGGCCAATGCTGTTGGTGCCGCCTTTTTGCTCAAGGGGTCGTCGACGTTGCTGCAAGATCTGCGAAAATTTATGGATGAAAACTTCGGGTTTGGCGATTTTGTTTTTCGCACAGGGGATGGTGTGGAGGTTGGGCGCGCCACGGATTTGAAGTCTCTCGAGCACCAGCTTCACGCGGTGCCGGACGAAAGCATCGTCTACCACAGCAACCACAATCACTTCTCCAAGTGGCTCAAGGCGCGCACCGAATTCTGGCTTGCGCACAAATTGCGGCCCCGCCATCTCTCCGAGTTCGAGTCTGTCCAGGGGTTGCGTGAGATGTTGATTTCATCGCTGCAGGAGTACCGCAGGAATCGACAACGCGGCATCATCACCGACTTCGACCGCGATACGTTTTATCCGCACAGCAGTTTTGCCCGCATCGGCGGCGGTTCTTTGGGCGGCAAAGCGCGTGGCCTGAGTTTCGTCAACAGGTTGGTTTACAACTACAAGGTCAATGAGTCGTATGACCGGGTGAATGTGTCCGTGCCGCCGGCTGTGGTGTTGGGCACAGAGGTTTTTGACCGTTTTCTCGATGAAAACGATCTGCACCAATTTGCCCTCACCTGCGAGGATGACCGCGAGCTCAATCGTCGGTTTCTCGAGGTGCAAAACTTCCCGCTTGACGCCCTGCACAAGCTGCGGGAATTTATCGAGATGATCGAGGTCCCGCTGGCGGTCCGCTCATCCAGTCTGCTCGAGGACTCCCAGTACTATCCCTTTGCGGGCGTGTACGACACGTTCATGCTGCCGAATAACCACGAGAACTTGAATGTGCGTCTCTTTGAGCTTCTTAGCGCTATCAAACGGGTTTATGCTTCGACGTTCTCGCAAGACGCCAAAAGCTATTTCAAAATCACGGACTACCGTCTCGAGGAGGAGAAGATGGCTGTCGTCATTCAGGAGATGGTTGGCGGTCCGCACGGCGATTACTTCTATCCCGATTTTGCCGGGGTGGCGAAGTCGTATAATTTCTACCCCGTCGCGCCGCAAGTGTCCAAAGATGGGTTGGTCTCGGTCGCTCTCGGGCTGGGGAAAACGGTCGTTGATGGCGGCGTGTGTGTGAAGTTCTGTCCAAGATATCCCCAGCTGCTGCCGCAGTTCAATTCCATCCGGGAAACCCTCAACAACAACCAGCAGCAGTTTTACGCCCTGAACCTGAATGGTCACGTTGCTAACTTGAATGAGATGCAAGACACTCTGCTCCAGCGGCTGGATCTCGAGACGGCTGAGCAGGACGGGACGCTGAAGTACGCCGGCTCGACGTATTGCCATGAGAACGAAGCGATTTATGACGGGATTTCACGACCGGGGCAGCGGTTGGTGACGTTCGCACCGGTCTTGAAGTACCAGGTCTTCCCGCTGGCCGAAATCCTGGAGCATTTGCTGGAGATAGGCGTCTGGGCGATGGGAACCCCGATCGAGATCGAGTTTGCGGTCAGGATGTCTGTCCCCAAAAACGAGCCGATGGAATTCGCCATTCTGCAAATGCGGCCGCTGGTGATTCGGCATGAGTTCGATACTTTGGAGATTGAAGAAACCGAGACCGAGAAGCTGATATGCCGAAGCAGCAACGTGCTGGGCAATGGCCTCATCGATGACATTCGTGATATCGTCATGGTTGGTCCCGAGGGGTTTGATCGACAGCGGAGCCATGAGGCCGCCAGCGAGCTCACCAGCTTGAATCAAGCGCTGATGACGCAGAACCGGCCCTATCTCCTGGTAGGGGTGGGGCGCTGGGGCTCCCTCGATCCGTTGTTGGGCATCCCGGTAAAGTGGGAGCAGATTTCTGGTGCCCGGGTTATTGTAGAATCTGGATTTGATGACATCGAGGTCACCCCGTCTCAGGGCTCGCACTTTTTCCACAACCTGACGTCGTTTCGTGTTGGCTACTTCACCGTCACGTCGAGGATGCCAGAGGGGCATATCGATTGGTCGTGGCTCTATGCGCAACAAGCCTGCAAACGGCTGAAATTCACCCGCCATCTTCGCTTCGAGCTGCCGCTTACCGTGAAGATGAATGGCCGCAAGAATCGTGGGATTATCCTCAAACCCGAGGCGTGATCTGCTTCCGGGCGTTAGATTTCCGCATCTGCGAAATGGTGCCAACGCTCGACAGGGTTGACACCAGGTAAGGAACCAGCACCGTGAGTCCCATTTTGGCCAATCTCGCCTGTCCAAAGTCACCACGCAAAATGGCATCTCCGTGGTTGATGGCGATCAAGATGCATCCAACGACAGCAGCGTAGAACAGGGCACGGCGGACGACATCGGGCTCACACGCAATTCGTAGTTTCTCTCTCATTCGTTTCATTCCCCTCAGTCTCAGGAAACAGCTAACAAAGCGCGAAGGTGTTTTGTTCCGCCCCAGCAGGTCGGGCAGGAAGTTGGGCGATCATGGCTTCTGCACCTGTGACACCACCGTCATCTGCCCGCTTTTTTCAAACTGCAAAGTCACCTCAAACCGGTCGCCTGGCTTCAGGGAACGGGTCAGGCCGAGCAACATGAGGTGGGCTGCGCCCGGCTCGAACTCCGCGACCGCTCCGGCCGCAATTTCAAGCCCCTCGTGCAAGCGATGCATACTCATGACCTCGCCCTCGACGACGGTGATGTGAATCTCGGTGGCTTTGCAGACAGTTGATTTGGCCGCCAACAAGCGATCGCTTGTGCCGCCGTCATTTCTTATTCTAAGATAGACAACCCCATTGCTGCTCCATGGTTGCTCTTCTACTTTTGCTGCCCCCCTTGAGCTAAGGTCAACGTCTATCAGAACGGGCCGGGACCAGATGTCTTCGATGACAATCCTGGGTGGAGCTGAGCTACCTTTGCACGCCAGGTGCAGGGTGGTGAAGCACAGCAGGGCCAGCAAACAGGCGCAGCATGTTTGCACTCGATTCATGATCCTTTCCCTCCTTTGATTGTTTCCGCGTCGTCAGGATTTCAGCAGAACCCGTATGTCGTGGACGATGTCATCGGCTTTGGCGTCATTTGACATCCGAGACTTCCAGATGCCGTTGCGGTCCAGGAAGTACATGCTGGAGGTGTGGTTCATCAGGTAGCCGGCGGCACTTTCAGAGATCTCCTGTTTCTCGCGATAGACGCCGTAGCCGCGGTAGACCGGGTCGAGCTCTTCCGCGGTGCCGGTCAGGCCGATGAAGCTCTGGCTGAAAACGGCGAGATGATTTTGCAGCTTCTGTTGTGTGTCGCGCTGGGGGTCGACCGTGATGTAGACGAACTCGACCTCTCCGGCCTCGTCCTGCAATTTTTCCTCCACCTGGCGCCACGTCGAGAGGGTCAGGGGACACACATCCGGGCAAGTCGTGTAGCCAAAAAACATCAAGATGACCTTGCCCTTGTGATCACTGAGCGTGAACAGATTGCCGTTTTGGTCTGTCAACGTAAAGTCGGTGAACGGCATGTCCGGCAGCGTCGTGCCCCGCAGCGTGTCAGAAGACCGACAATTGGCTGCCAGGGCTGCCGCACCGCATAGAAGCGCCAGCAGGGTTTTTCTGCACCGATTCATTCTTTCCTCTTTCCTCCGTTCGGGTTCTATTCACCTCGTGTCAATTAAAGAACGAATGTAACCATAGAGCGCCTGGATGTCCTTTTCTGGCAGCACCGTTTCCCACCCCATCATTGCGGTACCCGGCATGCCTTTCCGAATGATGTGCAAGCGCGCTTGCTCCGAAAAAAACCTCGCCTGCTCACGGTCCGTGAAAACCGATGGCGGGATGGCGAGTGCCACACCCGTGTGGCCTCTGCCGTCCCCACGACCCCCGTGGCATGGAGCGCAGAGTTGAACGTAAAGCTTACTCCCACGTTCAAGCTGCTGCGGCGTGGCCGCCGGCACGGGCTCATCGTATCTCTCGCCCAGCTTCAGTCTCAGTTGTTCCCGCACCTGCGCCTGACGTTGACGATGGCTGGGGTTCACCGGTTTTGCTTCCTCGCTGCACGCATTGAGGAGAAGAAGGCATCCGCAGGCGGCTAAGACGAATCTGAACACGTTGCTCGGCCTGAATTGAAACTCACAATGGTCTGTTCTCGACACGCACACTCGGGAGAAACTAAGATTTTTTGCGATAAAAGCAAGGGCTTTCAGCCAGGCCGGGGCAGGGGTGTCAAATGTGGGTGGGCTCGATGTTGGCTGGACGGTCTGTTCCCGACGGGCAGGTCGAATACCTGGGGCGTTGTGCAGGAATGTTTTGCGCGGCGTTCGTCGAACCGTTCAACGGGGTCTTCAGGTGACTCCGGTTCTGCGATGAGGAGCGTCTTCGGTTTCAGTCGTCAGCGGTATTTCATCATCAATCCTGGCTCGTCTCAGCTCCACTTTGAACGTGCTTCCTTGACCGGGGATGCTTGCAGCGCGAATCTTTCCTCCGTGGGCAGTGATAATGCTCTTACAAATTGCCAGACCCAGGCCCGATCCTTTTGAGCGGCTGCGCGAATTTTCACCGCGGTAGAACCGGTCGAAGATTCTGTCAAGGTCCTGCTCCGGTATGCCTGGTCCGGTATCCGTCACAGTCAGGAGCGCGCTGTTCTCCCTGGATTCGAGCTTCAGAGTGATGGATTGGTCTTCAGGCGTATATTTTGCGGCGTTATCCAGAAGGTTGAAAACGACCTCTGAGAGTCGGTTAGGATCTCCGCGCACAAAACAGTTCTTTTCGATTTGACAGCTTAGATGCAGACCTTTGTCCTGGATCAGCACGCTGGCGTGTCGTATTTGGGTTTCACAAACATGCGAGAAATCTATGGCATCTTGCAGCGCGACCAGGTTACCGGTGTCTGCCTTGGCCAGGGTCAGGAGATTCTCAACGATCTTCCCCAGGTGCCGGGCCTCTTCCTCGACAATCATGAGGGTTTCATTGTATTCTGCTGGACTTCTTTCTTTCTGTAACGAGACTTCGACTTCTCCTCTGATGATCGTAAGCGGTGTGCGGAGATGGTGCGAGGCATCTGACACAAACATGGTTTTCAGCCGATTCAGCTTTCGAATCTTCTCATAGAGGTCACGATAGCGTTGTTGCGACTCGATCGTGCTTTGTTGTCGTCGCATCAGCTCCGCTATCATCTGGTTGAAAACCTCTGCGAGCTGGCCAATCTCATCGTGAGTCGAAACGGGCACTTTGGAGGTATAGCAGCCCGTTTTGATCGTTTCCTGCATCTGTGTGTGCAGTTGCTGCACCGATCTCGTAATTCGTTTCGAAACGCTGTTGAGAAAAAAGAGTCCTAGCAGGAAGGAGACGCCGGCCAGAAGAATCGTGACGGCGCGGACTTTTTTGACTTTTTGATTCAGACTTTCCAAACTGTAGCCAAGCACAAGATGGCCAAGGACGTTTTGCTCGCAGCCCACAATTTGCTGCCTCACCACGATCGCTTCCGGTTTCGTGGTGATGGACGTTTTATCGCTGACAGGAGGATTGGGTACCGGGGTACTGCGGGGACTGTAGGTAGCAAGAGGTTCGCCGTTTTTCTCAAACAGAAAGATATACAGGATGCTGGCATGCCTCTTGGCATTGTGCAGGGTTTGCTGCAGGAGCTCGAAGCTATGGAGCTCGAGAGCGGCAGAGGCCGCGACTGAAAAAAGCTCCGCCGTTCGGGCGGCCTCCTGTGCGTAGGCTTGTGCGAGGTTTTGCTTGTAGAGCCTCGGAAAATAGATATTCATTGAAATCAACAGGGCCGCCACAACAGTGATCAGTGGAATGACGAGCTTTAGCCGGATAGGCAGATTGTTGAAGGAGATCTTCATCATGTCGAGTCATGGCTCATTTTTGGGGAGCCGGCTCCCTTTGAGGTTTTCTGAGCGCATATTCTGGCTGCTGATAATGGCAGCCATTGACGATTACCGCTCGCACCGCGTTGCGCTTGATCTTGCCAAATGCATCTGCGGTCATGAACCCAATCGCATTTTCATGGGCGAGAAGAAACTTCTCGAATCTATCGACTTTAGAAAAACTCTTGGGCGGCAGCACCCGTTCACCGGAAAAGATCCGTCGAAGCCAATGCTTCCCGATTGAATAGGCGTCCAGGTTATAAAGAATCTTGTAGAATTTGTCACTGACAGGGGCAAATTCTACAATTTGATAGGGAACGCCTTCCCGTTTGAAAGCCACCTCCCCTTTGAAAATCTGCTGCAGATCTTTGGTCACCAGGCTGTCGACGTTGCTGCTCGATGGCACAACTACCACAATTTGTGCCTGCACACTGAGTGGTGAGACGATGCCCACGACAAATATTGAGAAAACAATCAGGGACCAGCAGCGTCTTGTCAGTTCAGGTATGTGCATGATAGTAAAGACTGTCAAAACACGACCGCCAGGGAGGCGATGGCCAGAACGAAATCCTGGCGAGCTGCGTTTTCAGCGTGCAGAAAATGCACCTCACTCTTAACGACAACTTTTTGGGACGCTTGAATGCTCATGCCAAGGGTGAGGTCCTTTTCCAGGTCGCCTGATCGTCGTCGGTCAGCGTCAAAAATGTCATACCGCACCAGGACGGTCTGACGACGAAAAAGATGATAAGCCAGCTCTCCATAGCCAGCGTTGGCAACCTGGTCATGGGCAGCCGCTTTGCCCCTGCCTAATCTGGAAAGCGCAACCTCTCCGCTCAGGCGCCATCGCTTGTGCTCGAATCGAACATCCCAGGCATGGGAGGTTTGTCGGGTATTGTTTGCAAGACCATTCCTGTCGGTGTAAAGAGAATAGCCCAGCTTCAGACCTGCGGCCGCAATATCTGACTCCAAGCGGAAGCCGATTCCTTTGTTCCCATTATCATCTTGTTCAAATGGCTTACTGCCGCGACCATTTGACACAAAAGCCTGATAGTCTAGCCCCAGACCGCCGAACTCGAGCTTCCCCAGTGCTTGAATGCCGATTGAAAACTTCGCATAGAATCTTTGCTGCTGCCCGAATGGATTTTCGTGTTGTCCATAAATAGATGTCGGCAGGATCGAGGTGTCGTATGCAGGGGCCGCGTCGTGTATTTCGTTGTAGATGCCATACGGCGTCAGGAATTTGCCTAAACGGAACGCGAGCTGGTCAGACAACACGACCTCGAACCATGCCCGTTCCACTCGCACGAAACCAATCCCCTTTCCGTTCTGTCCCTCGGCTTCCGTATCAATGCCGTGTTCCCATTCAATCTCGCCGAACACGCGCGTTTTTGAATCAAGTAAGAAATTGCCGATGATGTTGAGATGGTGCAGGTCGAATGTTCCTCTTTCGCCGACAGAATCTTTGTTGCTGATCTCGGCCTCGAAGGTCAAATAGCCATGAGGCCCAATGAATTCCTGGCTCGAGCCATCTCGCGTCAGCATCAACGTACACGCAAACGCGACCCAGGCAAAAATAGCAAACTTGGACATGATCATGCAGCCAGGGCTTTCATCAGATACCCGGCCCCTCGTAGCGTATGAATGAGCGGACGTCTCGAGCCGCAATCCAGCTTTAGCCGCAAGCGGTTGATGAAGACTTCGACCAGATTGGAATTGATATTGTGCTGAATGTCCCACACCTGGGCCAGAATCTCCTTCTTGGTTGAGACTCTGCCCGAGTTTCGGAGCAGATATTCGAGCAATGCGAACTCGCGCTCCGAGAGGTGGATCTTGGTTTCGCCACGGTTGACTGTGCGCCGGGCGGGATTGACCTCCAGATCGTCCAGTTTCAGGGTGGGCGATACGCCCTTTGTCGAAGCTCGCCTGAGCAGGGCGCGCATCCTGGCGAGCAGCTCGCTGAAGGTAAAGGGTTTGACGATGTAGTCATCGACGCCATTGTCCAGGGCGGAAACCACATCGTCGGTTGCGTCGCGACAGGTGACCATGATCACGGGCAAAAGCAGATTTTCTTTGCGCCATTGAAGACACAAGTCGATGCCCGGTTTGTCGGGGAGTAACCAGTCGAGCAAAACCAGGTCGTACTCATTGTTCGACATGCAATCTGCGCCTTCCCCGGCACTTTGTGCAATGTCGGCCGCGTATCCCGCCTCGCGCAAGCCTTTGCGAATAAAATTGGCAACCCGGACCTCGTCTTCAACTATCAGTACTTTCATGCTGCGGCCCTCATGTTTAGTGGGTGTCTGTTTGCCCTTCTCTACATACACAGCTTGTTTTGTGCGGACGGCTTCTTTACGCTTGTGGCAAGGTAGAAATCTGTCTTTTCCGGCCCCACCCTGAGTTTCGTCCTGAAATCACCAAGATTAACAGAAATTAATCTATCTTAGCGCGAATTAATCCTGCACCTATCCTGATAGGAGTTATGTTTTTGTAATAATTGTTGCGGCCAAATAGTTGTTTTCACGGCTGCTTTTGAGATATTTCCGGCCTGCCGCGCTTGGTGGGCGATGAATAGGTGAACATGACTGATTGGGCTCATCGAAAGAGCTCCTTATCAGACGCAGGTGAGCGGAGTTGCTTATCGTCAAGAACAAAGCTGGACACAGAGAAGAACAGAATGGCTTGACCCTCGCGGGGAAGAGTGGTAAGGAGCTGCGTCAGGATATGCCCGGTCACAGTTCTGTTATCGATCTGTCCACTCTGCTGGTGTCCGCGGAGCCGAAAGCGTTGAGCGAGCTCATGCCGTCTACGATAGCCTGCCGGTACAAGGTCGTCCCCCTTGGGCAGAAGGGAAATCGCCTTCTGATCGCCATGGCCGATCCGGGAGATGTCGCCCTTCTGGATGAGATCCAGTGGGCGCTCGGCGTGGAGGTCGAGGCCCAAAAAGCCGAGCTGGAGCAGATCGAGGAGACGCTGCGCATCATCTACGGTGTTGGCGCTGAAACCGTTGGCCGGATGCTCAGCGATGGCAAGAACCGCAACTACGTCGATTTGACCGTCGGCCTGACGTCGGAACTGGATGAGGGCGGGGAGGAAGCGAGCATTGTCCGGTTCGTCAACGAGCTCCTCATCGAGTCCTTTCAGGAGCGGGCGACCGACATCCATATCGAGCCCTCCGAGTCGAGCTTGCGCATCCGGTACCGCATCGATGGCATTCTCTATGAAGTGCCGGTGCCCGAATCCCTGCAGCACTTGCACACGGCGATCGTCTCGCGCATCAAGATCATGGCCAACTTGAACATCGCTGAACAGCGTCTGCCCCAGGACGGCCGCATAAAAGTCCGCACCAGGCAGAAAGAGCTGGACCTGCGCATCTCGATCCTGCCAACGCCGTTTGGGGAGTCTGTCAATCTGCGAATTCTGAACTGCAATCAGGTCTCCCTCAATCTGGACAGTCTTGGCATGCTGCCGCGCGACCTGGCGCTGATCGCAGGGCTGATTCAACGACCGCACGGGATCATCCTGCTCACCGGACCGACCGGCAGCGGGAAAACAACAACGCTCTATTCGTGTTTGAGCCGCCTGAACGAGACGGACCGAAAGATCATTACTGTCGAAGACCCCATCGAATACCAGTTGCCAGGGATCACTCAGGTTCAGGTGAACCCGCAGATTGGTCTCTCGTTCGCACAGGGCCTTCGCTCGATGCTGCGCCACGACCCTGACGTGATGCTGGTCGGTGAGATTCGCGACCATGAAACCGCTGAGGTGACCATTCAGGTCGCCATGACAGGACATTTAGTGTTCAGCACGTTGCATACCAATGACGCCGCCAGCGCTGTAGCGAGATTGATCAACATGGGAATTGAACCCTACTTGATTGCGGCCTCAGTGGAATGCATTATTGCCCAACGACTCGTCAGGGTGGTGTGTTCTCAGTGCAAGACCGTCGAGGTGGGACACAATGGCAAGGCTGAGATGGCAAAACAGTTGTTGGGAGACGACGCGGTCTGGTTCAAAGGGCGCGGCTGTCCGCATTGCAAGGAGAGTGGGTATTGGGGGCGGACCGCCGTCTATGAGTTCCTGGTTGTCGATGACGAGATTCGGGAGCACATCGTGAAAAAGACGCCAGCCAATCAACTGCGCGAGATCGCCATCTCAAAAGGAATGGTCCATCTTCGGCAGGACGGAATCGAGAAAATAAGGCGTGGCGTGACCACGCTCGACGAAGTTCTTCGCGTCACACAGGAGACGGAATCTTAGCGATGCCGGTTTTCAAATATCTGGCCAAAGCTTCGCCCACGGAATTCGTTCAGGGGGAAATGCAGGCCGAGAGCGAAGATGCACTGGCAGGCCAGCTCACAGAGCTCGGTCTTTATCCGGTCGACATTTCTGCCATTCTGGAAGAGCAGATCCTGGGGGGCAAGCGTCTGAGCGTGGGTAACTCCGGCGCCACCCGCAAGGCCCTGATCTCTTTTACACGCCAGTTGGCCAACATGATGGAAGCCGGGATGACCGTTTACTCTGCTTTGCACCTGCTGCAGAGTCAAACCAAAGAGGCGTCGCTCAAACAGGTATTGCAGGATGTTCTCAGGCGCCTTCAAGATGGTCAACAGCTTTCGGAGGCGTGCGCGGCCTGGCCAAAGCTGTTTTCGCCCTTGTATGTCAACATGCTGCGGGCAGGCGAAACCGGCGGGATGGTGCAATTGGTCCTGATGCACCTGGCCGACTACCTGGAAGGTGAAGACGACGTCAAGAAACAGATTCGTGCCGCCATGGCCTACCCTTTGCTCATGCTCGGCATGGGAATTATCACTCTTGTGCTGCTCCTCACCTTTGTCGTCCCAAACATCGTTCAAATGTTTGATGAGATCAACCAGACCCTGCCGTGGCCGACACGAGTATTAATATCCGTTTCCGATTTTGTGGTGCACAACGGCTTTGTCCTGGCTGTGGTGGTGACCCTCCTGGTGTTCGGTTTCAAAATGAATCTTGCGAATCGCGCTTTTCGTGAGAAGCTCGACGGTTTCAAGCTGCGCCTGCCCTTTTTCGGTTCGCTCATTGTCGAGGGTGAGGTGGCGCAGTTTGCCCGCACCCTGAGCGCATTGCTCGGCCACGGCGTGCCCGTGGATAAGGCCTTTGATGTGGTCGTCGCCTCATGCAACAACTCGATTGTGAAACGCGAGTTCTGTCAAACGGCTGAAACCATTCGCAAAGGAGGACGCATCGGCGCCAGCCTGTTGAGTTCCACTGTTTTGCCCCCTCTGCTGGGCCAGATGATTACCACGGCGGAATTCACCAATCAACTGCAAACGGCGCTTGATCGAATTGCCAAATCGAGCGCCAGGGAGGTGGAGCGCCGGGTAGCTCTTTTTACAAAGCTTCTGGAGCCCGGCATGATCATCATTTTGGGCGTCATCATCGGGTTCATCGTGTTTGCCATGATGATGCCCATATTCCAAATGGATTTTATGGTGCAATAGCTATGACCGCGTTTATCTGCAACATGAGCATGTTCTTTGGCGGCCTTCTGACAGGCAGCTTCATCGGCGTGTGTATTTACAGAATCCCACAAGGCCAATCGGTCGTGCTGGGCCTCTCCTTTTGTGACAATTGCAAGGCCAGTCTTCGCTGGCCATACAAATTCCCGATTCTGGGGTATCTCCTGCTTCGCGGCCGCAGCCGCTGTTGCAAGCAGCCGATTCCATCGCGCTATCTGGTGCTCGAGATCGTGAGCGGGGTTCTTTTCTTGCTTTTGTTCTGGCATTTTGGCTCTGACATCCGGCTGTTCTCGGCCATTCTTTTGGGTGCATTGCTCACCATTGCAACTTTTATCGACCTTTCCCATCGGATCATTCCAGACAAGATAACCTTGACCGGCATCCTGTCAGGTCTGCTGCTCGCCGGCGCGGGGCCGTCACACGACCTGGCGGGCGCGCTGACAGGCACGGCCGTATGCGGAGGGTTTCTCTACTTAGGCGGCTGGTTGGGTGAAGTTCTCTTCAAAAAGCCTGACGCCATGGGCGGCGGAGATATCAAATTGGCTGCCATGATCGGCGCGTTTTTGGGGTGGCAAGCCGGGCTGTTGGCCGTGACGGTTGCGGCCTTTGCCGGGACAGTTGCCGGGTTGGTTCAAATCCTGGTGAAGGGGTATTCTGCTGCCACGCGGAAAGTGCCGTTTGGACCCTTTCTGGCACTCGGGGCGTTGGTGGTGCTCTTGTGGGAGCGTGAATTGCTTATGTGGTGTTTTTCATTATCGGAGTAAGAGATCATGAGATCCTTGAAGAACGAATGCGGCCTCACCTTGATCGAGGTCATGTTGGTAGTCATCATCCTGGGCGTCCTGGTCGCGCTGGTGGTGCCGCAATTTTCTGGTCGAACAGAGCAGGCACGGCGCGCGGCAGCTTTTGCTGATATCCGCGCCAATATTGCGACCGCCCTGGAGCTGTACTACCTGGACAACGGCGTCTATCCGAGCTCAGAGCAGGGGCTGGCGGCGCTTCTCAACAAACCAGAGACTCATCCCATTCCTTTCTCCTGGAACGGGCCTTACCTTAAGAGCAACACCCACCCGAAGGATCCGTGGGGGCAGCCCTATGTTTATGTCTCTCCGGGCGAACAGAACGAGGAGAGTTATGATCTGTATTCTATCGGTCCGGACCAGCAGAAAGGCGGCGACGATGACGTCACAAATTGGGAGAGCGGCGAAACAAATGGGCAGTAATGAGCACGGTCTCACCCTGATCGAGCTGTGCTTGACATTGCTCATCCTCGGCCTGATCGTTATGGCGGCCACGCCCAAGCTGTCGCGCTCATTTCAAGATTTGCGCATCCAGAATATCGCCGAGGAGGTGGCGGCAGACCTGGTTCTGTGTCAGCAGCGGGCCATTCTTACCGGCCACGCGCGACGGGTCAAAATCTGGCCGGATGGCCGCGGGTACACCATTGAACACCACCGCGATCAGGAGCTGCCGGGCCAGCCGAGCTGGTCATGGCAAGATGAGTGGCAAGTGGAGCTGGAAAGAACGCTGGCCAGCGGCACGCACCTGAAACCCATGGCTCAACCATTGGAGTGGACACCGGCCGGGGCGTGCCCGGACCTGGTGCTGAGAATCAAAGACGGTAACGAAAAAGTTTATGAAATCCGGATCGAAAACAGCAAGATCACGGTGCGTGGCGCCGGCGAAGGGGACCTGTGAGAGGGGGTACATCCTGTTTGAGGCGCTCCTTTCCGTGACCATCTTGTCCGTCGGCATCGTCGCCCTCCTGTCTGCGTCGCAAAACTCCCTGCGCTCCGTGCAGGTGCGCGAGCACGACTATGGACCCGCTCGCCACGTTGCCGAAGAGATTCTAACCCGGTTCGAGTTGGATGCGCTTAGCGGGGTCTACTCTGCAAACCTGCCCAGAGCCGGTGAAAGCGGCGGCTTTCCTTATGAGGTCCTGGTTTCCGATTGGGGCGATGTTCCTGGTTTGCAACACCTATCTGTGACCGTGCGTTGGGAGAACCGCGGAAGACCTGGCGAGATAACTCTGACCACGCTGTTGCCGAAACCACAACCCGTCCATGTGCAAGAAGAAGAATAGAAAGCAATTGGTGTTGAACGAAGCGGGCTTTACGCTCGTCGAGGTCCTGGTTGCGTTGACGATTTTTGCGATTGTCGGGGTGGCCACGCTGACCCTCATCCGCCGGGGGATTGCCGTACGAAATCTGACCCGGGACAAGACGCAGAAGCTGCTGGAAGTTCGGCATGCGATTTCGAGGTGGACGTCTGATTTGGCCAGCGTGCAGGCTTTTTCTTTCGCGCCACTGACAGGCAGCGCAGATTCGCTGAGCTTCACCATCCTTGGGACCGCCCTGACCGGTGGAAAGAAACCCATTAACGTCTCCTATGCTGTGAGGAGGAGTCAGGAAGGGGAGTTCAAAAGCCTGATCCGAACAACTTCGGATTTCACCAGTGGACGGCGAAACGAAACGCTGTTATCTGAGATCACGGAAATGAGCTTGCAGTATCTGCAACGCACAAGCGCTGGCTATCAATGGAGGGCGCACTGGCCGGATAGGGAACGATTGCCGTTCGCGGTCCAGGTTCGCTTGCAGGTGTCCCCCTCCGGGGAGCAGATGGAGATCATCTGTCCGATTCGTGCGCGTGACGGCAAGGAAGACCCGAACTCCGAGGCGCCGGATGCTTAGGGACAGCAAAGGCGGGCTTTCAATCACCGCACTCTGGATTCTGGCCTTGCTCAGTTTGCTGACCGCCGGGCTGGTGCGTAATGCAGTGGTTGGGCTTCGTCTGGAAAGCTACACGCTGCGAGCCACGGAGGCTGTCTGGCTTGCCAGAGCCGGGGTTTACCAGGCCATCGCCGTTTTGAAGAGCACTTCGGCTGAGGATACGGTTGATTCATACCACGCTTTCACGCAGGCCTGGGCCTACAGTCCAGCGCTTTTCAAACAGATTCGCTGCGGAGTCGGCTTCTTTGAGGTCGGGTACTCGAACGAATCAGGCCGGGACGATGTCCGGCAGCCTATCTACGGCGTGTGTGACGAGAATAGAAAGATCAACATCAACCATGCTCCGGCGGAGGCGTTGTTGCGTTTGCCCGGAATGAAGGCAGAAAAAGTGGCTGCCCTGATGGATTGGCGCGACGAGGACAACGAGACGAGACCGGGCGGCGCAGAGGCGAATTACTATGAGCACAACGCTTCTTATCCGTGCAAGAACGGCAAGTTTGATTTTGTGGAAGAATTGCGCCTGGTGAAAGGCTTCAACGAAGAAGAAGTGCGCCAGCTGGCGCCCTGGATTACGGTCCATGGTGACGGGAAAGTCAACATCAACACCGCCCCGGCAGAGGTGTTGTCCATGCTTGGCATCCGCAAGGAGGTGGCCAAAGCGATTACGAAAGTGAGACAGGGGCATGATGACTCCCCGTTCACCGGGGATGACATCGCGTTCAAGGTGCCCGGTGATTTGGTCACCCAGCTAAATCAACTGATCAAGCTCAAACCGAGTGACCAGGTTCTGCTGAACAGGCTCGTTTCCGAAGGGTCGCTGGGCGTCCAATCGACCCACTTTACCATTCACGCGGTTGGTGTAACGCTGAACGGGCTGGTGCGAAAAATGATATCTGTGACAGTGCAGCGCCTGAGCGACAGAGAGGTGCAGATCGTTGCCTGGAATGAGCAGTAGATTGAGTTCCTGAAACAGCATCGGAAGAGAGTTGATATATGGAGCAAGTTGCAGAAAAAACAAAGCCCGGATGGTCAGGAGCTGAGTTCCAGAATAAGGCATTCATCTGGGCACACGAGCTTCTGCCCAAGGTGCACAAGTTTGTGGCCATCGAGTTTGACCGCAATCTGATAAAATTCATCCAGGTCAATGGACCGTCGGTGACAGACCATGTGCAGTTCCTGAAAGTGAAGTTTCTCTCCTCCAATCAGGATGAGGAGATCCGAAAAGTCTTGCAGGACCATCTGGAGGAAATGGAGCTCCGGAAGGGCACCCACGTGACGATTTCCATCCCCAGGCATAGCGTGCACGCAAAAGTGTTGCGTCTCCCCAGCCACGACGCAGGTGAGCTGCGCAAGATGGCCTTCTATCATTTGCAGAACGAAATTCCCATCGAGCCCAAAGAAGTGGTCTATGATGTCCGCGTCATTGCCCGCGAGCAAAACGGGTATGCCAGGATCATGGTGGTGATCGCGCACAAGCGGGAGAGCAAACGGTATGTGGAGCTGTGTGAGAGTGTTGGCATGGTCGTGGATGCCATCCGGTTGAACATCGAAGCTATCTACCATTCCTTTCTGCTTTTCTTGAAGGATTTTCCGGACCTTCAGTCAAAATGCATGGCGCTGGTCGATGTTGACTTTTCTGCCACCAATGTCATCATTATCGATGATGACAACCTTCTGTTTTGCCGCAGTGTTGGCAAGGGCATGGAAGATTTGATGGAGCGCATGGTCGGCCCGCAACGCCTGGCCGAGTACGACAACTGGATCGAGGAGCTTTCAAGGGGCGTCACCGACACGATTGCGATCTTCGACCAGTCCGGGGTCAACCTTCCGGTCGGTCACATTGCGCTCACCGGGTGGTTACCGCGTGTCCAAAACCTGACCGGCAAACTGGAGGAAACCCTGGGGGTGCCTGTGAGCTGGTTCGACCTGACGATGCCGCTTGGACATCTTGCTGGCAGCGAGGACAAATCGACCCGGCATCACTGGTTCTCGATTTCGACTTTGCTTGGCATGGTTGGCGGGCGCGGTCATGAGCTGATGAACCTGCTTCCGGATGAAGATCGGCAGCAGAGACGCAAGCGCGAGCTCATCCGCGGTGCAGTGCATGCCGGGCTGATTCTGTTGTACATGGTCCTGCTTATCGCCGGCACGGCGCGGTATGCTCTGCATCAGAGACATCTGGTGCTGGCTGAGCTGAACGAAAAAGTCGTGGCTCTGCAACCCCGGGTTCGAGCCCTGCACAAAAGACAGCAGGTCGAGGCTTCGCTCGAGAAAGAGCTGGTGTCGACAGAAGCCACCTCCTTTCTCATTGCGCAGGTGCTGGAGAAACTGCCGTCCAGCATAGAGCTGCGCTCCATCACCTTCATGCGCGGTGAAAAGGTCGTGGTGCGAGGGGTAGCCAGGCGTCTCGGTGACGTGTTCAATCTCCCTCAGAAGCTGGCAGTGCAGCCCGGTCTGGGAGAAACCGTCATCACCTCCGCAGACCGCCGCCAGCGACAGGGGAAAGAGCCAGAAATTGAATTTGAGATGCAAATCAGTTTGCAGCAAACTCTGCAGGAACGTGACTGATGAAAAGACCTTTGACGAAACGGGAAAAGATCCTGCTCGGGTTGGCCTTAGGTGGCGTCTCTCTTTACATCGGGATGCAAGGGCTGCTGCTGCCGCTGACAAACGGCCTGCAGCAAAGCGAAACAGAGATAGCCCAGAGGAGGCTGCAATATGCCAGTATGTTGAAGGTGGTGCATGAAGCGGGTCACCTGGAACAGAATCAGACGGAACAGGCTCAGGATGGCTCTCAAAGCGCACTCACGGCTCAGTTTCTGCGGGAAATCCAAGCGGCTGCGGGACGAGTCGCCATTCACCGTTTTCAACCCGTGCGGGCGACCCTGAACAACCGAACGGCAACTGCCCGGGAACGAAAGCGGAAAAGATTCACGCTGCTCGAAGTCAAGATTGAATGTTTTGGCCAGTTGCCGGACCTAATGACCTTCTTTCAGCGCCTGGAGACAGGCGACAGGCTGACACGGATTCGCCATCTCTACCTCGCCCCTGAGGGAGGTCGAAAGGACGGGCTGCAATGTCAGTTTGTGATCGTAAGAATGTTTGCTTCCTGAGTATAGCATGATGAACCGAATCGCGAAATTCTTTTTGAAACCGGCCCGGGAAAGCGGTCCTGCCACCAATGGCAAGCACAACAGAGCCCTGCCCTCGCCAGCCAAAGCCAGGCCAGAGCCCTTCTGGCGCAAACAATGGCAGAAGCTGCGCATGGTGCGAGCTACCAGACCAGGACAGCCGCTAAAACAACTCTGGCGTCAAAAGCCAATGTTGTTGGTCAACAGAGGGCTTCTTTTGCTAGCCCTGTTCATGACCCTGGCTGTTTTTCTCTTTTTGTGGCATGATGGAAAAGCGCTGGCAGAAAAATTACAGATGCCGCAGGCGGTCGCGGGCACAAACGACAACCCTTCCGCCACTGCAAATCAGCGCAATCCGTCTT
Organism: bacterium; assembly: GCA_046757165.1. GTDB lineage: Bacteria > Zhuqueibacterota > Zhuqueibacteria > Oceanimicrobiales > Oceanimicrobiaceae > JBHHXT01. The sequence goes on along the minus strand of JBHHXT010000071.1, from coordinate 2,355 downwards.
ACAGCACGGTGGCGGCCCGGCGCAGATACTTTCGTGTCGAGGTGCATGAGCCCGTGCACAAAACCGCCAATCCACTAAACGCAAGTGAGGTGCCCGGATTTACCCAGCGCTTCACCCTGCTCGGGATTCTGATGGGGGAGGTACCGCAGGCGATCGTGCGGGAAAACAGCAGCAACACCACCCTGTTTCTGACCAGGGGCCAAAGCCTCGACGGCTATCAGGTTCAGGAGATATTCTCTGACCGGGTTCTCCTGCAGCGCGATGGAGATCTCATCAATTTACGAATGTGAGTCCTGGAGATGAATTTGTGCGAGTCACTGCCTCACTCACAGAACTGGAAGGAATGACGCCTATGTGCTACAAACGACCTCTTTCATTGTTTTTTTGCTTGATGCTGATCAGTTTTGGAACCACGTGGGCACAGGGGGGCAGGAGCGAGCAGAAAAAGGTGAGTCTGCAATTCCGGAATGTCAATGTCCATGATGTCTTCAAGACCCTGTCCTCAGCCGCAAACATCAATATTGTGACCAGCAAATCCGTTCAGGGCACCGTGACGATATTCGTCGACAGCGTGAAAGTCATGGACGCGCTCGGTCTGGTCGTTGAGATGCAGGGACTGGCGTACTACCGGGAGCGAGGCATTATCAAGGTGGTGACAGCAGAGGAGTACCTGACCCGGTTCGGCCGACCCTTCAAGGACCGTGTGCAGACGCGTGTCGTGAAGCTGCATCATGCCAGCACAGAACAGGTGGTCAAATCGATTTTCCAGTTGAAGTCAAAAAGTGGGAATGTCATCGCAGACGCGCGCAGCAACAGCGTCATTCTCGTGGATCTCCCGGCTGTCCTGCAGGACATGCAAGCGGTGATCACGAAAATCGACGTGCCGCTGCAGACGAGTACGTTCACGCTCATACACGTCCCGGTTCAGCACGTCGAAGAAGCCGTGAAACACATGGTGTCCTCCGGCGGCCGGCTCAGAATTGATCCCGGGACCAATCAGGTTGTGGTTTTTGATGATGCCGAAAGAATAGAACGAATCGCCACATTCCTGGACGAGGCAGATACGCCCGGAGCTGCAGTCATGGAGACCTTTTCATTGCAATACGCCGATGCAGAGGCGATCGCCACAAGATTGCAGGACGAGCTGACCCCGGGTATTGGCTCTGCAACCGTCGACAAAACCTCGAATCAGCTCTTTGTTAGAGATTTGCCCGACAACCTCCCCAACATCGAGCAGGTAGTCCAGGCCCTCGACCGGCGGACCCGGCAGGTGCTCATCGAAGCAAAGATCATCCAGGTGAACTTGACGGATGAGTACAAGATGGGTGTGGATTGGAACGCGATGGCGGACAAGCTTGGCGGCAATCTCGATATCAGCTCATCCTTTCGAATCCTGGCCGACAGCGATGCGGGTGCACGAGTCCGTGCCACCGATCTTTCAGTCGACGATTTTTCCCTGACCGGATTGATTGAGGCGCTGCAAAGTATCGGCAAGACAGACCTGCTTTCCAATCCCCGCATAACCGCCATAGATGGGCAGGAGGCGTACATCCTGGTAGGGAGCACCGTTCCCTACAAGACCATCGATACGCGCGAGGATCAGGGCGGCACGCTGCGGACTTTCGAAAAAGTGGTCACCGTGGAGGTCGGCGTGAAATTGCGCGTCACGCCTCATATCAACGATGAAGGCTTCATTACAATGAAGATCAAGCCTGAGGTCAGTGAAGTCACCAGCTTCATCGACAACATTCCGGTGATTGAGAAATCCGAGTCGGAAACCACGGTAATCGTCAAGGATGGGGTGACCATTATTATCGGCGGGTTGATCAAAGACCAGGTGATCGATAACGAGAAGAAGGTTCCCATCCTGGGCAGCATTCCGATTCTCGGTTTCCCTTTTCGCAGCAAAAGTACCAAGAAAGTCAAGTCAGAGCTGGTGATTCTGCTGCAGCCGAAAATCATTACCGGGGATGAGAATATGGGCAGAGGAGATGATTTGTGAGGGGGTTGAACAAGAGATGGCGCACGAGTGGCGAATTGAAACCCACCGGGGAATGCGCGGACGAGTGGCGACCCCCACCGACTATGTAGCCATGCCCCCTTGTGGGGCATCCATAAGACGTAGCCGTTCAACATAACGGAATGTTAATCTTGATAAACGACAATTAATGCTGCACTTATGTAAGATATGGCTATAGTGAAATAAAATACCTCCTAAACAAGAGCGGCCAACAACCAGGGGACGCTTCATAATCGCGAGGGGCTGGAGGGGGAGAGCAGGGGTCATCTCAGAGGAGCAGTGTTAGCTGTAAGAAAGTACGTGCTCATAAGTCAAGAATATGGGTGGGGGCAGAA
>JBHHXT010000070.1:0-21574 GCA_046757165.1 bacterium | reverse complement strand
GTATCGAAGCAGCCGCTCTTTGCGACTTTTGGTTGATTCTTCCTAATACTTTTTTACTTTAAGGGGGATTCTATCTTAAAAACCAAACACCGAATTTGACTGTTTGGAATTTATTGTTTTGTTTGTCATTTGGGATTTATTTGGGGATTGGGTTTTTGTTTTTTGGATTTGCCAAAAAAATGTTGTCGGTTTGTAGCACATAGAGCAATGGAGGTTATCGGGTGAGTCGAGTGAATTCTTATTGGCGAAACAAGGCGGTTTTGATCACGGGCGCTTCTTCCGGGCTGGGGTGGGCCCTGACGCGTGCCCTGGCTCCTTTCAAGATACACTTTGGTCTGTTGAGCCGGCGCGAGGAGAAGCTGAGAGAACTGGCCGACCATCTGAGCGGCACGGGTAGCACATTCTGGATGAGATCTTGTGATGTTCGCAACCGCGAGCAAGTCGGACACGCGGTTCAGGACTTCCATCGTCACGTGGGGCATCTGGATGTCGCCTGGATCAATAGCGGCGTGAGCTTTGATTCTTCATTTCAAAATTGGAGTTGGGAGGGCTTCGAGACCATGGTCGATACCAACCTGAAGGGCGCAATCTACACCGCCCGGGCTTGTCTGGAAGTGATGGTGCCGCAAACCGCCGGCACCATTGTGGGCATCGGTTCGGCGGCAGCGATGCGGGGGCTGCCCGGGCGCGGGGTCTACAGTTTAACCAAGGTTGCCCTGGAGTATTACCTGTTGAGCCAGGCAGCGGAGCTGCCGCATATTCAATTCACCATCATCCATCCCGGCTTTGTCGATACCCCTATCAACGAGAAGAATCCCAACCGTTTCTGGCTGCAGACACCTGAGCGTGCCGCACAGCTCATGATAAAGGCCGTCGCTGAGCGCAAGCGCATGCTGATCTTTCCGCGTCGAATGGGCGTACTCTTTCGGCTTGTGCGTCTGTTGCCGGTGCCCGCTTATCACTGGCTCGCCTGTAAACTGGCACGCCTGAGTCGGCCGGGGGTCAAGACACCCGATGCCACGTAGAGAAAGCTAAACTCTTTTTACCTGCAGGACGACGTTTCTAGTGAAGAGCTGGAGCAAAATGTCTGAAGCGGGTCACACGCAGTTCACCTTGAGCACTCCCCTGACCCCGTCCAGGCGGATGGGGTACACTGTGGGGTTTTTGCTGGCGCTTTTGGTCGCCGGGAGCTTCGGCTACGTCTACTTCGAGGGGTGGCGATTTGGCGAGGCGCTCTACATGACTATCATCACGCTTTCAACCGTTGGATTTCAGGAAGTTCGGCCGCTTTCAGAGGCCGGGCGTGCGTTTACCCTTGTCTTGATCGTCGTGGGGTTCGGTACGGTCGGCTATGCCTTAGGAAACCTTTCAGCTTTTTTTCTCGAAGGGCAGTTAAAAGAATTAGTCAGGGCCAGAAAGATGGAGAAGATTCTTCAAACAATCAAGGACCACATCATCATTTGCGGCTACGGCAGTGAAGGCCGCCATGCAGCCGAGGAGCTGCGACGGAGCGGAGCGGCAGTCGTGATCATCGAGCGGGCTCCAGCTCTGGTGGAGAAGCTGCAAAACGAAGGTAAACTGGTGGTTCTGGGCGACGCCACGGACGATGATGTTCTGCTCAAAGCCGGCGTGACAAAGGCAAAAGCTTTGATCGCGGCCGTACACGAAGATTCACAGAATGTCTTTGTTACGCTCACGGCGCGGGGGTTCAATCCCAATCTAATCCTGGTCGCTAAGGCCGCGGATGAAGCGACGGTGGCGAAGCTGCTGCGGGCAGGGGCGACCAAGGTGATCAGCTCCGCGGAAATCGGTGGCCGCAGAATGGCCTCTGTCTTGCTGCGCCCAAAAGTCGTCAATTTTCTCGATGTGGTCACAGGCAACCAGGAGCTGGCCTTGCGCCTGGAGGAAATCGATATCAGCGCTGGCAGTTCGTTTATCGGGAAATCGATTCGGGATTTGCACATCAGGGGGCGGGCGGGTACCCTCGTCATCGCCTATCATCGCGAAGGACAGCCCATACGAATCAACCCTTCAGCCGACACGGTGGTTGAATCCGGTGACGTTTTGATTGTTCTTGGCAACGACAGTCAAGTACGAACATTGCGAGAAATTCTACAGAATGTGGACCACGATTAGAAAATGACGGAGACAGGTTACTGTGCATAATCTGCACGGAGGCTGGGAAAGAATTGCACAGAAGACGATGACGAGCCTTTTCATCAAGATTCTCGGTTGTACCAAAACGGGCAATAACTCGTGCGTAAACCCATGCCCGGCATAATATTTGAAGGACACCTACCAGAATTACCTTTCACGCTATGCCAAACCCAAAACCCGGTCCTGTTAAGATTCCGCAATCAAAGTTGCTATGACGTCAAATATTAGAAGTTGAAGATAGTTTTTTTTGACGGAAGTCCCTTTGCGGAATTCTAAAGTTAATTATTTGCATATAAAAAACTTAGTTCATTCTCCTGGGGAAGATCTGACTGAGTAAGCCGAAATGGTTGTGAATAACTATGACGAATAACGCAATTATTTTAGAAAAGTCTTGACTATATTGCGTAATAGTTATATATTGATTCTCGTTTTTAGACCAAACTGTCTCAACCAGGGTATATTCTTCAAAAAGTCTGTCTTCCCGCCAAGAAATGGCCAGATGAGATATTACTGGAATGGCGGGCAGAGTTGCTTTATCTAAATCTTTGTGAGGTCGGTAATATTATTCTCTGACTGTTTTGTTAAGACACTCAAGGTGGGGGAGGCCTGAGGTTTGTGGCTATGGACTGGAATGAACGTAATTCGCATCTATTGGACACGTTTGCTTCTAACTAAACAGGGGGAGTGTGCACTTTGTTGACAGCGTGCATAGGAAACAGCCATGATCCGACATCGACACCTGAGGGGGGTTCTTGCCGCCATCCTGCTTGGTATCATTCCGACCCAGCTTTTTCCCGGCCAAACTAACGAAATCGTTCGCTTTAGCTTAGTTGGCGATCTAAACGCCCACCTTCGGCCAAACGAAGCCACGCGAATTGTGGTCTCGGCCGAAGCTCAAGGCGTCGGGACGCTAGAACTAAGAATTACGGGGGTAAAACCCTCCTTTGTCCTCGGGTGGGATTCGAAAAAGGTCGTGTGCCGCCGGGGGTGTCAGCTCGTCGATACGCTGGTTGTCATACCGACGAGCCTGGACTACGGCGACTACTCTTTCGATGTGTATGCAAAGTTGTCGAACAATGGAGAACTGATCGATGAAAGAAGCCGAAAAGTCAGGATTCATATCATTCCCAAGGTGCTGCCAGAGCCGCCCTATTCCAGAGGGAGCTCCAACCTCGTGTGCTGGCAGCCGTTTGAAGATGAGTTTAGATATGAGCTAATCCGGTTCAATGATATGCGAACCCAGGGCCAACCTGGCGCAGGCGCTCCTACTCCCCTGCGGCTTCTGACTGATCTGGATTCGTGCCGTGTGTTCGAAGATCTCCCTGAAGGCGAGCGCTTCGGTTATTATCTTGAGGCTGAAACACCGTCCGGTCTGACGTTACGTTCGAATTTCGTCTATTCGGTGCAAGATCAGTCGCCGCCACCGATTACCCGGATTAGTCAGTTTTGGGTCAGCCGGGAAGGTGCCGTCAATTTGCGCTGGCCTTATCTCCAGGATGAGGTGAGCTTGATCGAGCGATACATCGTTTATCGCAGACAGGTAAACACCAACACGCGGTTTGCTCCCGTCGACACCATCCCGTTTTTCCCGGTCAGCAGCATCCAGCCACCGAATTACTATCCGGTTCGGGCGACGGAGGGGCAGGACCTGTACGTTGACAGCGGCGATTCGCTTTTCTCCGGTCAGATAGGAAGTGAGTTCAAGATCGAGCTCATGCCGGCTGAGCTGGAGCAGGCTGCGCTCATCAAAACGGCGATTCAAGACCGATGGAACGAGAGCGACGAGTTTCTGTCGTTCACGCTGGAAGCAGACGCCTGGCTGTTCGTGGCCTTCGATTTCGACAGCCGCAATACCTCGGCGCCGGATTGGCTGGCAGCGGACTTTGAGCAGACCACTCAGAAGATCGAAATGATGAATGGCAAGCTGCGTCTGTTCAAAAGCAAGAGCATCTTTTCGGCAGGAAAGATAACATTGGGCGGAAATTTTGCCAGGGGGATTGGCATCAAGCGCAAGCGACCGAAGATGTATGTGGTCTTCGTGCTCCCTGCAGATGCAGTCTTGCCCTATCTCGCCACGAACTGGATCGATTATGCGGACTTCCTTGGGCCCGAGAACGATCTAAACACCTTCAAGTACAAGATCTCGACCATCGACGCGGTCGGCAATATTGCTGAGGGCGTGGAATCGGCGCCTATCGTCATCGATTTGAACGGACACTGCAAGCCGATTCCAACACAGTGGTTCACGTTCGAAAGCCTATCTGGCGTTCGCTTTAGCAAAGGGCTTGCAAACGAAATATGCATTCAGGATCCGCTGAGCGATTCGAATTGCGTCGGATTCCGGGATACGGATTCGCTGCGGTTTCAGGCAGCCCGCCACTCGGTGGATTTGTTTGATTCCGATGATCCCGATGACTTCGGAGTCAGGTTTTTTGATAGCGGATGGATTGATGTCGAGGACCTGGCACGCAAGTCTTGTTATCTGTTTGAGCTGCTGCCGAGTGGCAGCAGCCCGAATTTTGTCAACGGGCAGCAGTATTTCTACCGCATACGTGCCAAGGACGTCTTTGGCAATACCAGCGTATGGTCACAGGTTGTGGACGCGATTCCGGACGCGTTCCCTCCGGATGATGTCGCCAGTTTGAGCGTTGAATCTATTCGTTTCGACAATGGCAACAAGGGGTGTAACCAGTTGTCATGGAGCGGTGCAACTGACCTCGTTAGCGGGGTCAAGTCTTTCATCATCTATCGCAAAGATGAGGGCGCAGATGAAGGGTTCTCTGCCATCGATACGGTGGACGGCAGCCAGGCCAGCTACTGCGATTCGCTGTCCAATTTTCGCGCAAACAAAATCGTTCTCTACAAGGTCGGCTCGGTCGACAATGTCAGCAACATTCGAAGCGCTGACAACTCATCCCATCAGGCTCGTATCCGCGCCCTTATCGGTCCGACCATTCAATATGATACCACGCAAATCATGACCTGTCCCGCCGGTCCGACCCGCATCACGAGCGACAGCATTACGGTTTTCTGGCAAGAGTTCAACAACACCGACATTTCGGGCTATGAAGTCGAAGTGCGCAAACCGGATTCTTCCAAGGAGAGCAAGATTCTCTTCGACACGCAGGTCACCGAGGTGACCTGCCCGCTCGACGCCGGGGACGGGGTGTATGATATTCGCGTTCGCGCGTTCTATGCCAACCGCGATACGACGATTTTTTCCAACACGATCACGATACGAAGAAAGGTCACGCTACAAGGCGTACAGAATCTAACGGCTGCTCAGGATAGCAAGCCGAGCGGCGACATTATGCTGAGCTGGTCCCATCCAGATATGATGGAGATTGAGCGGTTCGAGGTTTTTACGTGGAAGGAAGGCGAAGCGCCCCCGGACGCGCCAAAAGCGGTGCTTCCGGGTCACGTCACACAGTGGGTGCATGACTTTGAACAGGACAACCTGGTGGGTTACCAGTGTAATTTTTACATGGTTCGGGCATGGGATTGCTTTGGCCTGGTCTCGAGCGACGATACAGTGGTGTCGCAGTACTCCAATCATCCTCCCACAATTGTAGAAAGCCGGGTGTATGATGACAGTATCGCGGTCTGCTGGACCCGGCCGACGCCACGCGTCAAGGAAGACGATATGTTTCAGACCATCGTGCTCGTCTACCAGGATTCCGTTTCCCCCCAGCCTATCGATTCAGCAACGACCTTCAACAGCACCTGCTACACCCTGATAAGTCCGGAGCCGAAGCACAATTATTTTTTCACGGTCAAGGAAATCATCCTCGATGACCTGGGGCAGGCGTGCTCGGATATTTTTGAAAGCGGCTGGTCTGGTACAATTATTGTCCCTTTCAAGAATCTACCACCGCCAGTATCTTTCGAAGTACAAGCTTTGCCCGTGCACCCCGATTCGGCCACAGGCAGGGTCTTTGTTGCCTGGTTAGATACATTGGATGCCGTAGATACCTTCTTGATCAAATACGCAACCGACGACTTCGCACCTGTGGCTGATTCCTTTCATGTGCAAGCTACGGATACGATCCTGGTGCAGGGTTTGGATATCTCCAAAACGTATGGGTTCAATGTGATCGCGATTGACTCTCTGGGACAGCATTCTCCGACTGGTGACACGAAAACCGCCAGTTTTAGCCCGCGTTGGGTTTTTACGCCCAACATTGTCAAGTTTACGCCGCAGTGCTTTCGCGATAGCGTCACCATCGAATGGGCCTGGGTTGATGATAACCTGGTGCCGGGCGATGAGAGTTTCGGTGCCGATAGCGTCATTGTACAACTTAGCATTGATGCGAATTTCGAGCCCATGGTCAGTGAGAGGCGGCTCAGTTTGAGTCGTTCCTATACCTTTGAGCGCGATGCAGACTACAATTTTGTCAACGATCAGAATGTTCGACTTTATGCCAGGATCAGGGCAAAGGACCCATGGGGGCATATTTCGCCGTGGTCCACGGAATACCCGGAGCTGGGCTCGCTTGCCGGGAACTATGACGAAATTCCACCGCTGGTCGCGACGTGTGTGGTGGATTCGGTCAAAGCGCCGCTTTTCGGCGGCCCGGGCAAGGTTGATGTCCACATTAGTTGGCAGGATGTCAACGACAACTGTAGCGGCGTTTGGTTTTATCAGATTGCCAGGGATGATTCGGTTATTGCAGCCGACACCAGCCGGGCGTCGGTGCATACATTTGTCGACCGCAACATTGCGACTGATGAGACCTTCTTAGGCCTTGAATGGCGCATCTACGGTGTCGACAGTGTTGGCAATCGCCAGCAATTGTCGAATGGCTGTACGGTGCCTCACACGGTGAGCGCGCCGGACTCCGGCTGGTGTTTGAACGACACGACGGTCTGCTGGCAGGCCGCCCATGGCAGCGTCGAGGATCTTGATATTTTCTATTTTGTAGAAGGAGCGCGTTTCGCCTCTTTGTTTGGAAACGCCCTGACCAACGAAACCGCCGGCCCGTTAGACACGCTGTGTTACAATTTCACCGTGCCGTGGGATGGCATCTTTTGGCGGGTGAAGGCGCGGGCAGGAGAGATCGAAAGCGCCTGGTCCGATACTTTTTTCTGTGATCTGACAGGCAACGGCCTGCTGACAACCTTTGGTGTGGCGAGTATGGGGCTCTTGCCACTGCAATTTGCTTTGCAACAAAATTATCCTAACCCGTTCAATCCGTCAACGACCATTCGCTATGCGATTCCTGTTCTTGAAACAGGCGTCGCGCGAGTGGTGATAGAGATTTTTAACATCGCCGGCCAGAGAATTCGCACCCTGGTGGATGAAGAAAAACCACCGTCTCATTATTCGGTCGTGTGGAACGGACGCGATGATCGCGGCAACATCGTCGGGAGTGGTGTCTACTTTTACAGAATCCGCGTCCATGATTTCATCGCCTCACAGAAGATGATCCTGGTCAAGTGAAGGGATTAGGACCGAGAGGAGAGCCTGACTTTGCACAACACCAAGCTCAAAACAGCTATCATGATCCTTGCTGTCGCGCTGCCTGCGCAGTGGCTTCAGGCACAATCGGCCACGGACAAGCGTGACACTCCTCTGCCTGAGTTTTTGCGGGCGTTCCGCAGCCTCGATTTGAGCAGTTGTATCGAGGATGTGCCAGCCCCGAAGCTGCTCCCCGAGCCTCGCTACACCCAGGGCACCTCGAACACGATTTGGTTTCAACTTCCGCCGGTGGCCACTCTGCCGTTCCCTCCGGACAGCGTCAAGGGCCCGTTTGTGATTACGTTTGCCCGCAACGCAGGCGATGATAATGTGCTGAGTTTCCCGAGACCCGTTGATTTGACTGTGGATTCGTTACAATTCGAGACCATGAACGGTTTGCAGCAAGGCAATCAATATTCGTACAGCATCGCTTTGTTCTTGCCAGTCTGCAAACTGAAGTGCGATGCTATTGTAGACAGCAGCGAGCTCGAGCTGCATTGCAGCCCCCATGCTGACACCGTTTGGTCGATTCAGGACTCGCAGGCACCGGGCGTGGCGGATATCCGGATTCCGCAATTGGATTCCACCTCCGTTCCGCACTGGTGGAACTACTCCTCATTTCGCGTCAACGCACGGTTGCAGGACGAGGCTGGCGTTTGGCAAGCCTTCTTGTACCGGCGCAGTTGCCAGGAATCTGGCTGGCAAAGCATAGTGGCGGATACGGTTTTTCCCGGCAATCTGACCCCATTGGGCCATGAATTCGCACCGACAGCTTCTGTTATGTTTCTGCAAGACTTGCCCGACGGATGCTACGACTTCCGCGTCGAAGGCAGGGATGCGAGCCATACGCCCGAAAGCCGTTTTCCAGATTTTCGGCTCGCCGGCAATGGCGGTCAGCCAGCAGAAGATGCGGCAGCCCATGTGACCATCTACATCGACACCTCACCGCCCCGGGCCGTTGAGCTGAACTGCCAGCAGATTCAGAACAGCATCCGGCTAAGCTGGACGGCCTCCAGTGATGGTACAGGAATTGGCCTGGCCGGCTACCGTGTCTCGAGAGATGGTGACCTCATCACCATCCTGCCGCCGTCGGAGACACTTTATGACGATAACTTCTCCGCGGATACGCCGGACATGGAGCTTGTCTATCAGATTCAGCCATTTGATTCGCTTGGCACGATCCAGCGGGTGGGAGGAACAGCCAATTGTCCCTACAACAAGTTTACACGCCTGACCATCCTGCCGGAGCCCGAATACACAGCCGGCAATTCAAACCAGGTCTGCTGGACCGGTTCCTCGCAGATCGACTCCTTTTCGGTTTTTATCGCGCGCGATGGCGATTTCGAAAGTGCTGTCAGGCACACTGTCTCAGACACGTGCTTCACATTCCAGGGTCTGGTTGATGGCAGCACCTATTCCTTCTGGGTCGAGGCAGAGGACCGCCAGCAGAGACCGGTTTTTTCCGATACGGTCTCGTCAATCCAGGATGCCTCGTTTCCGGAAATCAGCACCTTACAGGTCGAAAACCGCATCCTGCTCGGGAACCGAAACTGGGTGGACCGTCGAAACATCGCCATCAAGATTGCCGCCCGGGATTTTTCACCGGGGAAAATCAAATTGATCGAAGTGTTTGAGAACGGAGAGCCAAAGTCTACCTTTGCTTTGGACCCGACCGTCGAGCATATCGATACCACTTTGGCTTATCCCCTGACCTCGGAGGCTTGTGTGCCGATCGACCTGTCCGTGTGGGTTGTCGACGCCGCAGACAACCCAAGCGGATTGAGTCAGATCACCTTGCGGCTTGACGATACCGGACCCGATTCTGTCGAGACCTTTAACTGCGAGCAGCTAACCAGTGCAAATGGCATCGAGCTGACGTGGAGCGCATCCTCTGATCCGGGAAATTGCAGTGGTTTGGCTGGCTATCATTTGTTGCGGGAAGATAGCACGATTGCGACCGTCGGACCCAACGTCCTGAGATATGAAGACCTGTTTTCTGACGATACGCCCAGTCGGCAGTTCACTTACCAGGTGCAACCGTTCGACTCGGTCGGTCATGTTCAGACTGATGGCGGAAGGGACAGGTGTGAGTACGTTGGAAGCTCACGAATTGAGATTCAGTCGATGCGGAAGTTTACGAAGGGGTTGTCAAATAAGGTGTGCTGGAGGATCTCGGGTGCCCTGGTTTCCGCGCAAGTTTTTCTGGACGCAAACTGCGACTTGGTTGCAGAGGATTCTGTTGTCATCGAGAGTCCCGGGTCGTCTCTCACGTGTCATGAGTTCGATGAGCTGCGGGACGGGCAAAGGTACTGCTACTGGCTGGAGGGAATCGATTTCCAGCAGCGCCGCGTGGTTTCTAAGGTGGTGTTTTCCGTCCAGGATGACTCGCCGCCAGTTATCGACCGTCTGACCTTGCCGGATGGGGAGAGCTTGAAGGGAAAGATCTGGGTGTTTTCCCCTGACATCCGGTTGCATCTGGTCGCGCATGACCTGCAAAACGGTGAGATATGGGACTATGTGATTCGGGAAAACGATCTGCCGGAGCAAACGGTTGCCTTCCGGGACTCGTTGCCGCGCGTTGATGAGATGCTTCCGTACGGAATTCAATCCAGCGCAAAACGACCGGTCGGGATCGACTTTTCTGTTCAGGTGGTCGACGGCGCTGGCAACAAGAGTGAGGCAAGCAATCTGAGGTTTTTTCTGCAGGATAAGCTGCCGGCGATGTTTGCTTATCCGAACCCGTTCAATCCGATGCAGGGTGGGGTGACGATTCGACTGCACAGCCCGCAGGAAACGGAAATCAAGATCTACGATTTTTTCGGCAATCTGGTTAGAGCGATTCGCGAGAAAGAGACCTCGCGGGATTTCATATGGGACGGGCGAAACGGAAACGGTAGGATGGTGGCCAACGGGGGCTATATTTGCATCGGCACCAAGACGAGGGCGCGGTTCAAGATCGGGGTCGTAAAGCACGGCCAGTGAAGGGGTGCTGCTTTCGCTGAGGTGCCAGAACGGAACTTGACAACGGGGTTATGATGCTCAACCGTGCACTAATCCTTTTCCTTTGGCTTCAGTCGTTGCTGGCCATCCCGGCCTATTCTCAGGGCGGGGCCGGGCAGGCCGGTGAATTCCTGCGTTCGGGCGTGGGGGCCAAGGCGCTGGGCCTGGGCAGAGCGTTTACTTCTATCTCCGACGACGCCAGTGCCATTTACTGGAATCCTGCCGGCCTTTCAGCGCTTTCCAAAATCGGCGGCACGGTGATGTTCATGCATCTGCCCTTGCGCGAGGGCGCGTCGATCAACTATCTGGGCGGCGCCATTCCGTTGCGCTTGTTTTTTACCAAACACCAGGGTGGCAGCTCGTTGATCAACACCTTGCAGGACCTCAAGCTCGGCCTCGGCGTCGTGTGGCATTCGCTGGGTGAGTTCGAGGTCTATGGTGACGACGCTGTCAGAGATGAGGACCCGGCACAAAATTCAGTGGCGGAGTCGGCCATCTATGTTTCAGCTTCCTATCCGCTGAATATGGTGCTGAAGAGAATCACACCACCGGGGATGTTTGACTGGGCCAGGTTCCTGAAAGGGGATCTCGATATGGGACTTACGACCAAGTTTGTCCGGCAAGATGTATTTGGCCTGAGCGGGTCTGCCACCACTCTGGATGTGGGCTTCAAGTATGCGCATCTCTCAGGTCTGTTCAACGCCGGTTTCGTACTGCGTGATTTCAATGGCTCCAGATTCTCATCCGATTCGGGTCTGAAAGGGGACCCGATACCGGCAAACGGCGTTCTGGGCGTCTCTTTTACGCCGCCCTTTGGCCGACTGCATGGGCTCGTGCTCTCATTTGACTACGGGGTCATTACGCCGCCCGGCCGCGACAAAGAGGTGATGTTTGGGGTCCAGTACGATCTCTCTTACATCGACGCGGGCCTGCCGGTTCAGCTCCGATTCGGCGTGAACTCGAAACATGAATCGTTTACATTTGGCATTCATTTCAGCCCCGAGAGCCTGCTCGATCAGGATTGGGTGCCGTCTGGAGATTGGACCTACGCGAAAGACCGTGGCAGCTTCGATGCGATAGGTGCGCGCTATTCACTTTCTGTCGACCGCAACCCATTCACGGCAAGATACTGGTACCTGAATGCCAATGCGCTGTTTCAGAACCCCGCCTGCCATGACGTACGCGCCCTCGAGAATGTGGATAGACTATCTCTTTACTTGAAAAACGCTCGTGAGGCCAAGAATCCTGGAAATCGCGCCTACCGATATGAGGCGGCATTGCGGAGCGCAGATTTGAGTTTCCTTGCGGAGCTGGGGACGCAGCAGGATTCCAGGCGGACCGATGAGGTGCCGCTGCGAAAGTCTGGCCGGAAATTTGACCAGATAGCCCGGCGATACCAGGAAGAGGCCAACCGACATCTGGTGATGGACTACGGCAAGTCGGAAATCGACAGGGAGGCGTACTTTCGCTCCTTCCTCTATTTCGTCCAGTCTCTGATTCTATCGGGAAATCACGAGCTGGCAGTGGCGGTCAGCGGCGATGGCGGCAAATCCTGGGGGCGGAGGATTGATTTTTCAAGTGAGTTTAGCGGTGAGAAGCACCAGGCAGCCTCTGATTATCTCAGCTATCTTTACGCCTATGCGTTGTATGCAAATGACAATGAGGCGGCCGCGATCAATGTGATCCGGCAGAAACTGAGTCACAGCAGCGTTGCGAAGTTTTTGCAGGGCCATATGTTCTTTCTGGAAGGCAATTACAATGATGCCCTTGCGAGCCTGCGCGACATCGACATGAATGATTCAAGATTCCCGGAGCATATCTACGTGCCGATCACCAACGATTGCACCTTTGGCGATGAAATTCTTTTCTTGCGCGCGGCCTCGATGTACAAACTCTCACTACAAAGGAGGTCTGGAGAGTTTATCGATGAATTCGCGAAGATTCCGCGCTTTTTCCCAACATCCGACCTTGCACGGTTCCTGACAAATGGCAATCACATTTTGACAGACTTGATTGAGTACCAGAGAAAGGAGCAGTATGATAGTCTAGATGCGCTGGTGTTGAAAATGATCAAATCTTACATCAAAACATTTTCCAACGGCACGTTGATGGAAGAGTTCTATACATTCAATTACAGATAATCGTTACTTACTTAATGATTACGACAAATTGAGGTGTTGATGCTATGAAAAGGCTAAAGTTTGCTGCTGCGGGGGTGTTGATCTTATTGACAACAAGTCGTCCGGGGGGGCTGGCCGCGCAGAATGACGCAGCTACGAAAAATTATCAAGTTGTGCTGGAGGACATTGAATATCAAAAAGTACACAAGAACTGGTTGCGTGTGCCAACCGCGGTCGATCTGCGTCTAAGCTGGACTATTACAGTTCAGGATGTCAGCAACGACCAGAAAAGAGAGTTGATCAAAGACCCCAAGAACCTCCCATTCACATACCAGGTGTCTGTGTATGATGGAGATTCAAAAACGGCGACTCAGGTCCGGAAAATCGAGCAGGACAACCACGCCGATTTCCTGAACATGAAGGTCGGTCAGCACCTCTCATTCAGGGTGCGCGCCTACGGCGCCAATTCCGAGCTCGTGGCGGAGTCCGCCATGGCCTCCATTGTTATCGGCAAAGGCCAGGACCCGAAAGATGCGGCGCTCGCCGAGAAATCACTCTTTTACTATTTCCATCCGGGCAGGTGGCAACTGGCCACCATCGGCAAGGCGAATATCTACGACCAGTCCACCGCGCTTGGGAAACTCGCCTTCATGTTCTTGTCTATCACCGCTGTGTTGAGTTGTGTGATTCTGCTGTTCTATTCCTCGCGCACACTCTATCTCGGCAACATATTTCCGTACCGGCGGTCGGCCAAAAATGTCTTCTGGTCGCTGTCTCTCAGTTGTGATTCCTCTTACGAAAACCGCTTGACCAACAAATTCAAATTTGTGCTGAAGGCGTGGGAAATGATCGCGGCCAAGAGCAAACTGGTCGCGGATCAGGCCGTCAAGAGCATTCCGAGCGCGCTGAGTTCAACCGAAAAAATGGCCTCGGTGGATGTCGCCTGCATGGAATACTGGACCCATGATGGCGACCGTGCCATCGCCACGATTGAGGACATCATTTCCTACCCCGAAGACAACTTCATCAATGGCAAGCACAAATCACCAGATGATTTGCTGACGGAATTGGTGATCAAGATCGAGGACAATTTTCATGAGCTGTTGCTGGAGGAGAGTGCCAACGGCAGCAATGGTGGCTATGGGCCGAAGTATGATTTTCAGCCCAAGGAGGATATGAAGCGGCTGATCGAGGAAATCTATGAGCCGGTCATCACCGACGAGAAAGCGATCTCGAGATTTCGCAAATGGATTTTGAGGAAAGGCGTGCTCGACCTCAAGAAAGGACTACGTCCGTTTCCTACCAGCCGAATCATTCATGCCGGGCTCAAAATTCATCGCATGAATGGGTACCGGTGGTCCAAACCGACTGAGGAAGTCAAACGTGCCTTCGAGGACCGTGCTTCCAATGAAATCGAGACGTTGAAACGGAAATCCAGAATCGAGTGGTTCTGGAATTATGGCGCGCTGGCTCCCCTGGTGGGTCTGTTTGGCACGGTAACGGGCATTACGTTCGCCTTTCAACAGTTGTCGAAAACCTCTGCCGTGCCGGATTTTGGCAGCACCATCCAGCTCTTGAGCAACGGCATATTCGAAGCGCTGTGGACAACCATCTTTGGCCTGGCCAACGGTATTTTCTTTATCATGGTGCACTATTACTACAAGCACAAGCTCGACTGGATCTACTCGAAGTGGGAGGAGATCTATGTCACCATTACGGAGAAGCTGTAGAGATGCCGTTTGAACGACGTGAAAGTGCGCGTAGTCTGGAGTTGACGAGCTTGATCGATGTGGTCTTTCTGCTGCTGATATTCTTCCTGGTCTCTTTTGCATTTTCTATCAGCGGCGACGTTTCTGAATCGAAAGTCTACTCTGACATGGAGCTGCCCAAAACCGACTCCCAACTCCCCGTTATTCGCAATGACGCGCTGGAGAATCTTTTGATTCAAGTCATGCCGGACACCAGTGATGGGGAGATTCTGCGCAAGGCGTACGTTTTGTGGCCCTCGTTCAGGGACACCTTGAAAACGACGCGCGGGCAGGCTTTCAAGCACGCTTTGGAAGATTCCACCTTTGCAAAATTTCCATCCGATTTTCTTGCGCTACCCACCGAGGCGTTTGTCACCCTGCCGGCCTGCACCTTGCTGACGAATTCCATCCGGCGATATGTCGCAAAGGACCGCCTCTATCGGCGCAACGGCCATCCCATCATTGAAGTGCGGGCGGATCAAAATACGGAGTTCAGAATCTTGAATTTTGTCATGGAGCAGTGCAGCATGTACCAGGACGCGATACCGCAGATTATTATTCGAACCATGCTTTAGATAGGCGAACCAGATGGCATTTCGAAGACTCTCTCTGGGAAATCGCAAGATCCAGATGATTTCCTTGATCGACCTGATTTTCATTTTGCTTATTTTTTTCATCATCACAAGTATTCTGATCAAGCTCACCAAGGGCGAGGCGCGCCTCTACATTCCGACGCCAAAAAACGAGCCCGGGGAAGCACAGGTGCTGGTGCAGATTCTGGATGACCAGAAATATCTCTGGGTCGACCATACAGCTATCGATACATTGAACTATTACACCTATAAGCGCAGGAATGCGCTCAGCACCGAGGCGAAGGTGGACGTTTTGTTGCAGAAGATGACCCTGGATTCTGCCGCGCTGCAACAGCGCATCTACAAGCTCGTCGCTGACGCCAGGGAACAGCCGAATAAGGATTACTTTGTTCTCATTCGTTGTCCCGACTATCTGCCGTATCACCACGCCACGAAGATTGTAGAGAAGCTGGTGGATGCGCCAAACTTCGAGTATGGCTGTGTTGCGGGCACCATCGAAGAAATCAAAAATAGTCGAAATATTCATGTCGCCGGTAACGTGATCCAAATCGATTTGTAATCATGATGAACAAGAAATTTTTGCGAATAACTGGTTATGTGTTTCTCGGGGGCATCCTCACTTTGCTGGCGTATCGCCATGTTTTGCTGTCACAAATCCCCAAGACCGAGAAGATCATTCCGGTCAGAGTCGACCGCGAGGAGATCCCGGTTCCGAAGCGACCGGGGACGCGGAGCATTAGAATCGTTGGCCCTCCTCTGAAGGTGCTGAAGTTTGAAATCGATTTTAATCGCAATCCCCTGCCAATCGACTGGGAGCTGCTGGAGCGAATGGACAGAAGAGCAGACGTCATGCTCGAGGGCGCTATCGGCGAGAATGGCAGTTTTATGATCACGAAACTGCGTGACCGCGGTCACCCCAAGGCCGGGCAGTATATCCAGACCGTCTTGCGCTCCTGGCGATTTACGCCTTACCGCACCGGAACGATACGCTACTACTTCAACGTGCCGACACGGCTGGAAAGCATGAAGGTCCAAATCGATCTGCGACGAATGCAAAAAAACTTTAGATATATCGGCCCGTATCACCATCTCCAGGATGGCATTCTGTGCTTCGTCAAGGGACTCGACAGCAACAGCATCAAGATTTTGAGCGAAAATTAACGATGGAGGTGACTTTGGGTTTGCGGAAGTGGGTGCTGCTTCTTATCTGTTTTGCGCTGCAAAGCGGGTTGGCCAATGCCCAGGAGTTTATCAGCGGGATCCATCTGTACAATCGTGCCGAATATGATTCGCTGATTATGATGGTTCCCGGGTTCATCGAAGCGAATCCCCGCGAGGAGGGGCTCGCCAGATATTTCTACGCGGAAAGCTATTACAACAAAGCGTTGACCGACACGGATGATGACCAGGTGAGGACCTTCCTGGAGCAGGCCTGGGAAGAGTTCAAGCTTGCCATCCAGAGCCCTGACTTGCGACGAGACTTCACCGAATACTATTTCTATTCAAAGTATAAGATCGGCTGGTGTTCCTATCGCCTGGCCGAACTGGATGCGGATCCGGAGGAGAAATTTCTGCGCGCCCATGGCGAATTCATGTCATTCTCGCCGGAAGCGCCGGATTCCATCAAGATGTTTTCCACCTACATGGCGGCGGAAAGCAAGGTCAAGGGTGTGACGGCGGCCTTTCTGAAGTACCTGGATGAGGAAGGCCAACCAGCGACGCTGGACGAGATCCTGAATTCGCAAGCGGCTATGCAGACACTGTACCGCCACCTGCTTGAATTCAAACCAGATCCCTCTTCCCCCCACCATCTTGCTGAACTACAGGCCCTGGTTGCCGTCAAGCAGGAGCAGCTAAAGTTTGCCTTTGCGAAATTCTATCAAGCGCTGTCGTTGCAGATTTCTGACAGCGCTGAGGTGGTCAACAAGGCAAACGAGCATCGCGACTTGTGCCTCTCTTTGTTGCGAGATCTGAAGGTCGCTTCCTTGTTCGAGCACAGGCCTGAGATCCAAAAGAGGTGGTCTTCTACGCTTGCCTATCTGGACTTGAATCGACATCTGAACACACACTTCCTGACGCGCAGCTCAGCGGACCGGGAGGCGTTTATGCGCGTATGGCGCAGGACGAGCCATCCGGATTTGGCCGTGGCCCGACTGTTCAGACGAGCAAATCTACTGCACAGTCACCCGGATGCTGAAGGGGTGGAGTTCAACGATTTAGCGGTGGCGTTTTACGATTCCGCTCGCGCCGAACCTGAATCCGATTACTGGTTGGGGTACCTTCAGATGGTGCAGGGGGCCAGGGAGCACAGTCGCCAGCGTTTGGATTCCTTCCTGCGCCTCGAGCTGGCAGAACGACGAAGAACCAGGCGGCAGCAGATCTTGCTCGAGGATGCGAGGTACCGCAAGTATCTGCTCGACTTTGAAGCCACCTACCTCGCCGGCGACACAAGGAAATTGCGCGAGCTGGTCGCCGATCTCCAGAGGTTTGCCCCTCAGAATCGCACAGTCCGAAATCGAACGGAGCAATTGAACTTGTTGGCCAACAGCAGCGTCACGCGCAACCCGGACCGGATTTGGTCAGAGGTGCTGACCGGAACGGATGAAGAAAAACTACAGCTCACGCTGGCCACGATTCGTTTCTTCTTGCCGAGAACTGCTCTCAACATCGGCAGGACCCGGGAACGGTACATCAAACTGCTGCATCGGTTGTTCAGGATTACGGAATTGAGACTGCGCGACGACACGCGCTTTTTCCAGGGCATCGTGCAGTCGCTGGAGGCGGAAATCCAGGAGACGCTGTTCGCAAAAATGGACAAGTTTCTGGTCGCCGCACAAACGATGCGGGCCGTACGGGATGGCTATGAGAACAAGAGCGAAGCCGACTATGTCCGCGCGCGCTGTTTGTTCTTTGCTGATGAATTCGATGCCGCTGCCGAGATCTTGATCCGGCTGATCAATGAGAAAAAATATTTGCGCGCGGTGTTTTATCTTGCGGAGATCTTCCGTCTGGATAACAACGGCCGGGCCGCAAAAAAGTGCTATGAAACCATCATCCATAAGCTGCAACAAGGGGACTACCTTTATGACGAATTCTGGCTGGCCAATGCGACCGCCGGCATCGAGTCCTCGGACGACAGCGGCAGCCTGGCGGTCCTCGACTCCATTCGTATCGCCACGGTTGAATTCCAGCCCGCGCGCCATCCCGACCTGTTGACTTACGAGCTGCTGGCAGAGGAGAAATTCCTGAAAAGCAAGTTTGCACGCGAAAGCGTCGAGTGGCTCATGCAGTTCGGTTTGCCACAAAAAGAGTTCTACCCGTCACAACACCATCTGCAGAACACATCGTTGGCGCATGAGAATTATTTTGCCCGCACTCCCTACGCCCTCGATGAGCTGCGGAGGGCGGTCACCTCCGCTCTGCACCTGCAGGTCGTGCTGCCCGGCGAGCTCGACTCCGAGGTGCAGGTCAAACTGGGAGACGAGCTTTTGCAGGAGAAGGGCGGCATCTATGTCAAAACATTCATCCCGCTCAACGCTGAATTGCAGCTCAGCATTACCAACGCCCACTGCTACGAATTCAAAGAATCATACGTGTTCGACAAGCCAGGGCTGGACAAGAAAACGGTATTGCTCAGCAAGAAGTTGGAGTTCGTCGTTACGAATAAGGGGCAGACGGTCATGGATGATTTTGACTATGCTTTCGCCCCACGTTGGGACGACAATTACGTCTTGAACACACTCCCCGTTCTAGCTCCTGACTCCCAACTGCGGTTGGATTTTGAGAATCTCATCGAGCTGCGGGATTGTGCCCTGGACCGGGCCGGCAACCGCATTCTCGCCGTCAATGCGCAGGAAAACGCGCTCTGGACCTATTCAAACAAGTTCAACAGTACCCGGGAAGGGATTTTGTCGCTCAGCCTGGAGCCCCCCCTGAAGAGTCCGGAAGGCATCGCGGTCAATTCGAGTGGCCACATCTACATCGTCGACTGGGGCAACCATCGCATCGTGCAGTGCAACGGAGATGGCGAAGTGGTGCGCGTGCTCGGTTCTGCGGGACGAAACAGCCCGGATGATGTCGGCCAGCAGATCAGACTCACCTATCCCACCCGGATTGCCATTGTGGAACAGGGCCAGGAATCTGCCGAGTCCCGTGCCCGAATTCGACAGGATTTTTTATACATCGCTGACCAGCACGGCATTCACATCTGCAAGCCAAACGGTGTCTACCTGGACACGCTCGTGCCGCCGAGCGCTGACTTTCCGACCGGATCTTTCTATGGCTTCAGCACGAGCGGTTTTGGCGCGGCTTCCAGGCTCTATCTGCTGAAACGGCTCAGCGGTGTCCGCGGCCGGGTGGTGGAGTTTGTTGCGAGATAAGCTACGAGCTGCCCGGCGCTTGTTTCTTCACATACCCGCTTAGCCTCAGGACCAATCGTAACGACTCCTTCAGCTTGATCGACGGGATTAACTTACATTAAGCACAAAAAGAACTTTTGGGGGACATCCAGATAGGATATTTTTTGTCTTGACTTTTATCCCGCGATTCCGTACTGTATTATCGTTTGGAAACTTTCAAACGATACAAATCCATTCTTCAAAGGCATCTCCATTCTATGAGCAACCTGATTGACGCTATTTACGCCCTGGTCGAAGATATCGGCAAAGCGTATTCCGACTTTGGACAGCCAATGCTCAAAGGGCGCATCGTTGGGCTCCTCATTACCAGTCCAAAGCCTCTGTCTCTGGATGAAATCTGCCAGAAACTGGAAGTGAGTAAAGGCCCGGTCAGTACCCATGCTCGCCAACTGGAAGAAATGGGGTTTGTGCGCAAAATGTGGGTCCGAAACGACCGCAAAGATTACTATCAGCTCGCTGATGACTTCTTTATCCGCAGCAGCCATCGCTTTTATCGACTCCATCAGCATAGTTTTGAGATTGCTCAAAAATACCTTCATATCCTCATCAGGAAGTATGAAAAGGCCAGTCCCGAAGCGAGAAAGAATATGCTTCCATTCTGCAAACGGGTGCTGGAGATGCATTTCTTCTACAAAAGAGTTCTGGAATTTTACAAGCGGTTCATCGACGAATGGCCTGAGGTGGTCAAAACCGTTCCCACCTTCGAAGAGTATTTAACTTCGTTGGCCTCAAAACAAGCTGTCAAAGAAGAAAAAGAACTCTCAACTTGACATAACCACGTCAAGCCCCTCTTATGCTCGCATGAAGAGGGTTTGATTTACTCATGGCGTTTGGATACTTTCAAATCTTCGGAAACTTGCCAAGCTTAATGATGATCGGGCGCCTGTCGCCATAGCAAAGGGGGCGCTGTAAACCTTGAAGGGAGCTTTGTGATGAAAACTCGGGCCGCTGTTTTATATGAAATGGAAAAACCGGCACCCTATGCCAAATCAGGACCTTTGGTGGTGGAGGAATTGGAGTTGCAAGGTCCGGCCGCCGGGGAGGTGCTGGTCGAAATTGCCGCCGGCGGCTTGTGTCATTCGGATTTGTCCGTCATCAACGGCTCCCGGCCGCGCGTGATGCCGATGGTCATGGGGCACGAAGCCAGCGGCATCGTTCGCGAGGTGGGCGCCGACGTAAAGGATTTGAAGCCGGGCGACCACGTCGTATTTTCATTTGTGCCGGTTTGTGGTCACTGTCTTCCGTGTGCCACCGGCCGTCCGGCTTTGTGTGAGAATGGCGCGGCGGCGAATACACAAGGCACGCTTCTTTCAGGCAACCGTCATTTCAAGAACGTCAACGGTCAGCAGCTCAATCATCATTTGGGTGTTTCCGCTTTTTCGCAGTTTACCGTCGCTGCTCGGGAGTCGCTGGTAAGAATCGTTCCGGACTTACCGTTAGATAAAGCCGCTTTGTTCGGCTGTGCTGTCATGACCGGCGTTGGAGCGGTGGTGAACACCGCTAATGTTGCGCCGGGTCAAAGTGTTGCGGTGTTCGGCCTCGGGGGGGTCGGGCTAAGTGCGGTCATGGGAGCGAAAGCTGCCGGCGCGAACCCCTTGCTGGCCGTAGATGTTCTGGACAGCAAGCTCGACATAGCCCGCCAGCTCGGCGCCACCCATACGATCAACGCGACTGCGGAAAAAACCCTTGAGGAAATCAAAGACCTGACTGCCGGCGGCGCAGAGGTGGTGCTTGAAGCCGTTGGCAACGAGGACGTCCTGATGCAAGCGTATGCTGCCACCAGGCGCGGCGGCAAAACCGTGACCATTGGGCTGCCGCACCCCAGCAAACAATTCACCATTTCTGCTGTCAGCCTGGTGGCCGAAGAGCGGACGGTCGTCGGCTCATACATGGGGTCCGCTGTGCCGGGACGCGATATTCCCAGATTTATCTCGCTTTATCAAGCAGGGATACTGCCAGTCGATCTGCTACACACCAGAACCCTCAAACTGCATGAGATAAACGAAGCCTTTGATACGCTGGCGAAGGGTGAGGCGGTTCGGCAAGTCGTGAGCTTTGCGTAGGAGTGCAATGCTTCAGC
>JBHHXT010000069.1:0-21745 GCA_046757165.1 bacterium | reverse complement strand
TCAGAGAATTGGCATATTTTTGACGGGATAACAGGATTCTCAAGATGTACAGGATTTCATCTTCAGGAATTGTTCATCACGCTTAGTTCAATGAGGGAGAATTGATTGGTAATTCAAACCGGACATTGTCGTGAGCGATGAAGTCAAAAGAACAGTCAGTGCCTGACGAGTAACCTTTTGCCACTTTTTGGCAAGACTTTTTGCAGGCCCGGTCTCTTTCGAAATTGGAGTTTAGGATTTCGAATTTCCGGTTGTTCAATCCCGCGTCTTCTGCGGGGCTTGTCCGGCTTAGGGTTTTACCTGGAGAGGAGTGATCCTGTAAATCCGGTTTATCCTGTTATCCTGTCAAAGAAAGATTAATACCCTGTGATCGGTTACCTTGCATATCCGCATCGAGAATCTGACCTTTCGTTACACCTCGCTCGGAGCCCGGCCTGAGCCCGCGCTGCGGGATGTCAATCTGGACATCAGAGCCGGTGAGTTTCTGGCTCTCGTCGGGCTCTCCGGCTCGGGGAAAACGACCCTGATGCAACACCTGACCGGTTTGCTGAAACCGGACAGCGGTCGCGTTCTGGTCGATGGCCAGGACCTGGCACACAAGCAAACGAGCCTGACCGCGGTGCGCCGGCGCATCGGCCTGGTGTTTCAGTTTCCGGAAAGCCAGTTTTTCGAGGATACCGTCTTCGATGACGTTGCCTTTGGCCCGCGCAATCTGGGGCTCCCCGAGCGTGACGTCAGGCGCAGGGTGCAGGAGGCGCTTCAAAGCGTGGCGCTGAATTTCGAAGAATACAAAACGCGCTCGCCGTTTCAATTGAGCGACGGCGAAAAGCGCCGGGCAGCCATCGCAGGGGTGCTGGCGTTGGAGCCAGAATGCCTGGCACTCGATGAGCCCACTGCGGGATTGGACCTGAACAGCATGCACGCGGTGACAAGCGTTTTGCAGGCTTGTCATGCTCGTGGCGCCACCATCGTGCTCATATCACACAATCTGGATTGGGTGGCATCGGTGGTAAAGCGTGTGGTCATTCTAAAGCAGGGCCGAGTTCATTTTGATGGCACAAAGGAATCGCTCTTCGCGAATCCGACTGTTCTGCAGCAGGCGGGCCTCTCCCTTCCGCGTACCCGGCTCCTGGTCGAATTCTTGAAGCAGCGTGGCTGGCTAAACACGGACCGTCTGTACACGCTTGATGAGATCAAGCAAGCGCTGCGCGAGCAGCAATCATCCACAGCGCCGCAGAGCCGCAACCCGGTAATCTAGCCAACCTTCACCTCCAACCGACGATGTTGCTATTTCCAGTTGATAGAAGAACCCAACGGCTTTCTGGGATTCCGACCGGTTGGGTTCTTTGATCCGTTGGAATCTTAGTAGTACAGGGAAAAACGCCAGGTGTTTCGAAATAGGCCAGTGGACGAAAAATAGCCATTTTCTACTCACTTTTCTTCAACGTTTTCCTGGCAAAAAAGAGTGTATAATTCTTTCTCTTGGCGGGAATCAAAATGCAACAGAATCGCTAATATTTATTAATAGATAGTGAAAATTTCCGTTTTATGCTGTTTTGTTGAGCTGATGACGTGGATGACTTAGTTTTTACATGAATTTAACAGTGGCATAAACTTTGCTAAATTTTTGAAAAATCTCAATATCTATTCTTGAGGAGAGGGGTCGGTTTTGAGGTTAAACATGGCCGCTAGTAGCCCTGGCGGTGGCTCAATTCACTATGTCAATCATCAAATAAAATGCTGGTCGATTTCAGATGTCAAATGCAACTGTCGATACCTACCGGAGCAATAGCAACATTGAAATCCTCGAAGAGATCAAACGACAATCGATGTCGCAATCGAAAAAAAGCCAGAGTCACAGCAATAATGGTTGGGGGAAGAATTTTGGATTTGACTTTCACTATCCGCTGGTCAGTCGTAGTCCTGAGATCAAGGAGATCTTCAATGTCATTAAAAAGGTGGCAAGAAGTAATGCGACCATTTTGATCCATGGAGAAACCGGCACCGGCAAAGAGTTGATCGCAAGTCTCATCCAGTTCATCAGCAATCGTGCAGACAAGCCGTTTGTGAAAGTGAACTGCGCGGCCCTGCCAGAGAACCTGCTCGAGAGTGAACTGTTCGGCCATGAAAAAGGGGCATTTACCGGCGCTATTCAAACGCGCATCGGCAAGTTCGAGCAAGCCAACTGCGGCACGTTGTTTCTGGACGAAATTGGCGACATGCACCTGGCGACGCAGGCGAAGATTCTGCGCGTGCTGCAGGACCAAACCTTCAATCGCGTCGGGGGCAACAAAACCATCAACGTCGATGTCCGCGTCATTGCTGCGACCAACAAGAATCTCATCGAGGCAATCGAGGCCGGTGAATTCCGCGCTGACCTGTACTACCGGCTCAACGTGGTCACCCTCGATATTCCGCCATTGCGCGAGCGCAAGGAAGACATCCTGATCATCGCCGAGTTCTTTCTGCGCAAATACACCCAGGAAATCCGCAAGGAGCTCAAGGGGTTCTGTGACGAAACCAAAGCACTGATTCAAAATCACTCCTGGCCCGGCAACATCCGCGAGCTAAAGAATCTGATCGAACGCGCGGTGCTGGTGGCAGAAGATGGACAATGGATCACCCCTGCTGACCTGGCCATGTCTGGCAAAGACTACTTCGCCGCCGGTGGCCGCGATCGACGCAAATCATCCGATGGTGAAGGGATCTGCTTTGACTCGCTCAATCTCGCAAATATCGAGAAAGAGACCATTCTCAAAGCCCTGCATGTCAGCGAGTGGGTACAGAAAGACGCCGCCAATCTGCTCGGCATTTCCCCGCGCGCCCTCAATTACAAAATCAACCAACATGAGATTACCCATCCTTCCTGGAAAAAGAATCACTGAGACACAAGTACCGCACATGCCATGGGCATTGTGCCTCGCTGAACGATAGAGTTGCAAGCCAGGCTGCCAAACGCAGATTGGCTTTTTTCTTTTGTCCGCACCGGCTTTTATTTCCCAAGAGGTCGGCAAGCAAGCTATTGAAGCCATCAGGCTCAGGACATGCTTGCGAGACAAAAGAGAATGCGGTTTTTTCCTGCCAACCATCGAGCCTGATAGATTACGTATGTGAATTACCGACCTGTAATCCTCCTGTCAAACCTCCGCCAAAGCCAGAATAGCATAGCTGATTAAACCTAAATTAAACAGAATTTTATGAATGATAACCCGCGGATGGCATACCTTTTGCGGATAGCAGAACCACTCACCGTGAACTTGAATGCATAGGAGAACTAAGATGATGTCGAGAGGAAAGAGAAAGTCAACGCTATCTGTTGTTTTGACAGTTTCAATGTTGCTCTGGGCTGCCGTCGCCATGGCTGTCACGGTGACGGTGAGCTGGGACGCGAATACAGAGAGCGATCTGGCGGGCTACAATATCTATATAGGGGAATCTTCTGGCAACTACACCGGGGTCGTCGACGTTGGCAACGTCACGGAGTTTACCTGGAACAACTTGCAAGACGGGAAGACCTATTTCTTCGCCGTCACGGCCTATGACTTTTCCGGCAATGAAAGTGATTTTTCAGCGGAAGTAAGTGTGACGCTCAGCGGCAACGGCGACACCAATCCCCCTGAGCTCATCGATGTTGTGGTCCGAGGGGAAACGCAGTTGGATGTTGTCTTTTCAGAAGTAGTCGATCAGACTTCTGCTCAAAGCGCTCTGAATTACACCATTAGTAATGGCGTTCAGGTTCTGGGCGCGGTGCTCGATGCCAATGCGACAGTTGTGCACTTGATCACGACCGCGCATGAGCGCGGCGTGACTTACGTGCTCTCGGTTAGCAATGTGAAGGACCTGGATGGGAATGAAATCTCCGCCGGCAGCTCCAAGAGCTACCAGTTGTCCGGTGGCAACGACGATACCACGCCGCCACAAGTGAACAGCGTCGCAGTGGTGGACCTGACCCACCTCGATGTTGTTTTCAACGAGCGACTTGACGCGACTTCTGCTCAGAGGAGGTCGAACTACGAGATCAGCAACGGGGTGCAGGTGCTGCAGGCCACGTTGAGCAGCAACGGGCAGGTGGTGCAATTGACGACCACCTCGCATCAAAATGAGACCAGCTACACGTTGACGGTCAATGATGTTCAGGATGAAGCGGGGAACACCATCGCCTCCAACAGTTCCGTGACCTACCAGACCCCTGCTGCCGGCGACAACCAGCCGCCGACACTGGTTTCGGTCAGTGTGAACGGGACAACGCAGATCGACGTCAATTTCAGCGAGCCGGTGGAGCAAAGCACCGCAGAGAACAAGAGCAATTATGCTATCAACAATGGCATCAGCGTCCTGGGTGCCATTCTGGACGCAAACCTGACCACGGTGCACCTCATCACAACCGCCCACCAGCAAGGCGACACCTATTCGCTCACCGTCAACAACGTGCGGGACCGGGCGCAAGATCCGAACATTATTGCTGCCAACAGCCGAATTTCTTACACGATGATCGAGGACCCTATCAGCGATCCTCAAGACATCTTCAATCCCCAAACCTTCGCCCTGTTTCAGAACTATCCCAATCCCTTCAACCCGGAGACGGAGATCCGGTTTTTCCTCGACAAGCAGCGCACGGTCGAGCTGAAGGTGTACAATCCGCTGGGCCAGCTCATCAAATCGCTGGTCAAAGAAGACCTGGCGGCCGGTTTTCATACGGTGGTTTGGGACGGGACGAATGAGGACAAGATGCAAGCACCGAGCGGCGTCTATATCTATAGCCTTGAGGTGAAACGTGAACAGGCAAAGGGCGACATGCTGGTAAACGTTTCCCTGGAGCGGCGTGTCAAGAAGATGACCTTGATTCGATAGCATTCTTTCTTCCTCCCTCGTAGATAGGCCGACCAACAGAAGTTTTGTTTGTCGGCCTTATTGTTTTTATTTTGAAATATTTATTGACTGTCAGACCATTATTTCCTATATTTAACGGTTCTAAAGAAGTGCACTTATTCAATTTAGGATGGATCGCGATTCATGGACAGGATGTTGAGGTGGTTGGTCGTCGTAGCTGCTGTCCTACTACTGACCAATCAAGCCGACGCGCAAAACTGGAAGGAGTCCGGGCTCGACACCTCACACGTCCACCGCACCCGGCAACTTAGAACGAGCGACTTTTTTTCTTCTCCCTCACAACCGCTCCACAATTCGACCCAATCTCCGCCGGCGACACAAATGCCGCTCACGGGCAGAGAAACCACCCGCTTGCCTGTCTTTGGATTCGATTTGTTCAGCAGCGAGGGAGCCGACTTTGCCACCCAGAGCTCAGAAGCATTGAGCTTGCCGTCGAGCTACCAGCTCGGCCCGGGTGACCGGGTCGGGATCTATCTTCTGGGGTCGGTGCAGGAAAATATCGACGTCATGGTAAACGTCGAGGGCAAGATTTTCTTGCCGCCGGGTGGCGTGATCTATGTCTGGGGCCTGGGCATGGATGAGTTTAGAACGCTGCTGACCCAAAAGCTGTCCCAGTACTACGACAATTTCACCCTCGACATCATGTTGCTGCAGCCCAAGAATGTCATGGTGGCCGTGGTGGGTGATGTTATCCGCCCGGGTAAATACGTCTTGAGCGCGCTCAACACCGTCCTGGATGCGGTCATCCTCGCGGGCGGGCCGACCGGGAAGGGCTCGATACGGGACATCCGCCTGATGCGCAACGGCGAGCTTTTCACCTCTGTTGACCTGTACCGCTTTCTGATGAGCGGCGAAAACAGCGAAGATGAGTTTTTGCAAGCCAGCGACCGCATCTTTGTGCCCATCGCGCAGCACAAGGTCAAGGTGACCGGCGAAGTCAACCGGCCGGCCATTTTTGAGCTCAAACCCGATCTGCATGAGAAGCTCTCTGACGTCATCGAATTGGCCGGCGGGTTCACGGATTTTGCCTTCCCGGACAGAATAGAACTCAGCCGTCTCGGCCAGGATGGCTATCGTACAGTCCACTACATCGACTTCTCACAAATCGCGGCCGGAGACAGCACGCAAGACATTTTGCTCAGAAATGAAGATGAGGTGCATGTTTACTCCAAGCTGGAGCAGATTCATGAGCGGCGTGTCGCCATCTTCGGCGAGATTCGTCGGCCCGGCGCTTACGTGCTGGAAGACAATATGCACCTCAGTGACCTCATTCTCAAGGCAGGAAACCTGACGCGCAAGGCCTACCTCCTGGAAGCCGAAGTGGCCAAAGTCGATCCCGGCAAACCGACGCAGTTCATGAAGGTCAATCTGGACAAATTGGCCAACAATCACAGCGGCAGCAACGGAAACCATCGTAGCAGCAACGGCAGCAATGGTCATCACGATATCTTGCTGGAAGAGGATGACCAGGTGTTTATCCGCCAGATTCCCGAATGGGAGGTGGGGCTGATGGTGGAGGTGCAGGGAGAGGTGGTCTTTCCGGGGCACTACCCGATTATCAAGGACAGCACCTTTTTGAGTGAGATTCTCGACAAAGCCGGCGGGTTTACAGATGACGCCTTTCCTCAGGAAGCCTTTGTCATGCGCGCGAGCACGCGCTTGAAATTCGACAAGGAATTCGAGCGGCTCAAGGAGATGCGCCGGGAAGAGATGAGCGATCTGGAGTACCAGTACTTTGTCATGCGGCAGAATTCCGCGGATATCGACCGGATTGTGGTAGATTTCGAGAAACTGGTCTACCAGAAGGATCGCGCCCAGGACATCGTCCTGGAAGATGGCGACATCATCGTGGTGCCCAGGGCGCCGAAAGTGGTCACCGTTACCGGCAGTGTTGCCAAGCCGGGCGGGGTTACCTATCTCCCGGGCGCGGACCTGCACTATTACCTGGCAAAGGCGGGCGGCGCTTCCTGGGATGCAAAACTGAGCAAGACCAAGGTCATCAAGGTGACGGGGGAGGTCCTTGATGACGAAGAAGTCAGCTCGTTTCAGGCCGGAGACATCGTCTGGGTGCCGCGAAAATCAGACCGCAAGTTCTGGCCGGTCGCCCTGCAGACCATTTCTGTCTTAGCGCAGCTGGCGTCCATTTATCTTATCATCGACACGTCGATCGATCGATGATCGATAATCGAGGATCGAGGATTGCCCCGCCCCCTCAATCATCGATTATCGATTATCGATCATCGATTAAAACATGGAAATAGACGAAATAAATTTGCTCGATTATGTCGAAGTCATCGTCAAGCGCAGGCGGATGATTTTGCGTAATGCCTTTGCGGCTGCGGCGTTGATGGCGGTCATCAGCCTGGTGCTTCCGCGAACCTATACCGCCACCACCACCTTGCTGCCGCCGGAGGAAGGCAACCAGGAGGGGCTGCGCGGCTTGCTCGCCAACTCACCGCTTTCGTTTCTCGATTTTCCCGGGGTGGCAACCCGCTCTTCTGAGATGTTCGTCGAGATTCTGAAAAGCCGCACGGTCGCCGAGGGCGTCTTGCAGACGAAATATGACTACGACGACAAGCGGCAGAATCTGTATGAAGTGTGGGACCTGGACACCCGGACGGAGGCGTTGAAGCGTCTGCGCAAGAAATCGACCATTTCTTCCAACGAGCAGGGCGTCATCGAAGTGTCGGTAGAGCTGCGCGATCCGAACCTGGCAGCACAGGTGGCGAGGGCGTATGTCGCCGAGCTGGACAGCGTCAACCAGGAAAAGAGTTTTTCCAAAGCGAAGAACTCGAGAATATACATCGAAGAGCAGCTCGAGATCACAGAAAACAATCTCAAGAAAGCCTCCCGCGAGCTGGCCGATTTTCAGGCGACCTTCAAGGCTGTGAACCTGGAGGAGCAAACCAAAGTCGCCATCGAAAAAGCAGGCGAAATCAAGGGCACGATCATGGCAAAGGAAGTGGCGCTGGAGGTAGCACGGGAGACCATGAAGGCGGACAATCCGGTCATCCTGCGGCTGCAAAAGGAGCTGCAAGAGCTGCGCAAACAGTTCGAGCATTTGCAGTTTGGCAACTCGGTGCCTTTTGAGGAGCAGAAGGATTACTTTATTCCGTTTGCGGACGTGCCCGAGGTGGGCTTGAGATTTGCCGAGCTGATTCGGGAAGTCAAGGTGCAGGAAACAGTCTGGCAGCTTCTCAACCAACAATACTACAGCGCCAAGATTCAGGAGGCGCGCGATACCCCGACTGTGCAGGTCCTCGATGAAGCGGTGCCGCCCGAGAAACGGACCAAACCGCACAGGACGCTTCTGGTGCTCGTCGCTTCTTTCTTAGCCTTCATGTTCAGCATTTTTGGCGCGTTTGTGATGGCATATGGCGAGAAGCTCAAAGAGCGGGAGGCGGACTATCAGAAAGTCAGGCACTTCGCGCAAGCACTCAGGGAAGACTATGGCCTGGCCAAAGCAACTGTTGCCAGAGTGTTCCAAAGGAAAAAAGAAAAGCAAGAGAATAAGACCCCTAAAGCTCACCAAGAGGGCACAGAATAGACAAACCCCTTCTGACCAACGGACAAGGATGACGACCAGATTCGTTCACAGCCTCATCAAACTTACACTCCTTTTCTTGCCCATGGCCGGGCTGCAAGCCCAGTCCGTCTACGTCCCCCTCAACCATTGGGCGTACCAATTCATCGAGCGGTTCGAGGCGAAAGGCGTGATCACCGGCGCCTTGAACTCCACCCGGCCGTACAGCCGCGCCGAGATGGTCGAGTACCTGGTGCAAATTCAGGACAACGTCCACCAGGGCTACCGACTCAACGCGGTAGAAGAGCAGCAATTGCAGTTTCTCCGCTTCGAGTTTGGCGAGGAATTCAAACACAAGACGGGCAGGAATGGGGTTGACGGCCAGAGTCGCATCGCAAGGCTCAAGCAGAGCAAGGTGTTTGGCAAGATTTTCCCGGGCTTCCTGTATAAGAACAACCGCAACTTGTTCGAGGTCAACAGCGAGGGGTTCAAGGCGTTCATCGACCCGGTTTTTTATCAGCAATGGCTTTACGCCACTCCGGACACCGTCAGCGGAACCGAAAAAGTTTTCGAGCGCACCCACGGGCTGACGCTGCGCGGCCAGCTTGGAACGCACCTCGGGTTCTTTTTCGATTTTCGGGATACAAAACAGTGGGGCACACGCACCTACCCCGACCGGTTCGACATCAGCCTGGAAGGGCTCGGATTTGTCAACGGCTATGGCACGCACATCTGGCACGACGAAACCAATGCCTACCTGGTTTTCAAATTGCCCTACCTGCAGCTCGTTCTCGGCAAGGGCGTCAACACCTGGGGCCCCGGCTTTAACGGGGCACTGGGTCTCTCCGATAACGCCACCTCGTTTGACCAGATCAAACTGCAAACAAAGCTCTGGCGCCTGAAATTCACCTATCTCTGGGGCTTCCTGCGCACGTTTCCGCGGATTGCGCAGGCAGACGGTACTACCAACCCGAAGAGCATCGTCGCCCATCGGCTGGAAATCGACGTGGCAAAGTGGTTGGATGTGGGGCTGTATGAAATGGTGGTCTTCGGCGACCGCCGCTTCGAGTTCGCGTACATCAATCCCATCAACTTCTACCGCTCGGCCGAGCACTTTGTCAGTGACGATGACAACGCCAGCATCGGCTTCGACTTCGAGCTGCTGCTGATTCCGAATGTCAAGCTCTACGGCGAGCTCTTTATCGATGACCTGACCACCTCGAAAATCGGCAGCGGATTCCATGGCAACAAGACCGGTGTGCTGGCTGGCGGACTCTGGGCAGATGCCTTCCAGGTCGACAATCTGGACCTGAGGGTGGAATACGCTCGCACGCGGCCCTATCTGTACACGCACAGGAAGGCGATCAACACCTACAGCCATTTCAACACCGGCCTGGGCCACTGGCTCGGGCCGAATGCGGACAATCTCTTTGCGCGCGTGCAGTACCGGTTTTCCAAGAGTTTCTTCATCGCAGCAACTTTTCAGTCCACCCGCCACGGCGACAATCCGCCGGACAAGAATACCGGCGGCGATTTGACCCGGCCGGTGGAAGACGGCGGCCAGCTCTCGGTCTCTTTTCTGGAGGGAATTCGGGAGTCCCGGCAAAGCGTTTCCTTCGAAGCTCGTTACGAACTTTTTCGAAATTTGTATTTGGGCGTGAATTATGACAAGGACTTTTCTGACAACATTTTGCTTCCGGCTGGAGCGCGTGGGCCAGTGGACAGAGGCGAGTTTTTTTTGAACGTGGGGTTGAACCGCTAGCATGAGTTTAATACAAACTGAACGGACGCCCTGGTCGCATGAATGCTCATATCATGGCCTGAGTTTGTCGGCCTTCATGCACAGGCGACGTCTGAACCGCCTGTTGAAGATGGTTGACACCATTTCTGTTGCCAATTCCGGTAAACTGGCGGATTTTGGATGTTCGAACGGCTTCATACTTTCTCTGATGCTGAAAAGGTTCAGGCAAAAGGAGAACTGGCGGTTCTATGGGTTTGACGTTTCACAAGAGCTCCTGAACCAGGCACGCGACAGAGCGCTTTTGAACACGACATTCCATGAATATGACCTGAACAAGATTCAAAAGGAATGGCACAACTCATTTGATATCATCACCAGTTTCGAAACCATCGAGCATGTTGGCAACTACGAGAATGCAGCAGTGAATCTATACAACGCATGTAAGACCGGAGGCACAATCTTCATTTCAGTGCCGAACGAAAATCATATCCCCGGGCTCGTGAAGTATCTTGGTCGGCGCATTTTTCGACGGAATGCCTATGATGGCTTTTTCGATTCACAAAGCGAGGTCAAATACCTCTGGCACCTGCTGACAGACAGGCCTATCGCTGGATTCCGGACGCCTGGTGTCGATTGTTGGACACAACATCTCGGTTTCGACTGGAGACAATTTGATGACTTTCTCTGTTCTCATTTCTTCCAACCAGGAAGGCTCGAACTCATACGGAAGGAGTTTTCGACTTTGAATTTTGGCTTGTTTTATCTTCTGGAGAAGACAGGTTAAGAACTAACATTTCTCACTTCGGCAAGGCAGGAGCGTAAAAATCAGCTCGCGAAGCGGGCGTATTTTTACAAAGTGCACTTACGTAACCTTGACAAAGTGAGAAATGTTAGTCAAGAACTATTCGGCAACCATGTATTAGCATTCCACGAGGTCAATCATGAAAAGAATTCCTCAGGCAGACTTAAGAGCACAATACGAAACAATCAAACATGAAATCTTAGAATCGATTACACAGGTCATTGAAAGCACGCAGTTTGTCCGCGGCAGCGCCAGCAAGCAATTCGAAGAAGCGTTTGCCAGGTACTGCGAAAGCGAGTATGCCGTGGGTGTGGCGAATGGGACCGACGCCCTGATGTTAGCACTGAGAGCGCTCGGTGTTGGTGCCGGCGACGAAGTGATCACCTCCGCATTCACGTTCACCGCTACCGGCGAAGCCATCTACTGGGTGGGCGCAAAACCAGTGTTCGTTGACATCGATGCTCGGAACTACACCATGGCTGTCTCGCAAATCGAAGCGGCGGTCACGGAAAAAACCCGCGCCATTATCCCGGTGCATCTCTACGGCCACCCTGCGGACATGGATGCGATTCTCGGCATCGCCAAAAAATATGACTTGAAGGTCATCGAGGACGCTGCGCAAGCTCACGGCGCCCGGTACAAAGGCAAGAAGGTGGGTTCGCTGGGGCACGCGGCCTGCTTCAGTTTCTATCCGGGCAAGAATCTCGGCGCCTATGGGGACGCCGGCGGTGTCGTCACCAGCGACCCGAAGGTGGCGGAAACCATCCGCAAGCTCGGCGACCACGGCAGCAGCAAGAAATACGAGAATGACCTGATGGGCTTCAACAGCCGCCTGGACGGCATCCAGGGCGCCGTGCTGGGGGTCAAACTCCAACACCTGGACCGGTGGAATAAACGACGGCGGGAGATCACCGAATTCTACAACCACGCTTTCGAAGATGTAGACGGGATTCAAACGCCTGAGGAGGCATCCTGGGCCGAGTGTGTCTACCATCTGTACGTTGTTCAGGTGGACAACCGGGACGCGGTCAAGCAGAGACTGAACGAAGCCGGGATCGGCGCCGCGATTCATTATCCGCGCCCTTTGCATTTGCAGCAATCCTACCACTTTCTCGGATTGCCGAAGGGAAGCTTCCCGGTTTCGGAGCGCGCCGGGGAGCGGGTGCTGAGCTTGCCGAATTATCCGGAGATGACTGAGGAGATGTTGAGAGTGGTGGTGGAGAAAGTCAAGGAAGCGGTTTAATCTTCGTTCTTTAGGATTCGTTGACACTTGGTGATGGAGATACCGAACACACTCGCTAAGAATACGCTTTTTTCGCTCATTTCCTTTGGCGCGCGATTCCTGCTTCTGAGCATTGTTGTTTTCAGAATTGCTCGAGTTGTAGGGGTCGAGAGCTTTGGCGTTTTCACGTTTTCACAAAGCTTCACAGCCCTGTTCGTCATTCTGGCCGATTTCGGTCTCTCGACCTACGTGACCAGGGAAGTTGCACAAAAGAATCCGTTTGTGCTGACAAACTTTGGCACCATTCTGAAGATGAAGGCACTGCTCTCTTTACTGACGCTTCTTTTCGTCCACTCGAGCACTTCGCTGATCGGCTACCAGGAGACAATTGCACAGACCGTGTTCTATCTGATGGTTGCAGTCGTATTTGACAATTTTATCAATCTGGTAATTTGCTACTACCGGGGTCTCGAGAGATTCCAGTTCGAAGCACTCATCACAGCCTATAATTCCTTGATTCTGTTTGGGCTGGTCATGTTTGTGCTGCACGATTTTGACGGTGAGATCGTGCTGGTTGCCCAGGCGTATGCTTTGTCACGGCTGCTGGCGCTCGTCTTGACGGGGTTCGTCGCCAGAGATCTGTTCAGGACGGGGCGTGGGGTTGCCTGGGCGTGCATGCCCGGGCTGTTAAAGCAGGCTTCTCCCTACGCGATTCAAATTCTCTTCGGGGTTATCTATTTCCAGATCGATACCGTGATGCTCAAACATCTTCGCAATAGTTATGAGGTCGGTATCTACCAGGCAGCCATGCGTCTGGTTGTGGTCGGGCTGATTTTCGTGGAAATCATCCAGAACGCGTTTTTCCCGACCGTGTCCCGTCTCTACAAAGAATCTTTTGACAACATGAAGCGGGTGATGGTGAAGATGAACAAGTACTTGATCACGATTGGGCTGTCACTCACCGTGATCTTATTTACCAGTGCCTCGAGCTTGATATCGTTTGTCTATGGGCCGGCTTATGAAGCTTCTGGGAGCTTGCTCGCACTTCTTTCCTTGCTGCTGGTTATCCGCTTTGCGGCGACCACATTTGGGGTTGTCCTGACGGCCGCCGGCAAACAGAATCAAAGAATGGCCGCCACAATGACAGCTTCGTTTTTCAACATCGTCTTGAATTACTTCCTGATACCGAGATATGGCTTTATGGGTGCGGCCATCGCGACGTTGCTGACCAACGTTTTGGTTTTCTCCATACTGCTGACTTACTCGCTGAGAATTGTGCCAAGCCTTTTTCTCGACAAGAAAGCGGTCAACATCGTTTTGATGTGCACGAGTCTTGCTCTGGTCGGATTGGGGTTGCGCGAGCAAAGCATTTTCCTGGTCGGGGGCGTGCTGGCGCTGTTTTTTCTTGTGGCCTCCTATTTCATGGTACTCGAGGACCACGAACGGGAGTTGATCGCCGAGTATCTTGCAAAAGTCATGCGCTAATCGATGGAGTTGCAAATGAAGGCAGAGCTGGTTTGTCCGGAATGTCAGGGCGGAATTAAATTCGAGGCAGAGAATCTGCTTTCTGTTTGCATGAAATGTTCGAGAAGCTGGGGGTTCAAACAAGGGATTCCTTCGTTTGCTGAGCAGGAATATTACTGGAATCAGATCGAAAAATCTGAAATGAATCAGTTGCTGCAGGTGGCCAACGAAAAGGGCTATCAGGAAGCACTGGAAACCTGCCTGCTACCGAAGACGAATGAACATACTTACGGTTACGCGCTGAACGAGAGCCGGGGGGATTTCCGTTTTCTTCTGTCACACGACAGGAAAAGTAGAGTGCTGGATATCGGTTGCGGCTGGGGCAGTGTGACCTCATCTTTGGCGCGCACTTTTGGCGAGGTCGTAGCGGCTGATACCAATATTGATACGTTGCAATTTCTGCGAATCCGAGCCAGACAAGAGCAGCTTTCTAATATAGATTTGGTTCATATCGAGCCGTTGGATAAAGCTGCCTTACCTTTTTCCGACGGTTATTTCGACGTCGTAGTGCTCAACGGTGTGTTAGAATGGACCGGGATGGCGGTAAACGACAAGAGCCCGGATGCGTACCAAACCGATGCGCTGCGTGAGATAAAACGTATTTTGAACAAGGGTGGCAAGCTGTACATTGGCATCGAGAATAGAATTGGCTTTCAGTATTTCTTCGGCGCCAGGGATGAACATTCTGAGACCAGGTTTACCAATTTGATGCCCCGGAGAATCGCTGACCTCTACATGCGCTTAAAGAACAAGGGGGGGTATAGAACTTATACCTATACCATGTTCGGATATCAGGCGCTTCTATCTCGGGCTGGTTATGGCAGAATACAATTCTATTTGCCTGTTCGGACGTACCGGGACCCGGAGTACATCATCCCGTTGCAGGACCAGGGAATCGTCAACTACTATTTGAAGAATTGTATCCCCAGGCGGAGTTTTAAACACCAGATTGTCTATGTTATGACAAGGGTTTTGTCTGTTTTGGGTCTTTTCAAGTATTTTGTGCCAGGATACTCTATAGTCGCGGAGCCGACATGATGTTCGATTACATCATCCAGAAACTGGTGGAAGATTCGGGGCAGCTTTTCCCCGATAATGGAAAAATTGCGGTGTCAACTGCCAGTGTTTTGAAGGTTCAAGGCAGCAGTCGCAAAAATGGCAGTGTCTCCTTTCTGGGATTCATCAACGATGAATCGAGTCCGAGGCTTTTTGTCCGCGTGCCGCGCAACCCAGGAGATGACAGCAGGCTGCAATTGGAGACGGATGCACTCATCGAGTTACATCACCTTTTGAGAAACACCCGGCTCGAGAATAGCGTGCCCCGCGTCATTCTAATTGACAACCGGGATGGCAAGAAAGTGGTCTGGCAATCGGTCGCAAGGGGGAGAACATTAATCCACCTGATCAAGAGCTCTTTAAGCATGAAGAAGCAGGTCAAACGGTTTTTGCCACTTTCGCTGCAATGGTTGCTGGATTTTCATCAGATTTCGAATGCCGGGCTGAGGGTGATCGATGATGCGTTTATTGATGAACACGTCCGGCAGCCGCTTGGCGAGTTCAAGACGGCTGTACTCAATGATGTCGATTTTGAGCACGTCATAGAAGGTCTCGAAAAGTTCAAAAACCAAAGTATTCCTCTGACTGCCATACATGGAGATTTCAATCCACACAATCTCATGTTTTCAGAGGAGTCGGGCATCACAGTCATCGATTGGGAAACCTACTCGCCAAAAAATATTCCGTTGCTCGACCTCTTGCATTTGGTGATTGCGACGTGTATCTATCTGCCCCGGCAGCCTGACTATCCCGGTGAAGGAATCACTCGGTTTTTTTTGAAGAAAAACTGGTATCATCATTTTGCCGCTAACTTGATACAGAACTATTGTGACAAGATGCAAGTCAATGTGGAATTGGCCTATGCCTACATCCCGGTGTATTTGGCAAAAATGGCATTGCAGGAAATAGCGTTCAACAAAGAGGACATTCACGAAATAGAGGTATGGCGCAATGCCATGCGGGACTATTTCAGGGCCGGGAATGGATTGGCTTGTGAAGTTTAGTAGTTTTCACACTAACGATAACTTGACCATCACATATATTTTATAGATCGCTCTAAATGACAACATCAAGTCAGAATCCTCAGGTTGCTATCATCATTCTCAATTGGAATGGATTGAGGATACTCCGTGACTGTCTCGAGTCGCTTGCAAGCATTCGTTATCCGGAATACACAATTGTCGTTGTGGACAACAATTCTGATGACGGTTCGCAGGAGTACTTGACAACCAACTATCCAGACTTGAAGCTTATTTGCAATTCGTCGAACCTCGGTTTTCCAGCCGGTAATAATGTCGGCATCGAGTGGGCTATCGAGAATGGATATGAATATGTTTTGCTCCTTAACTATGACACTAGTGTTGAACCAGATTTTTTGGATAAACTCGTTGACGTGGCACAGAGTCAGCCCGAAGTAGGTGTCATTGGGCCTTGTATTAAGTACTTTTCTCATCCGAAGCACATTTGGTCACTTGGTGGCTATATTGATTCAAGAACACATAGGCCTTTTCATTTATCTTCCAAAGATGATAGCGAGGCTCACGGATGCGGTAGATATATAGAAACGGAATGGGTGTCAGGGTGCGCGATGCTTGTCAGGGTTGATTTGATCAAGAAAATAGGTTTGCTTGATTCCGATTACTTTTTTGGCAGCGAGGATGCAGACTGGTGCATTCGGGCAAGAAGGATAGACAGCAAAGTAGTCGTTGTTCCTGATGCAGTTGTCTATCACAAGACTGCCATTTCTAGGTTTCGCGGCAAGTACACATTTCTACATCACTACTACGATATGCGAAACTTGCTAATTTTTATAGAAAAACATTACTCGTTCACGGGAGTATTCTGGATGAGTGTATTCTTCAGTGCTATCAAGAGAGCCTCTTGGTCACTGGTGTGCCTTGACTGGAAGAGTATTCTCTCTCTCTTTTTGGCATTTTGGGACTTTCGCAAGAAGAAATATGGGAAAGCCTCTTCAGTACCTCATTAGTTTGAAGATGATTGCAGATTCTGCAAAAAGATCTGCTTGGAATGGTGAGCTACGTCTACTGTATGCCGTCTTCCTGTTTCTCACATGCTGTCTTGCGATTCAGTGGACAGTTGCCTCACTTGCGGTGGGCGTATTGATCGGCTTCAGTCCATTGCTCGTCAAAAGACTCTGGAGTTTTGAGGTTTATCTGTTCGTACTGATCCTTTCCCTCATACTGGAGAAGTACAGCTACTATGTTGGTTTCTCCATTCGTTTACCAATGATTATTATTTTACTGACTTTACCATACATATTCTGCAGAGCGCTTGTGGGGTGCAGACTTAGATTGCGCATTACACCAGTCTACGTTTTCTTCTTCATTCTCCTTTCGATATACGTACTAGGCACGATTTGGGCTATTGAACCCATTAGAGTGATCAGAGTATCAATCCTCTATCTGTTTCTCTTTGCCTTGATGTTTATCGCATTTGAACTTCTTAACACGGAGGAACGAATCAGGAAGGCAATCGATTACCTGATCTGGGTTGGCATCCTCGGTGCCGTCTACGGATTCTACCAAGTGATTGCTTTTGTGTTCGGTTTGCAAGCAAACCTACCATTTGTTGAATATCTTGAGCACAGCAGATACTACAATACCGGTTTGACTGTTTTCGAGTTTGCCGGCAACATTGTTCCAAGAATCAATTCTACATTCAATGATCCTGTATTAATTGGTGCTTTCACCGGCATGTCTCTTGTCTTACTCCTTTCCAAACTGTCTTCGCAATATGCTACAATGAGTCTCACGAGGCTTAAATTGATGGTGCTCGTCGTTGGCGCGTTCTTGTTATTCCTTTGCGTTGGGTTAACGTTTTCTAGGAGCTCATGGATTGGCCTCGTTATCGGATTGGGTGTATTGGGCTACTACCTTCTCAAGATAAAGCTTACCAGGAAAATTACTGTGCGCATCGGCCTCACAACGCTGATGGCGACTGTGCTGATTTCGGCGATTTCCCCGTCCGTTGTTGAGAGTTTCGTCGGTCGATTCTTTCAGTCATTTGACCCTTCACACCGTTCCACAAGTGATCACTTGAAATGGATTCTGGTTGCTGTCGATGCATGGGTTCAGAATCCTCTGTTTGGTGTCGGATTGAACAACTACGGTGAATTCTTTGCTCAGAATTATCTGGCATCGTCGCATGCGATGACACACTCGGCTTACTTCAGCTTTTTGGCAGAGACTGGGCTAATTGGCTTTCTAGTTGAGTTGAGCTTGATCGGGGTTCTAATCAACTATCTATCAAGGGCGATCTCCAAGG
This sequence comes from bacterium, assembly GCA_046757165.1. GTDB lineage: Bacteria > Zhuqueibacterota > Zhuqueibacteria > Oceanimicrobiales > Oceanimicrobiaceae > JBHHXT01. Next base: position 3,702 of record JBHHXT010000069.1, on the reverse strand, counting down.
TCAAAAGGATTGGTGATAGGAAGTGGTATTTCAGACTCATAGGCTTGCTATCTGCCTACCTGGTTTTGCTCGGGTGCAACCTCACCTATCATTTCTATACACAGTTTTATGTTTGGTTTTTTATGGGCCTGGTACTAGCTGCATCAGAATTTGTCTTGCACAAGGTGAAGGCCGATGAGGCAGCACCAAATAGAGACATGAAATGCGAATAGGACTTAACGCAACGATTGCCACCAGACAACGGACGGGCACTGGCCAGTATGCAGCTAATCTGACGGCGGCCTTGATGTCATTGGCCAGAGAAGAAGAATTTGTTGTTTATTGCCATCGAGAAATGCAAGGTTGGTTTGAGGAACATCGACAGCCAAATACAATTGCTATTCATGGTGTTGACGTTTGCTCTCCCGTGTGGCGCATCTTTTGGGAGCAGTTGACTTTGCCACGGTGTTTAAAGAAAGACTCTGTGGAATTGCTTCATTCGATGTCGTTCACCTCGCCGTTGCTGCGTTCAACGAAGACGGTTGTGACCGTACATGATCTAGTTTTCAAACACTATGCGGCTACAATTCCGTGGAGCAAGAGATTATATTATTGGCCTATTTTCGTAAATTCCATACGTTGTGCTACCAAGATCATCACTTTATCTGAAAGTGTTCGGGATGAATTGAATCAGGCATTTGATCTAGAAACGCATTCACTTAGCATAGTGCCTGCCGCTGCTGGTCAGGAGTTCATGAACTATTCTAGGGGAAAAGAAGCGCAAGCCCTAGAAAGACTGTGTATAGAACGCCCCTATATCTTGGCGGTGGCCACACTAGAGCCGAGAAAGAATCTGGATATCATAATCCAGGCATTCAGCGAGTTGAAAGCTGAAAAAGCTCTGCCTCACAAACTTGTGCTTTGCGGCAAAAACGGATGGTTGAGCGAACGCACACTGAATGTTATGGGGCCGCAGAAGGGAGACACTGATATCAAATGGACTGGCTATGTTGACCAAACTGACATGCCCGCGCTATATGCAGGGGCCGAACTATTCCTGTTCCCTTCGATTTATGAAGGATTTGGATTCCCACCGTTGGAAGCTTTCGCTTGCGGCACTCCCGTTGTTGCTTCTGACATACCAGTTCACCGTGAGGTCTGTGAGCAAGGCGCACTTCTTGCTAATCCCCATTCTGTTGGAGAATGGAAAGAAATGATTTGTCGCACACTTTATGACCCACAAATGAGAAGTGCTCTTGTTGACAAAGGTTTTAGAAGGGTCGAAGAGTTCAGCTGGGAGCGAACCGTGAAAGAAACTTTGGCAGTTTACCACGAAGCATATGCCGAGCACTAGACTAATTCAATTGGGCAAATATTACTATCCTCAGCCAGGTGGGATGGAAACTCATCTCTATGATTTGTGTATGCATTTGAAGAGCAACTTTGATATCAATGTCCTAGTCGCCAACACAGAGCCGAAGACAGTCACTGAGATGATTGATGGTGTGCGAGTTACAAGACTTGCAAATTGGGGTGAGCTGTTTTCGACGCCAATTTGTCCTACATTTCCTCACCACATCAAACAGCTAGATGGTTGTGAAAACACGATAATTCATATGCACCTTCCAAATCCTATGGCGCACATTTCATATCTCCTGGCGAAGCCAAAAGGTAAGCTTTTGGTCGAATGGCATAGTGATATTGTTCGACAAAGAAGGCTTTCCAGACTTTATGAAAAGTTTTTGTTCAAGCTGTTGGAGCGGGCAAATCGAATTGTGGCAACTTCCCCAAACTATGTCGAGCATTCACTATTTCTATCGAAATTTAGAGACAAGTGTGTCATAGTTCCTTTAGGAATAAGTCTTGGCAAATTCAGGACCTCAAGTAGAGTCAGAAAGGGAGCAGAAGAAATACGTAGGGTATCCAGAGAAAAAATAGTATTATTTGTTGGCAGACTGACCTACTATAAGGGTCTTGATGTTCTACTATCTGCTGCCACCGACATTGCAGGTAGAATAATCATCGTTGGCGACGGTCCACTTAGACAGCACCTTCGAGATCAGATCAAGCGTCTACGCCTTGACAATAAGGTATTCATGAAGCATGATGTTGACAATGAAGAGCTTGTTGCACTTTATCATGCATGCGATGTATTTGTATTGCCATCCAATGAAAGAAGCGAAGCTTTTGGTTTGGTTCAATTGGAAGCCATGGCTTGCGGCAAACCTGTTGTGAGCACCAATCTTGAGACGGGCGTGCCTTGGGTTAACCAGCATGAAGTGACAGGACTCGTTGTCCCTGTCAACGATGCAACAAGCCTTGCCTCTGCCCTGAATATCATCTTAGGGGACAAAAACAAAAGAGAACAGTATGGGAGAAATGCGCTGCAGAGAGTTGTTCAGAACTTCTCATTGGATTCCATCAACAAGCAGATGGAAGGTGTTTTCGATGAGATTTTGACAACTACTTGAATTCAGGGTTCTCCTAAAAAACGCAAGAATTAAAGGATTAAACCACTTACTAAGGAAGGAAAGGGTGTCATGCCACTCACTCTGCTCTCAGCGCTTGCTGCGTTTCTCATCTCGTTAGTGTTCACTCCGCTGATGCGACGGCTTGCGATAAGATTCGGGGTCATTGCGGTCTCTAATCACCGAACCATCCATGCGAGTACGGTCCCCAAGCTGGGAGGGGTGGCGATTGCGCTCGCCTTCGCGGCTGGCGGTCTCATTCTTCACCCCACTGCGAGCGAGACGGAGCTGGGCGCCGGCTTGTTGATCGGCGCGGGCATGGTCATGCTGCTGGGGTTGTTCGATGACATCTACGTCTTGAGCTGCTACACCAAACTGGCCGTGCAAACCATGGCTGCTACCCTGGCGGTCACCCACGGGTTTGTGATTCAAACCATTGACCTGCCGTTGGCGGCCACCCTCGACCTGGGCGTCTGGGCATTTCCTGTGTCCGTGTTCTGGATCGTGAGCGTCACCAACGCCCTCAATTTGTTGGATGGCCTGGACGGCCTGGCCGCAGGCTTCAGCGTCCTGGCAGGCACCTTGATCCTGATCGTCGCTGGCATGACGGGAAATGCGGCCGTGGCTGCGGCTGCGATGGTTTTTGTTGGCGCGACGTTGGGATTTCTCAAATACAATCTGCCGCCTGCAAGAATATTTATGGGAGACAGCGGCAGTCTGTTTTTGGGGTTTTGCCTGGCTTGCTTGTCCATGAATGTCTTCACCTTCGGGGAGTCAGGCACCCATTTAGGGGCGCTGCTCGTTCCGTTTGGGATCCCTTTGATCGATACGACGCTGGCTGTTGTTCGCCGGATTAGTGAGCGGCATCATCCCTTTTGGGCTGATAAGAAGCATATCCACCACCGTTTGCTCGACCTCGGGTTCAGGCAGCTCTCGGCCATCCTGATCATTTATGCCGTTACGATCTTGTTGGCGGTGGTCAGTCTGGTGCTGCTCTTTATCAATCTTGAACAATCGCTGCTGATTCTGGGGGGGCTCTTCTTTCCGTTTGTCGTGGGCTTGTTTCACCTCGGCTGTTTCGATTTTCTGGCCCGGCGGGATGCGTTTGAACAACCCGGTGGCCGGGAAGTCAAGAAGCGCGAGCCGGTGCGCTAGGGGCAAATATGGTCCAACACGGTCTGTGACCGTGTTTTGAGTAGGCCGTTTATCCTCTTGATTAAACAGGGTATAAATACCTGGCCTGCCTCTTTAGCCC
>JBHHXT010000068.1:0-21933 GCA_046757165.1 bacterium | reverse complement strand
TGCCTGTCGTCTTATAGTGCTGGAGCCATTCCTGTGCCTCTTTCAGCGCGGGCTTCATACCACACAAAAGACCAACCAAAAGAAAGATGAGAACTCCTGTCTTGCTGTAGCGTGGACCATGTGATTTCATTTCGCTCCTCCTTTTTTGCAGCGATTCACGAAAGGAAGATGCAAAAACAAAGGCACAATGTCAAGATTAACGATCCACCACAGTCTCCGACCGTGTTTTTGTGCTACTGCAGCAAAAGCATGCGCCTGGTCGCGGCCAACGTGCCGGCGCGCAGGTGATAGAAATAAATGCCGGAGCTCACTCCGGCGCCCGATTCATCTTTGCCGTCCCAGGTTATCTCGTAGCTGCCGGCGGGCTGTGGCGTATCGAGCAGCGTTCGTACGGTTCGGCCAAGCAGATCATAGATGACTAATTTGACTCGTGCGTGCCCGGGCAGGCGGTAGGAAATCGTGGTTTGCGGGTTGAACGGGTTGGGATAGTTCTGCCGCAGAACAAAGTTGTCTGGAACCGTTTCATCGCGCCGTGGCTCGACCGCGGTCACAAATTTGCGATTGTCGTAGAAAAGCAGCCCACCCTTTGCCGTACCGAGGAGGACGTCCAGGTCGCCATCGTTATCGATATCTGCCGGTGCCGGAGCCGAGCGGTCAAGCACACGGAGCGGCAGGTCTGCCTGCTCGATGAAGCCGCCAGAACCGGTATTTCTGTAGAACGTCACTCCGTTTTGCTCGGACCCCAGGAGCAAATCGGGATCGCCATCTGCATCCAGGTCGGAGAAAACCGGCGTGCTGTACAAGCCGACGTCAATGGCAGCATAGTCCTTGCTCCGAAAAACGAAAGCCGGCGTGGTTGCCGAGCCGGCATTCTCGAAGAAGTTGAGATTTCCCAGGAACTCGCCAACGAACAAATCGAGATCGCCGTCGCCGTCGATGTCGGTGAGCGCCGGGGCGTTGTTGTTGCCGATGTCGATAGGTTTGATCTCGCCATCTATCAGAGCGGTGACCTCCTCCTGGGTGGGTGCCATCACAAAGGCGTGTGGCGAACCGAGGTTTTCAATGAAATTGAGCTTACCGTTCCATTCTCCGATGAATAAATCCTGGTCTCCGTCCGCGTCGATATCCCCGAACGCGGGTGCATAATTGAACCCGATATTCACACCGAGAAAATCCGGATTCACGAGCCGGAACGCCGGGGCGTTTGGTTTGCCCTGGTTTTCAAAGAAAAGCAGGCGCGCCGTGTCCAGCGTATCCGGTGAGACTTCGTTGCCGATGAAGAGGTCCAGGTCCCCATCGGCGTCGATGTCGACAAGCGCCGGCAGGGTGTTGGAGCCGAGGTCGAGATTCGGAATGAACTGTCTCGAGATTTGAGCAAATGCAGGCCGGGTTGCCGAGCCGACATTTCGATAAAAGAAGAAGTTTTCCGCCAGATTTTCAATCGGAGAAAAGACGCCGCCGAGCACGGCGACCAACAGGTCGAGATCGCCATCTGCGTCGAGGTCGGCAAAGCGCGGCGCGTTGAAGCCACCCGTTCTCACTGGCTGGCTGATGGGAAAATCTCTGGTGGTGAGGTGGATTTCTGGTTGCTGACAGGTGCCGGAATTCGCCAGGAACACGATGCTGTCCTCAAACAGGTCGCCCCAGAAAATATCGGGGTCCTGGTCGTTTTCGATGTCCACGACGGTGAGCGCATTCGAGCCGTGGCGGGCGACACCATTCTGCCGCGTGGCAGCCGTGGTCGGCACGCCGTTTCCGCGCCCCATTGTCGCTGCGCTGCCGGGAGTCCCCTCGCCAATGATGGAAATATCCTGAAAGTTGCCCGCGATCTCCTCGAACAAGGGCAGGCCCGCTCCGTCGAGTCCCTTGCTTTCAAACAGAGTGATGGTGCCAGCCGCGGACCGTCCCACCAACAGATCGAGATCGCCATCGCAGTCGATATCCGCCAGTTCCGGCAAACTTCCGATGTCGAAGTTGACAAGTGTGCCTTCAATGTCGCGCAAGGAATCGAGCGCGAGCACAAACTCAGCCTGGCTGGCGGTGCCGATATTGCGCCAGTAGCGCACCAACGCAAACGGACTTTCGGTGAAGAGATCAAAGTCGCCATCGTGGTCAACATCGACGAATTTGTACCAGTTGCCGATATCGAGCCCTTGATACTCATCTGTGCGCCACCTCCAGCGAAAACGGGTTGACGTACCGGTGTTGTCGAAGAACATCAGCCTGCCAGGCCGGGTGATTGTGCCGTTTTCTTCCTGAATGAACAAATCCAGGTCGCTGTCGCCGTCGATGTCCACAAACTGTGGTCGAGGGGCGTTGAACCCGCCGAGGAAGGGAAATTGAATGTCCTGGCCGTCTGCACCTTGCACAGGAAACGGTGCAAGGTCGCGGCGAAACTCAAATTCTTGTGCCAAAAGCCCTGACGGGAGCATAAATGTAACCGCTAAGGTTGCCGTCAGGGTGAGCGTTCGTACGTCTTTTTCGGTCATCATTCAGGGCTGCTCGCCATGCCCGAGCCGAACTGCTCGATCTCGATGATCTTTTCCAGGGTGTTGGTGGCGGTGTTCACGACCGCCACCGTGCCGATGTTGGCGTTGGCCTCGCCAAAGTCAAAACGTGGTTTGTACAAACCGAGCACGTTTCTGTTCGAGACAAAAACAAACTTGCCGTCGTTGGTCACAGCGATGCCGTGGGGCTGCGCGATGCCGTCCACACCTGTGCCTGCCCCGATGACAGTGACGGCGCCGCTGGCCACATCAATCGCCGAGATGGTGTGCGCCCCCTGGTTGCCAACATAGAGCCGGCTGCCGTCTGGTGTCAGTACCGGGTGCCAGGGGGTCGCGTTCACCGCAATCGTATTGATCACTTTGCGCTCCGTCGGATCGCTGACGTCTACCACATAGACTTCGTTCGAGATTAGCGCAGAAACATACAGGGTGTTGTCATCGGCGGAGATGGTAAGTTGAATCGGTCCTTTGGACGGCCCTAAGTCGACAAAAGTCTCGTCCGCCTGGTTGGTGGCAGCGTCGATGGCAATAATCTGGTTCCCGGAGAGACTGCACGTGTAAACGAACTTCCCGCTGTGGTCAGCGGCCATCGCATGCGGCGTCGGCTGCACCGCGATGTCGTCGAGCACCTCCATGTCTGAACGGCGAATGACCCCGATGAGCGGTTCATCACCGCCGGGGGCCAGCGGGAAGCGCGAGACGTAGAGCAAGCCGTTGTTCGGATGCGCTGCCAGCAAGGCCGGGATGCTGATGGTGGCCTCGGCCACAAACTCGTTGTTGCGGTCGAACTTCAACACCTTGCCTGCGCCGGTGAGACTGACATACCAGAAAGACCCATCCGGCTCCACGGCCAGATGGTGCGGCTTGGAACCGAGCGAAAAGCCCCGGTTGAGCTTCAGCAAGTCAACCGTACGGATGACCAGTTTGGCATCGGTGTCGATGACCGAAATCCTGGCGGCATCCTGATCGCAGACGTAGAGCAGCTTGCGCGAGTTTGCGTACGGGACCTCGTCGTTGTCGTTCTTCGCGCCATCGGTGATCCACCTTTTCAGCAAGCGCAGCTTATCCTCGCGCAGCTCGTTTGGGTTGTCCAGCTTTTCGGTCAGCTCGATCAGCAGGCTGTTTTCGGCGTCGAATGGGATGATGACTTCACCCCGCTCCCAGCCTTTGATGAGATTTTGCCAGGAGTCCATCTGCAACCCCTCAGGGAAGACGCCGTTGGCTTGCAAAATCGTTTCATATTCAGTAAGGATTTTCTGAACGTGCTGCGTGAAGCTGATGTCGATGACCGTATTGTAGTCGATGTCATCCGGGCCGGAAGGGCCATCATCCCCGCAGTGAAACGCAAGGGAAGCCCCGAGGGCCAAAGGGAGCGTGAGAAACAGCTTTTTCATTGTATCCTCCTATGCCGGAAATTCGAAAAAGAGGGGACTAATTGAGCAAGTAGCTCACCCCAAAAAAACTCTTGAAATCTTCACCCAGTTGTTCGGCACCATTCAAATTGTGGTAGAACGGATAAAGGAAAGACGCCTCCAGCGTCAGGTGTCGCGACAGCATGAATTGCACCCCCGGAGCCGCGTACAGGACTTCGCCGCCGGTATTGCTGAGCGTCTGTCCATTTATTTCCTCCTGGCCGCGAATCTCTCCATTCAAACCCAACGAGAGGAACAAGTTTCTCTTGCCCGCAAGGATCGGATATCTGGCTGTGATGTCGCCGTTGAGCCAGTTGCCGAATCTGTAGTCATCACTGCCCGCTTCGCCCGTCGTGTTGATCGAATAAAGGAGATTGCTCGACAGACCAAATCTGTTTTTTACATAGTTGAAGGACAACCCGAGCAAGAAATTCCAGGAGCCTGTGCCTGGTTGAATGTGCGCATCCAGGAAGTCGCCAACGTCATCCCGCCTGTCCGTTGCGCCCGTCGGGATCTTGACGCCAGCCTGGAAAGCGAGCAAGGTGGATTGTTGAAAATGATGTCGCCGAAAAAACGTGTACCGGCCCATTAGCGTCAGGTCACTGATGCTGAAAGCGGACCCCGGTGCATTGTGGCTGTGTACCGGCGAGCTGTCATGAGCATCTTCGCCATCTGCGTGCGAATCGCCGTCGTCATGGCCGTGTGCATCCTCCATCTCCAGGGAGACTTTTCGGTTTGCAACAGGGAGAATCGCAATCAGCGTCAGGCGGTCCGAGGCATTGAAAAAGCCGGTCAGTTGTGTCGTGAAGTGGCTCTCTTTTTCATTGTCATGATTTTCGATTTCGCTACTGCCGGAGAATACCGAGTTCAGGACCGTGTAGCGGCCATCAACCCGGAACCCAAACCCGTGCGTGGTTTCCAGCGGCGAGAGTCCCTGTGTGAGCAAGCAGTAGTCACACGCCCACGCCGCCCCCGGACTCAAGCCAAAGGTTGAATTCTGTTGATTTCCCAAAAGCCCCCCCCCAAGGAACACCATTGTCAGGACTGTTTTCCTCATCATGATAGACCTTTCTCATTAAACTGGTAATTGACCGAAAAATGCGCAAACGGGTATCGCTGTCATGCGAGCCCCTGTTTTTTTTCGGGACGAAGAACCTCTTGCTCAACGGAGGATGACAGCTCCAGGCAGTTTTCGGTGATAATTGTTGTAAGCGAAACAACGATAGGGCAGAACTACGATTGTTCTTACGCTGCGTATTGGGGAGGTCTTTGTGGGCAGGGCAGAATGACATCAACGTATGTGTGGTCCCGGTGAAAATACTCCACATCTCTTTCAAGGTGTGTTCTTGCGACATGCCACGAAGAGGGTAAGAACGGTTTCAGAGTCAAAAGAACGGCCCTTGTTGGTGCGTTGTTCGGCCGGGTAGGAGCTGAGTAGCACGCCTCACCGCCGCCGTCCGAGAGGCTACGGCATTGCATGATTTCATTGGCATGCCCACAGATACAGCCATCTGTTTTCGGGCAGGCACACGGCTCTGACGTTTCATGCGAAAAATCCACCGCAAGAAATGCCACCTGATTCGCCACGAAGACAATCAGGGCAAAAGACTTGACTGCGTTCCTAAATATAGCCACGATCAAACGACGGTTTGCGAACAAACCTCACGATGGGATCTGTGATATGACTTCTCATGTTCTGTAAAGGTCTGACAGTTTGAAACAGGCTCACCCAATGCGGGTCCACCGCCCTGGCAGACATGCAAGATACAAAATTAGTGGGATAATTCAAAACAGATATTCTACCTATGGTACAAATCTGCCAGGTTGATTATTCCCAAGACGCGCTTGAATTTTGTCCGAAATGATTGTATTTGCTCCCATCAATGCTTATCTTGCATCGTAGAAGGATTAGGAGGGTTCATTTATGAACAAACCGCAGATGACATACTTTCAGGAGAACGATACTATCCATATCACGTTGTCCGAAGACCCGGAAGCCTTCAGTTTTGAACTCACTCCCAATGTAACGGTCGAGCTGAATGAGAACGGAGAGTTTATTGGCATAGAAATCATCCATGCCAGCTCTTTCATCGTAGACTCCGTGGTGGAATCGGTACAAGCGAAAGTGCTCAGCCTCTCAGCCTCGAAACCGACCTGACATGAACCACCGTCTGCATAAGAAACTCCGCGTTGGGATCAGCACCTGTTTGCTCGGGGAGAACGTGCGCTATGATGGGGGGCACAAAAGGGCGGATGTCATTCTAAGCACGCTGTCACGCTTTTTTGACTGGGTGCCGGTCTGCCCGGAGGTAGAGGTCGGGCTGGGCACACCACGTGAACCCATGCGGCTGATAGGGAATCCTGATTCGCCCCGTGTTGTGACGCTCAATACGAATGTGGATGTGACAGAGAGGCTGTTGGATTTTGCGCACACAAAGGTGCAGGAATTGACCAGGTTGAATCTCAACGGTTACATCCTGAAAAAGAACTCGCCAAGCTGCGGCCTGGCGCACGTGCCGGTGTGCCGAGAATCTGGAACGTTGAACGGAACCAGCCGCGGCATCTTTGCGCGTAGGCTGAAAGAAGAGATGGCGTTCTTGCCGCTGGAGGAAGAAAGCCGTCTCACCGACCCTGAGCTGCGCGAAAACTTTGTCCTGCGGGTATTTTGCTACCTGCGTTGGCAAACCTTGATTCAGCGGGAAGTTCAAATCGAGCATCTGACTTCGTTTCACGCCCGGCACAAACCTGTGCTGAGGGCACATAGCGGGAAGCATACACAGGCTTTGGAGAGGCTGGTGGCAACGGCACGCTCCCCTGTGGAGCGTGCGCTTTTGTACGACTATGCCGCTTTGTTTTTCGAAGCATTGTCGGTTGCGTAAAACAACACATCGACGAACACGAGGTGGACCATGTGCGGCCGATTTCGACTCACCTTTTTCCCGGATGCCGAAGATCTTTTTGAACAACTGTTCGGGATACCTTTCCCCCAGTTTGTGGATCCGGCCATTCTTGAAGATGACATTCTCCCTTTTCGAGACATCAGCACCATTCATGCGGATAGAGATGGCCATCTTGTTTGCCGGAGCATGTTCTGGAATTTGATTCCGAGAAGCTCAACGCGCTTTGAGTCAGGGCGAACCTGGTTCAACACGCGCCAGGAGAAGTTTGACACCTCTCTGCAAAAGACCCTGCTGCGCACTCATCGCTGCATTGTCCCGGTCAATTCCTTTCTGGAGACCCGAAAACGCGACGGCAAAGCGGTCTACCACTCCTGCAAGGTCGCCGGCAAAACCGTGCGGAAAAAGGAAACTCACGAGTTCAGATTGCTGGACCAGCCGATCATGGCCCTGGGCGGCATCTATGATGTCTGGGGAACGGAGACTCAGGAAACTCGCTACAGTTGCAGCATCATCACTCAGAAGCCCAATGCGATGATCGCAGAAGTCCATGACCGCATGCCTTTCATTCTGGCTAAAGACCAGATCGAAATATGGTTGGACCGAACGGTCGACGATGCCGAGCTCTTATCGCAGTTGATAACACCCTACCCACCGGAAAAAATGGCCAGGAGACGGGTGTGGCCGCACCACGATCAGGAAACGCAACTCCATCTGTTCAACTAGGAATTCGCTCGACAAATCCCGGGTTCAGAATGAGAGTGTCAGAATTGGGGTGTTGACGCTTTAGCGTGTCTTCCCCTCACCCCAGCAAGAGGCACGGCAGGAGATGGCTTCCGCAGACAACGCCTCGCAGAGTCAACGCCTTACAGCAGCTTCACGGGCGCACCCGAAAGTCTCTTTCGCTTCTCCTTGAATTTGTTCCAAAAGGACTCGTCGAGCGTAGAAGTGATCTCGACAATCGCGCCTTCGGATTTGATGGTGATATCACTGATCATGTCAACGGCCTCGCGGTCATCTGCGACCATGAGCTTGGCCAGGGCTTTGAAGCCGTTGACCATTTCGGCGACAGCTTTCGCTTCTTCGTGAGCGGTGAAGTTCCCTTTGAGAAACACATCGGTCTTCCGGTCGAAGTGTGTGCAAAAGACGAGAGATTTCATGTTTTCGATCGACTTTGTGCCTGTGAAAGCGGACTTTCTTCTGAGCTCTCTGGCCCAGGCGTCCGACATTTCGCTCAGATTCATCACTCCCCAAAAATGCTCCTTGTGCGGCACTTGCTGGATATAGTCTTGCATCGCAGGATTATCGAGCACATTTTTGCCCCCGTCCTCGGCTTGATCGATGATCGCTGCAATCCACTGTCGATTTCCGATGACAATCATACCGGAGGTCAGGAAAGTCATCTGCTTGTCCTTTTCCTCCAGGATGTAGATCGTGTGGTCCCGATAATGGGTTTCGTCAATCTTATGAGGCTCCTTTGTGCGAAGGTAATCGACGATTCTTTTCTCGTCGAACCTACCGTTGATGATGGCGCCACTGTTGACCTCCTGTCCGCCTTGCGCGATGCCGCCGATCCAGAGTTCATACACATCCTTCTTCAGGTCCACGCCGGTTTTCTCGACAAACTCGAAGTAATCCTCCTCCTCTTCCTCCTTCATCTTCTCTTCAAACTCCACTCTGAAGTCTTCACCTAACGGCGTTTTCTTCATCTCCTCGAGATTGGCATAGAACAAAACATGGGTATTTTCCGGCATGAGCGCCAGATATTCGGTTCCGCGTGTTTTCGGGGCCGGTGCCTCCTCCGGCGCGTTTTCGGTCGAGCAAGCAGTGGTTTGGAAAACAAGACCGAGTAAGATCGTCTGCGTTATTCTCTTCAGCATAATAGCCTCCTGATGATTTAGAAATCCTTTTTGTGAAAAACGAAAATCGCCGTCAGAAGCAGGATGACGCCGGCGATTGAGGAGGTCCACAGCGGAGCCCAGGTGTCGATGGGTTTGTTCATGACCAGGGCCTGATTGAGCTGGCCCAATTCAGAAGTTTTGGGCAGAGCATGGTAGATGGTTTCCAGCATATAGTAGTAGACCTTGCTCGACACCACGGCGTAAACGGTGTCTTTCTTTTCCCAGAAAAGGCTGAAAAAAACGGATGAGTAAGCAATCATAACGGAAACCCCCGTGCTTCTCGTGGTCACGCCCACCAGAATCATGAGGGCAAACACGATGGCAAATGCCACGATGACCATGGGGATGGAATACAGATATGGGAAATGCCAGAAGTCTGTCTTGGCGGACAGGATCAGCCAGGTGCCGCCGATCAAGTAAGCCACGTTAAACATGATGATCGACAGCCCACCGAGGTATTTCCCGACAAGAATATGGGCGCGCGAAAGCGGTTTAGAGACCAGTAAATCTATACGTCCCCGTTCGAGCATGGTCGGCACGAGGCTGGCTGTTGAAAAGATGGAGAGAAAGATGCTGCCGGCAAAGACGACCGTGGCAAGAACCGATTGAATGCCAATAATCATTTTCTTGACATCGATGGTCTGAGCGTGATTGACGTCCAGACCCAGAACCGTAACCATCCCCAGCCCGGCATCGACGATATCGACATTCAGCGCCAGAAGAAAAAACAGGTGTAAGAGCGTAGAGAGGGCAAAAAACGTTACGAACGTCTTTTTCGCAAACGACTCTCGAAATGTGAACAGGATCAGCGCCGATATTTTCGTCAGGGTTCTCATCTAGCTGGCAACATCCTGCTTCAAAATCTCGATGAAGCTTTCCTCCAGGCTCAGCTTGTCTGGGATGATAGCTTTGATGTCAATATTGTTCGCCCTGAGATAGTCGATAACACGATTCAGTTTTTTCTGGTTGGCGCAGGTGACCTGGATATAGCTGTCTTTCCGCTCAACGCTCAACGCAAAGGTCTTGATCTCCTCGAGAATCGTTTTTGTCACCGTGGAAGTCAAAAAGCGGAGCGTTTGTGAGGGTGAGGTCAACTCCTCAACGGTACCGGTGCGAATCAATCTACCGCTGTCCAGGATGGCCACCTGGTCGCAGATCATTTCAACCTCCGACAGCAAATGAGAATTGAGGAAAATGGTCTTGCCTTCCTCTTGTAGCCGTTGCAGAATGTCCCGAATCTTTTTCCGGCCGAGTGGGTCGACTCCGTCTGTCGGTTCATCCAGGAAAAGGACCTCCGGGTCGTTCATCATCGCCTGCGCCAGGCCCAGGCGCTGCTGCATCCCTTTGGAGTACTTCCCCACTTTGGTATGCTGCCACTTTTCCATGTTGACCAACCTCAGAAGGTGCTGTTTGTTCTTCTCGCGCCGCCTTTTTTCCACACCCGCTAGCTTCGCATAATAATCGAGCACTTCCCCGCCCCTGAGGAATTCAGGGTAGCGGTGACTCTCAGGTAAATAGCCGATTTTCTCCTTGACTGCAATTGTGTTCAGCGGCTGTTCCAGCAGCGAGGCTGTGCCGGACGTTGGATGGAGAACTCCAAGCAGAATCTTGATCAGAGTCGTTTTGCCCGCGCCGTTGGGACCTAACAAGCCGAAAATAAGCCCGGTGTCAACCGATAGGGAAACGTCATGCAAAGCCCTGATTTTGCCACGACTAAATTCTTTTGTGAGATTTTGGGTTTCTAAGGCGCGCGTTTTCATATCCTTTGAGTGTTGCGTTCAACATACGCTCGGATCAAGAGACAGGTTGCGCACACCGGTAAGTTGCGCGTCAGAGGAAGAATAAGAAGCCGGTCAAGAATAACGCGGCAGCGGGTAGTTCGTTCTATCAGTATGCTACACTCGGAAAGAAAAAGATAATGGGACAGCCCTAACTGAGGTCACAATCGCAATCGTATTCGAATCCGTCTCCGATTCCTCTGTGAGGTTTCTCCTAACTCTGACCAGGTTCCCACTTCGATTCTGTCTTAGGCATCGCTACAAGTATATTAAGACTGTCCCCATTATTTCAAATATAACATCTAATATACAAAAATTATTGCATTGAAACAATCGTTTTTTCACGCCAGAGCAGACCAGTCTAAAAGACCTTTATGAAACCGAGATTGATATATTTCTGCGGTCGCTTCTTCAGGTCTTTAACCAGATCGTTCAGCTCTGCGGTCAAAACACGAAACTCTTCATAAATGTCATCGCTGGCGATCACTTTGCCGACGGCTCCTTCTTCATTTTCGATTTTCGCCAGCAATGTCTGCATGGTGGTGAGCGACTGATCTATCTTATGGGCTAATCCTTCCAACTGGCCAGAAGCCGCATGCATATTGTCGATGGAAGTTTCAACCTTGCCACGCCGTGCCGCCAATATCTCGTTCAGATTTGTGGAAAGCTCATCGAGATTGGAGAGCGTTTTCGACATATGTGCCGTATTTTCATCCAGAGCCATGGACAAATTGCGAATGTGATGCAAGCTTTCCTTGAACCTCTGCTGCGTGGCGTTGTCGAACACATTTTCGAATGCCGCCCGGATCTTGATCAGCAGCTCCTCTGCCTGGTCCATCAGGCCTTCCAGCGAACCCGCGATTTCGGACATATCGCTCGCAGGTTTGCCCGCGATAGTATCGCCGTCCTGTAGTCTCTGAGCAGCGACGCCCGGGACAATGTCGACAAATCTTTCCCCCACCATACCCAGTGACTTGACCTGGGCGTGCGAGTCGTTTGGCAAGAATATCTCCGGGTCCAGCTCCAGGGTTGCAAGCACATCCAGGCCGTCCAATCTGAAGCTCTTCACTTTCCCTATGTTCAAGCCGGAAACGCTCACCCGATCACTCTTTTCCAGCCCCGTGACGTCGCCAAACCGGACAACGACCTGGTAATATCCGCCCCCGAAGGCGATATTCTTCAGGATCAAATATCCTGCGACAAAAAAGATAAAGGCTAAGAAAATCGCCACACCGGCTGCGATTTCAGCACCGATCTTCCTCATTGCGTAATGCTCCTCTCTTAGGCTGCATATCTATCCTCCACTTCTTCGACTCCTTCGACTTCATCGATTCCCTCAACAAAGTTCCTCAATATTACGTCGTCCGAATTCTGCAGTTCTTCGACGGTGCCTTCGAAGTGAATTCTGCCTTTGTACAAAAAAGCAATATAGTCAGCCACTCTATCCACACTATTCATGTCGTGTGTGACAACGATTGACGTAACATCTAATTGGTTTTGTAGACTGACGATCAAATCATTGATCGAATTCGCCCTTATCGGGTCCAGACCGGTCGTGGGCTCGTCGTAGAGCAGGATTTGGGGTTCCATCGCAATCGCGCGGGCGATGGCGACGCGCTTCTTCATGCCGCCACTCAATTCTGCTGGCGAGAGCTTTTCGATGCCGTGCAATCCGACAAGCGCGAGACAATGCACGACTCTGTCGTCAATCTCATTTTGAGAAAAATTGGTATGGTTGTAGAGACCAATCCCAACATTGTCAGCGACGGTCATGGAATCAAACAGCGCAGCGCCCTGAAAAACCATGGCCATTTTCTTGCGTACACTCTTCAGTTCGTTATAGGTCAACTCCGTAACACACAGCCCTTCCAGAAATACACAGCCGGAATCTGGTTTCATCAAGCCCATGATGTGCTTGAGCATGACACTCTTCCCCGAGCCGCTGCTGCCGATGATCGCTGTCGTGTGTCCTTTGCCGATCTTCAAATTGACGCCCTGCAGGACCTCGTTATCTTCAAAACTCTTGAATAAATTCTTGATTTCAATCATATTAGTACTTGAATAGAATCAAGGCTGCAATGAGAAAGTCCAAGAAAAGCACCATCAAGCATGAGGTCACCGCAGCGTTAGTCGCAGCGGACCCTACGCCTTCAGCCCCTCCCTTTGAGTTGAAGCCCTGATAGCATGCGATCAAAGTAATTGCCGCTCCGAACAAGAGAGACTTGGCCATCGGCAAAATAAAGTCTTTGTTGTCGCAGAAGGCGCGGGCGCCCTTCAAAAACTCGACGCTGGAAATGTCCATCACAAGAATGGAGGTGAGCCAGCCTGCCACGACTCCAATTACACCGGCAAACACGGTGAGCACCGGGAACATGACCGTACCAGCGATGACACGCGGCACAACCAGGTAAGAGACCGGGTTGAACGCCAGCGTCTCGAGCGCATCGATCTGCTCGGTCACGCGCATGGTGCCGATTTCAGCGGCGATGGAGGCCCCGACCCGACCGGCCAAGACCAGCGCCGTCAGGACAGCGGACAATTCCCGCAAAACACTCTTTTCGACAACGAAGCCAATCAGGTACGGAGGGACAAATTGATCGAAGTTTTCGGAGCTCTGGATTGCGGTCACCATGCCAGCAAACGCCGCAATGTAAATGACGATGGGGAGCGACTGAATCCCAATCCGCATCATCTGCTCGCCTATCAGGGTGCCATACGTTCGGACATCGCTCAGCGACTTGAAGGTTTGCCACAAGAGGTCGCCAAAACACCCCAGGTGATAAAAGAAGTGATAGACGCGTTTTCCAAGAATTCTAATTACAAATGTCATACCAAACAGGGTACTGTCCCAATGCCATTAAGTTTCAATACCAAAAGAATTAATATAGTAAATTGTTGACCCGATCTCAATCTTTTTAAACCAAAAACAACAGGGATTTAGTCCGCCTGCACATAAGCGATAGCATCGATTTCAACCAGCACCTCTTTCGGCAGCCTTGCCACTTCTACGGTGGCACGCGCGGGTGGGTGTTCTGCAAAGTAGCTGCCATAAACCTCATTTACCACCGCAAAATCTGCCATATTCTTCAAATAAATCGTACATTTGACCACCTCGTCCAACGAAGCCCCTGCTGCTTCAATCACACGCCTGAGATTTTCCATCACCTGCTTCGACTGCGTTTTCACATCCCCGCTGACCAGTTCGCCACTTTGGGCATCCAGCCCAATCTGGCCGGAGACAAAGAGCAGCGGTCCCGCCTGAACAGCCTGAGAATAAGGCCCAATTGCTTGCGGCGCATTTGCGGTCGAGATAACTTTTTTCGCCATGTTCCTCCCTTTCCTTCCTACATACTAAAGACTCCAATTCCCGAATCAAGCCCACAATCTGGGAGAAAATTTACCTATCTCAACGAACATTTGCAATCCTTATTTTGCTTTTTCCTTTTGTAACAATTTCTTCAAACCGCCTCCTTTGTTGCTAAAATGTAATAACAAAACTGACGTGTTCTTACTGTCTCTTGCAGTTTCTCGAGGTAATCAGAGTTTTATGGCGAAAATTCTTCTCTCACGTTTGATATTTGTCTTGTTCTTCCTGGCAATGCTCATCTCCAATGCACCCGCTCAGAATTTCCTGTTCAAACAGCCGCGGCGGGGCGGATTCAAATTCAAGCAACATGATGAGTTCGATTTTACCAATGCTCAGCACTTTACGGGCAGTGGGATCCTCGCTGTTGGGTTTTACAGGCTGCTCCAACATACGCATATAAGAAAGCCAAAGGTCATGGCCAGTCTGCTAGCCACCGGAGTGGGGTTACTCAAAGAGTTAGAAGACGGTTATCGCGAGGGGTGGGGGATGAAAGATGTTCTCTTCAACGAGCTCGGGATCATGACCTTCCTGATTTTGAATGAATATACACGCTTCACATTGACGCTGAAGCAGGTTATCATCAGTCCCGATGATTACGGCGCCGGCATTCGGTTCTTTCGAAGTGCAGATCTCACGCCCCTCAACGCTTCCTTTGGCGTCTATCTTATTCATACCAATAACCGGGAAACCTGGGTGGGATTGGATTCTCACTTCAGCCTGATCGAAAAGCTCGAGTTTCATGTCGGCTCCTCGATGATCAATCTGGGCTATGCCAACAGGTTTCATTTCCGGCCCAATGTCGGGTTCGGGATCCGGCTGCTTTAAGACGAGAAACTATCAGCGCAATTCTCTTTCGAGGTTTCGCCCCGCCCTAATCTGTTTACCCCCATTGCGGAACACACCTGTGCCTAAGCGGTGGATTGCTTCCGCGCTGAGATTTTTTTATTTAACACTTGACTTTGGGATCGATATTTCCTATTATGGTGTACATTTAGTCACGGATCAATATTCGTTCACCGTTTAATCTAATGTTCCTTAAAAACCAACAGAAGGGAATCGCCATGAAGCCATTGACAGAAAAGCAGAAAAACGTGTTAAGGCTGATTGCGGAAAAAGTCAACCAGGCCGGTTTCCCGCCGACGTTGCAGGAGCTGGCAGATGAGCTCGGCGTTGCCTCCAAGAATGCGGTTCTGAAGCACCTTGATGCGCTGGAAAGGAAGGGCTACATCGGCAAACGCGAGGGTGGCGCGGCACGCGGCATTCGCATCCTGCAGTCGATGGGGTTTCTCGACCGCCCGGGAGTAAACACCGTGCCGGTGGTGGGTTCGGTGCCGGCCGGTTCACCGCTGCTGGCGGAAGAAAATGTCGAGCGCTATCTCACCGTGCCGAAAGAGCTCCTGCCGACCAAAGGGGACTACTTCGCGCTCAAGGTGCAAGGGGACAGCATGATCAACGCCGGGATTTTCGAGGACGACCTGGTTGTGGTGCAGGCAACCAACTACGCCAACAACGGCGACATTGTGGTTGCCTTGATCGGCAATGAAACCACCGTGAAACGGTTTGTCGTAGACGGCGAAACCCGTTTTCTAAGAGCGGAGAATCCCGACTATCACGATATCTACCCGACGCAGGAGTGGTCGGTGCAAGGGAAAGTGGTGGCCCTGATGCGGCAATCTGTGAACTGAGTTTTCGGTCTGTTCATTTTGCCAAACCAACACTCGTTCATCTTAATTAATTATGAAAGTCAGGCGTGGTTTTGCTCCGATGGGAATAGCTTCAAGCCATGTCATACGAAGAGATTCATGAACCGATCGAAGTGATTACGTTTTTTGAGCAAGGGAAGCTCCATCCGCTGCGCTTCAAATGGAAGGGAAATGTGTATAAAATCACACGCGTGAACAGCTCCTGGTCGGTGCAGGAAGGCTTGAACCGGCGCTACCATTTTTCAGTGACTTCTCAGACGCCCGACTGTTTTGAGCTGGTTTTCGATACAGCAGATTTCAACTGGCAGTTAGCGAGGGTTTATCTGCAAGGATAAAGTTTCCTCGAGCCCCATTTCACCCCCTCACCCTTCGATTCCCGCCCCTGAGCACTCAGGGGCGGGGCTTCTATCCGAAGGAGAGACGGGATTCTACCACACCTCGAATACTGCTTGCAGAGAGGAGGAAAACGCATGTACATGTATATGTTGGAATATCATGTCAAAAACGATCGCATACAAGAGTTTGAAGCGGCCTATGGCATAAACGGAAAATGGGTGCAGCTTTTCAAACAAGGAGACGGCTACCAGGGCACGGAACTGCACAGTAACCTGGAGAACAAACAGCGCTATGTCACGATCAATTACTGGGCATCCCAAAAAGCTTGTGAGACGTTTCGCTGCCAGTTTGCGAAAGAGTTCAAGGCCCTCGATGAGGCGTGCGAATCCCTGACAAAACGAACTCTTTCCCTGGGCTCGTTCTGTTTGTGTCAGCCATGACGTGGAGCAAATCGTGGAAGACGCGTGTGCGTGGGAGACAAACATGATGAGAAGGATCCCAAAGAGTAACATCTGTGAAAGACTACGAAATACTTGCGTTCACTTGTCAAAGAATAATGATCCCGATCAACGAGGCTTTAAGAAAAATACCCAGCGATGATAACTCCTTTGTCGAATCAGTTGCAGATGCGATCTTGAAAGAACAAGGCGTACACGGTCTAGCAAATCTTATCAACATTTTGGACGCCATTGGTTTGAAGGGCTGTATGGCAGTCGAGAGAAAACAAATCATTAACTTGGATAATTCATGAATCTCTCACAGCAAGGGTCAGCACGTAAGGAGTGAAATGCTTTAGCATTTCATGCAACGCTAAAGCGTTGCACTCCTCTTTATTCCGCTAAGTTTTTGCATAATCAAGCGATTATGTGAATATTTGCTAATCTCTTGTGAATAATCCAGGTTAAGTCATTCGGACAGTTGAGAGCAGAGATAAGTAATTGGCTCAATGAAGAAGAAGTTGATGTTGTGTTGACTGCCTTTTGTCAGGAATTTGAGAGAAGAGTTGGACAAAAGCGAAAAGGCCGTGCTGGCCGAAGCGTGGAGGGAACGACAAGCTTGATTTTGAATTATTTTGAGATCAAAACAACCCATGCCCCTGAACATTTTGCAACTGGATTAGAAATTGACAAGTGGATTAAGACAAAAGATCGATGGATCATAGGCATTTCCTGCAAGCGAACTTTGCGAGAACGCTGGAAACAGGCTTATACAACCGATTTAGACTTGCTAAATAGACACAAAATTCGAGAATTGTGGCATGTGGTTGCTTATGACAAAGATTTGTCGGATGACAGTCATAAGCTAAGGCGAGCCCAAAAACATCCCGGCATGAAAGACTATGTCCGGCCAATGACGCATTTTGTAGACGATTTGAAAAGAATAATTTGAACGTCATCAGGGTTGGGGACTAACCCCAACCCTCCCTATCCCCCCGAACTCCCCCGTCCGTTGTTTGTTTCTTGACAATACATCCTGGATTGGCTATCTTTTTACAGAAAGCTGACCCATCTAAAGAATATTCATCTCCAGTGAAATAAGGCTGTGTGACGGCCTTTCTTCTGGCCTGACTCGCGGGGGGATACTCCGCTAGTTATGGATACAAAATATACAAAATATCACATTCGGACTTTTCTTTTCTGCTGCTTTCTTGTTCTAACGGCCCAGCCAGTCCGGGCACAAATAGAAGAGAAGGTTATCTTCCAGGAATTCTATCGGTTCCACGCGGGCGACGATATTGCCTGGGCGTACCCGGAATTCGATGACAGTGACTGGGAGCAGATAGACATTCACACCTTCCCACGCGACGTCTGGCCGGGCATCGGCTGGTTCCGTCTGGTGCTGGAAGTCGATTCCACGCTCTGGGATGTTCCGCTGGGCTTACGTTTACAAGTCGTCGGCGGCGCGGCCGAATTCTATTTAGATGGTCAGCTGCTTCATCGATGGGGCCGGGTCGGGGGTTCGAAAGAGCAAGAGGAACCCTACATTGATGTTGTGGGTGCGGGTTATCCCGGGCCCCGGGTCATCTCCTTTCGCGCCCCTGCAGGCACGGTCAAGGGTAAGTCGCGCCATGTCGTTGCCATTCGGTATTCAAACTTCTTTCTGGAATCGCCTGTCTGGTCGGGCTTTCCAGCAGGCTTTGATTTCACCATCGACGACTTGGACCGGGTGCGCGCCCAACGCGAGAATTTCAGAAGAAGATTGACCATTCACCAGATCTTGCTGATGGGCGTGTCCCTGGCTTTTGCTTTGTTGCACTTCCTGCTCTTTTTGTACTATCCCCGGCTACGACCAAATCTTTACTTTGCTGCGCATACCACCTTTTTCGCTCTGACCGTTTATTTCTGGTTCCAACTATTTTTCATAACGGAGCCAGCTAATTCGGTTTTTGTCCTGATCGTGCGAAACACAGCGTTCACGCTCACGATGTTATCCTTTATCCGATTGACCTATTCGCTCATCTACCCCAGGCTCCCCAGACTCTTCATCGCTTTTTTCCTGATTGGCTCGAGCCTGACCGTTTGGGGTTGGTTCAGACCTTTGATGGCGGAAACGTATCTCATCATATTCTATATGGCTGCCTCTGTGGAGATACTGCGAGCGCTTGCCGCGGCCTGGCTCAGAAAACGCAAGCTCCTGTTTGAAGGCAGTTGGATCATCTTGCTCGGGATGATACCGCTCGCGCTCACGGCAGCCTATTGGTTTCTGATCGCGCTGGAAGTCGTACCGGAACCGTGGGTTTTTGAAGAGTTCCCGACGCCTCTCTATGCCATATTGATCCTGATGATTTCGATGTCCGTGTTTCTGTCGCGCAGTTTCGCCAGGATCAGCTCGAGACTGGAAGCACAGACGAAAGAGCTTGCCTTTCAGGTCGGAGAAAAGACCCGGGCTGCCGAAGCGCTGCAAAATGCGCTGTCCGAGGTGGAACGATTAAAAAACCGTCTGCATGCCGAAAACGTCTATTTGCAGGATGAAATCAAACTTCAGCACAACTTCGGCGAGATCATCACCTGTAGTGAGGCGCTCAAGTGCATGCTGCGCAAAGTGGAGCAGGTCGCTTCTACCGATACCACGGTGCTGATCCTGGGCGAAACCGGTACCGGCAAGGAGCTCGTCGCCCGTGCGGTGCACAGCATCAGCGCCCGCGGAGACCGGCCATTGGTCAAAGTCAATTGTGCGGCGTTGCCGGCAACCCTGATCGAAAGCGAGCTGTTCGGCCATGAAAAAGGCGCCTTCACCGGCGCCCTTTCCCGCAAAATCGGGCGTTTCGAGCTGGCCGATGGCGGCACGATTTTTCTCGATGAAATCGGCGACCTGCCGCCGGAACTGCAGGCCAAGCTGTTACGCGTTTTGCAGGAAGGCGAGATCGAGCGCCTGGGCAGCGTCAAGACCCTGACCGTCAATGTGCGCGTGATCGCCGCCACCAACCGCGAGCTGGAACAAGAAATCGAGAACGGCCATTTTCGTGAGGATCTTTATTACCGGCTGAATGTCTTTCCGATCACATGCCCGCCGCTGCGAGAACACAAAGAAGATATCCCCTTGTTGGTCAACCATTTTATCAAGAAATATGGCGCCAGGAGCGGCAAGCGGCTCAGAACCATCACCCAAACGGCGATGGATAGGCTGCGGGACTATCATTGGCCGGGCAATGTCAGGGAGTTGGAGAATATTATTGAGCGGGCCGTGATTATCAGTCAGGGCAAGAAGCTCGAATTGGGGGATTGGCTGCCAATAACCAGCGCTCCCTCTTGCGCGTCACCTATCTCTACTCTGGAAGAAACAGAGAGAAACCATATTATCGAGGCTCTGGAGTTGACCGGTTGGCGCGTGAGTGGAGAGAAAGGCGCCGCAAAGATTTTGGGGATAAAATCCACTACCTTGGATGCGAGGATGAAAAAACTGGGTATCACTCGGGATAAATAAATTTTTTGTTGCCATTTTGGCACCAAATGATTGTTTTCCCAGTACGGCAAGCCGCAGGCAAAGACGCCAGGATGCAAAGGGACCTCTATGGAAATCCTTACGCCTCCACGACTTTGCATGAGATTTTTTCAACAACTTCATCAACAGAAGGAATAAAAATGTCAGAACTCAAGAAAACTGAGCGTGTATCCGCACGGGTATCTACACAGGTTTATGATACGCTAATCCAGGCTGCTGAATTTACCGGAGCCACAGTCAACCAGTTTCTCGTGCAGTCGGCTTTTGAGAAAGCACAATCGATTATTGAACGTGAGCGGGTTATCAGGTTGGCGTTGCAAAGCGCAAATACTTTCTTTGAAACAATCGAAAATCCACCTGCACCCAACAAGAAACTATTAGATGCGATGAAAGCCTATAAGGAATTATGAGCAATTTGGTTTCATACCCTTACCGGAAAATCCATTAGAACTATTCCTTCCACTGGCGACACTTCAGCGGGCCTACGATACAATTTCAAACCTACCCTAAGAGCTTACCAGAAGAAGAATGAGCTGCCACAAATTCCCAAAATAATGGGAATTTCCAGTATTTTGGGAATCATATTTCAACCTTTTGAAGAACCGATAAGGTAATTGTACTAACGGTAATATCAATATAATAAGCCATTTGGAGCGTGCCCCGGATGGCTTTTTTGTTTTGGCACGAAAGGTGAATGTTCAAAGACTCGAAACAAGGACAAAAAGAGTCTATGAACGATGAGTCAACAAATACAAAACTGACCGATGCCAACTTCCAAAAAGAAGTTCTCGAGTGTGCACAACCTGTGGTGGTGGAATTTGCCGCTGACTGGTGCGGCACCTGCCATATGATGGCGCCCATGATAGAAAAGTTGGCCAAAAAGTTCAAGGGGCAAATCAAATTTTGTAAGATAGATGTTGACGACTCTAAGCGGGTTGCTAAACAGTATGGCATCCGAGATCTGCCTACCTTCCTTTTTTTTAGGGAAGGTCAAGTCATCGATCATATTCTTGGAGCGGTTCCAAAGAAAGTGCTGGCGGCCAGACTCAAAACGCTGCTGCAAACTGAAGAATGATCAGGGTGGCAGCGACCTATCAAACAAATTTATCAAGAAAAATGAAGGGAGGCGTCTGAGCAGTTTGAGCTTGAAATGACGATTTGGGAATAATTCAGGTTGAAAGGTAAAAAAGGATAACAAATACCATGCTCGACAAAAGGAGGTCATCATGGAAGCCAAAACATTACCTGGAATCGTAAGTGTCCTGATCTTTTCTCTACTCATTACGGCATCCTATGCGCAAGACCTGCATGTCAATCCTGCCGTCAATAACTGCTCGATTGAGCTGGATCCTTCCCTGACGCAGAGTCAGTTTCGGAAATTCATCAAACAGGGCAGCTTGATTGGTTCTCTTAAATTACTATCGCCTGCAGAACCTCTTGGCTCGAGGAGATTCGAGATTGGCATTGAGTACTCGCGTTCCCCAATTGATGACAAAGACCCGGCCTGGAACAACACCTTTACGCACCCGCATGAAAACCATTACCTGGGCAATGCGATTACTGTGCCCATCTCTCTAACGAAAGATATTTTTCTCACGAGATGGTCAATTATGAAAAGGTCGGCATTCCGCCGGATATTGAAATCTTCATGAGTGAAGCGGATCTGGACGCGGGGAAAGACAGCATATTGGAGGCGGCATTGCAGGTGTTGCAAGAAAACTAAGGCCGTTTTCAATATAGACATCGTCTACGTAAAACAACGGAGCATCGCCAATGACGCTTTACGAGTATGTCGCAGTCTTCTTTCTCATAATCATCGGCCTTGGGGTAGCGCAACTCTTGCAGGGCATCGGCCAGCTCCTGAAGTACCGCCAAAGAATCAACATCTACTGGGTTCACCTTGTCTGGCTAGTAGTTCTTTTGATGTTATACCTTGGCTTGTGGTTCAACGCCCTTTCGCAGCAGGAGCGGACCTACGACTTCTTCTTGTTTTTGTTGGATTTCTCGTGGATGGCGATGTTGTATCTCCTGACCTTGGTGATCTTTCCGGATTTTCCGGCGGAGGGTGTTGTTGATTTGCGGCGGCATTA